>JANOBX010000157.1:0-28826 GCA_031411875.1 Burkholderiales bacterium | reverse complement strand
AATGTTCACCCCCACGATGTCGGTGTCGCCGATGCCGTCCAGGGTCTTGACGATGGCGCGGATGCTGTTGCCGTGGGCCGCCACCACCAGCCGCTGGCCCGCGTGCAGTGCCGGGGCGATGCACTCGTTCCAGAACGGCATGACCCGCTCCACGGTGTCCCGAAGGCATTCGGTCAGCGGGATCTGCTCGGGTGCCAGCCCGGCGTAACGCAGGTCGCCACGCTGGCCGCGCGGGTCGGCGGCGTCCAGCACCGGCGGCGGGGTGTCGTAGCTGCGGCGCCAGATGAGCACCTGCTCGTCGCCGAACTCCCTGGCCATGTCGGCCTTGTTCAGGCCCTGCAGCGCGCCATAGTGGCGCTCGTTCAGGCGCCAGTCGTTCTGCACGGGCACCCAGGTGCGGTCCATCGCGTCCAGGCAGTGCCACAGGGTCCAGATGGCGCGCTTGAGCACCGAGGTGTAGGCCAGGTCGAACTCGAAGCCTGCGGTCTTCAGCAGCTCACCGGCCCGACGGGCCTGGGCGACGCCGGTGTCGGTCAGCGGCACGTCTGTCCAGCCGGTGAATCGGTTCTCGAGATTCCACGTCGATTCCCCGTGGCGGATCAGGACTAGTTGGTGCATCGACGAATTCTATAATCCGCGCTTTTCTCAAAGGCTCGAGCCCCGCCGTGAAATTCATCGTCGAAAACTGGCATCTGCTGCTCGTCGCCTTCATCTCCGGGGGCATGCTCGTGTGGCCCATGGTGCGCAAGTCGGGCGGTGGCGACGCCGTCAGCCCGAACGAGGCCGTGCGCCTGATCAACCGGGAGAAGGGCGTGCTGATCGACGTGTCCGAGCCCCACGAGTACGCCGCCGGCCATGCCGGCGGTGCGAAGAACGTGCCTGTCGGCCAGCTCGAAAAGCCCAAGGAACTGCCCAGCAACAAGGCCTTGCCCATCCTGCTGCTGTGCCCCACCGGCGCGCGTGCCGGGCGTTCTGCTGCACTGTTGCGCAAGGCCGGCTACGAAAAGGCCGTGGCCGTGGCCGGCGGTACGCCGGCCTGGCGCGAAGCCGGGCTGCCCATCGACAAGGAAGAGCCCAAGGCCTCGGCCAAGGCCGCCGCCTGAACGTCCCGAATCCCTCGAGGCACCGCCCCATGCAAGCCGTCAAGATCTACCTCACCGCCACCTGCCCCTATTGCATCCGCGCCAAGGCCTTGCTGAAGGAGCGCGGCGTCGGGCAGATCGAGGAAGTCCGCGTCGACGTGGACCCCGCCCAGCGGGGCGTGATGATGGAGCTGACCGGCCGTCGCACCGTGCCGCAGATCTTCATCGGCAGCACGCATGTCGGCGGTTGCGACGACCTCGTGGCGCTGGACCAGCGCGGCGGCCTGCTGCCTTTGCTGGGCTGAAGCGGCCTTCGGCGCGTCACGGGCGCGTCAGGGCTGCTGGCCCATAATCTGCGGCTCTTTGCGGCACCGCCGCATCCTGTTTCGACATCACCGGATCTCCCCACCATGGCCGACCAGACCCCCGTTTTCCAGATCCAGCGCATGTACCTGAAGGACCTATCGCTGGAGCAGCCCAATTCGCCGGCCATCCTGCTGGAACAGTCGCAGCCGCAGGTCGACATCAATCTCGGCATGGCCGCAGCCCCCGTGGCCGAAGGCGTGTTCGAGGTCACCGTCACCGCCACCGTCACGACCAAGGTCAAGGACAAGGTGCTGTTCCTGGTGGAAGCCAAGCAGGCCGGCATCTTCGAGATCCGCAACGTCCCCGAAGAGCAGATGCAGGGCATCATCAGCATCGTCTGCCCGCAGATGATCTACCCGTATCTGCGCGCCATCGTCAGCGACGTGTGCACCCGGGCGGGCTTCCCGCCGATCCTGCTGACCGAAGTGAATTTCCAGGCGATGTTCGAAGCCCAGCAGCAGCAGATGGCTGCAGCCCAGGGCAACGGCGGCTCGAGCATCATCACCGGCGTGAACTGATGTCGATGCGGGCGCGCGCGACATGAAGGTCGCCGTGCTCGGCGCCGGCGCCTGGGGCACCGCCCTGGCGCTGGCCGCCGCCCCCCGCCACGACACGCTTTTGTGGGCGCGGGATGCGGGCCAGGCGGCCGAGATGGCCGCCTCTCGCCTCAACCAGCGTTACCTACCCGGCGTGCCCTTGCGGCCGGAATTGCGGGTAGGCCACGATCTGGATCAAGCCCTGGCCCATGCTGAGCATGGTCTGCTGGTGCTGGCCACGCCCATGGCTGCGCTACGCGCCATGCTGCAGCGGTTGCCACCCGAGGCCGGCGTGGTCTGGCTGTGCAAGGGTTTCGAGGCCGGCACGGGGCTGCTCGGTCACGAGGTGGCCCGCGCCGCCGGGCACCCGGGTCCTTCCGGCATCCTGTCGGGCCCGAGCTTCGCCCTCGAGGTGGCGCGCGGCCAGCCCACCGCGCTGGTCGTCGCGGCCAGCGAAGAAGCCCTGGCCGAGCAAGCGGTGCAGGCATTTCATGGCGACACGCTGCGGGTCTATCGCTCCGACGACATCGTCGGTGTCGAGGTCGGTGGTGCGGTGAAGAACGTCTTGGCGATCGCGGTCGGCATCCTCGACGGCATGCCGCAGCAGCCCCAGGCCTGGCCGCTGTCGCCGGGTCTCAACGCCCGTGCGGCCTTGATCACGCGCGGCCTTGCCGAGATGACACGGCTGGGCACCGCACTGGGCGCCCGGCCCGACACCTTCATGGGCCTGTCCGGCCTGGGCGACCTGGTGCTCACGGCCACGGGCGACCTGTCGCGCAACCGGCGGGTGGGGCTGCAGCTGGCGGCGGGCCGGCCCCTGGCGCAGATCCTCGCCGACCTGGGGCATGTCGCCGAAGGTGTGCTCAGTGCCGTGCAGGTGTTGGCCCGCGCCCGCGGAGTGGGCGTGGACATGCCCATCACCGAAGCCGTGGTGGGCGTGCTCGAAGGCCAGCTGCGGCCCGACGAAGCCCTGGCGCGCCTGATGGCACGCGACGCCCGCAGCGAAAGCTAGCCCGCGCCGGCGTAGCCGCACTGCCGCTAGGCGTCGAAGACCACCACCGCCACGGCGTTGCTCAGGTTCAGGCTGCGCTGGCCTGCGCGCATCGGCAGGCGCACCCGCTGGCGGGGGTCGAAGCTGTCGCGCAGCTCGGGCGCGAGGCCTGCGGTCTCGCTGCCGAACACGAGCCAGTCGCCCGCGGCAAAGCGCATCTGCGCAAGGGGCTGCGCGCCCCGCGTGGTGAAGGCGAAGAGGCGGCCGGGGTCGGGCCCTTCACGGTCCAGCAGAGCCTGCCAGGATGCGTGTCGAACGACGGCGGCCGTCTCGTGATAGTCCAGCCCGGCACGACGCAGCAAGCGGTCTTCCATGCTGAACCCCAGCGGCTCGACCAGGTGCAGCCGGCAGCCGGTGTTCGCCGCCAGGCGGATGACGTTGCCGGTGTTGGGCGGGATCTCGGGCGCCACCAGAACGATGTTGAACACGGCGGCAGGTCCTCAAGCGTCGTGCGTGGGTGCTCGCGTGCGTGCCAGCACCCACACGTCGACGCTCGCCGCACCTCCGCGCAACAGGCACGCGGTGGCCTCTCGGGCGCTGGCGCCGGTCGTCATCACGTCGTCGACCAGGGTCACGCACCTGCCTTGAAGCCAGGGGCGGTGGGCCGGGGCGGTCATGAAGGCGGCGCGAAGGTTGTGCTGGCGCTGGCTGCGGCCCAGTTCGGCTTGCGAGCGCGTGTCCAGCACGCGCTCCAGCAGTCCGGCGCGGGCCTGAAGGCCCAGGGCCTGCGCCAGGCGGCGGGCCAGCTCCCAGGCCTGGTTGTAGCCCCGTTCGGCCAGGCGTGCCGAAGCCAGCGGCATGGGCACCAGCACCGTGTCTCCTGGCAGCGGAGGTGGCTGGCGAAACATCAGCCCGGCCAGCGCGTCCGCCAGTTCCACCTGGCCCCGAAACTTGAAGCGGGCGATGACCTCGTCCCACGGAAAATCGTAGTCGACGGCGCAGTGGGTGGCCCGGAAAGGGGGCGGGTCGAGCAGGCACTCTCCACAACAGTCGACCGTCAGCCCCGTGCGCAGACCACAGCGCCTGCAGCGCGGTGCGGGCTGCACGAAACGGCCCAGGCAGTCGGCGCACAGTCGGCCCGCCTGCCATTGGCGACAGACCTCGCACAAGCCGGCCCCGGCCGGTGCCCGTACCATCGTGCCGCCGCGCGCTTGCTCCATCGAAACGACTATAGCTGCGGCCCTGTGTCTCCCTTCGATCTGGCCATGGCCGCCTCCGCTCCTCCTCCTGCACCCGCTTCGCAACCGACTTCCGTCGCCCGTCCACTGGACCCCGTGGCTCTGGACCGGGTGGTGCAACGCCTGCATCGCGCGCCGGTCGCGCCTTGGCTGCACGGTGAAGCCGCAAGGCGCATGGCCGAGCGGCTGTCCATCGTCCGCCTGCAGCCGGCCACGGTGGTGGCCTGGGCGCCGCACGTGGGCGGCGGCATGAAAGCGCTGCAGCAGGCCTACCCGCAGGCCCGGCTGATCTCCGTCGAGCCCGAGGTGTCGGCCCGCATCGTTGCTGCCGCGAGGCCGTGGTGGTCGTTCCGGCGCGCTCCTGCAGCCGCGCTGTCGCCAGCGGAACTGCGTGAATCCGCCGGCCAGCTGCTCTGGTCGAACATGGCGCTCCACGGCAGTGCCGATCCCCAGGCCGTGTTTCGTTCCTGGCACCGTGCCCTGGGCGTGGACGGATTCCTCATGTTCTCGACCTTCGGCCCGGGCACCCTGGAGCGCCTGCGCGGGCTTTATCGGCGCGAAGGCTGGCCGTTGCCGAACGCGCCGCAGGTCGACATGCACGACCTGGGCGACATGCTCATCGAGGCCGGTTTCGCCGACCCGGTGATGGACCAGGAAACCATCACGCTCACTTGGGCAGACCCCGGCGCGGCGCTCGCGGAACTGCGCACGCTGGGGGGCAATGTCGGCTTGCAGCGTTTCCCCGGCCTGCGCACGCCGCGCTGGCGCGAGCGCCTCGTCCAGGCCCTGGCGCGGGAGACGCGCGGTGCCGGAGGTCGCATCGCTTTTGAATTCGAAATCGTCTATGGGCATGCCTTCCGGCCGCCGCCGCGGCCCCGCCTGGCCGCGCAGACGCATGTGTCGGTCGGAGACATGCGCGCGATGGTGCGTGCTGGCTCGAACAAGCGCTGATCTCCCCACGGTGCCTGGGCTAGAATTCGCCTGCGCTGATATGGTTTTTTGCCAAGGCGTTTCGGCCCGAGCCATGTGAACATCGCCGCACGAACCCCGCAGTACCTGTTCGATGAGCCTCTCCTCACTGTCAACATCCTGGCCCGCTGACTCCGCCGGGTCGACCGCGACGTGGAAGTTTGCGCGCGAGCAGGCACAGGGCGGCGCAGGCACCCCGTGCCTCGAATGGCTGCTAAGGCGCAATTGCTCGGTCACGCCTCGCCAGATGCTCGGCTTTTATGCCTCGCTGTGTGTGGTCTCGGTCTGCATCGCCGTGTGGTTCATGGTGCAGGGCGCGCCGTTCGTGCTGTACTTCGCCGGCATCGAGCTGGCCGCCGTGGGGACCGCCTTGCTGGTCTTCGCACGCCATGCCGGAGACCGCGAGACGCTCACGCTCGATGGGCGTTCCCTGCGTGTCGAGCAGCGTGTCGGTAACCGCGTCGAATGCATCGATTTCACAGCCGAATGGCTCACGGTCGAGCCCGCTGCAGGTCAGGGCTCCCTGGTCCAGTTGTCGGGTGAAGGACGCAGCATCCGAGTCGGTCGCTTCCTGCGGCCCGAGCAGCGCCCGGCCTTCGCACGTGAACTGCGGCGTGCGCTGCGCCGTCCGCCGGCACCACACCCCCAGAACACACACGAAACACCTTGAAGTGGGAATGATGAAGATGACGACACCCCAACTTGCCGCATTGCGACAGCGCGGAACGCGGCTCAGCCTGGCGCTGGCATCGCTGCTGGGCACGGGCATCGCCTCTGCGCAGCAGGCCGTTGGCGACCTGCCCGGCGGTCCTGCCGTCCGCCAACTCGACCTGCACCCGCCGATGAGCGGCATCGCCCTGCAGCAGCAATCGCTGCACTACATCGTGCTGGTCATCTGCGTGGTGATCTTCGTCGCGGTGTTCGGGGTGATGTTCTATTCCATCCTGAAACACCGCAAGTCGGTCGGGCACAAGGCCGCCAGTTTCCATGAGAGCGTGTCCGTCGAGATTGCCTGGACCATCGTTCCTTTCATCATCGTCATCGCGATGGGTGCCATGGCCACGCGCACCGTGGTGGCCATGAAGGACACCAGCAACGCCGACATCACCATCAAGGCCACCGGCTACCAGTGGAAGTGGGGCTACGACTACCTGAAAGGCGAAGGCGAGGGCATCGCCTTCCTGTCGGCCCTGGACCTGTCGCACCGCGCCATGTCCGACAGCGGCAAGCCTTCGGGCAACGATTACCTGCTGAAGGTCGACAACCCGCTGGTCGTGCCGGTGAACCAGAAGATCCGCATCGTCACCACCGCCAACGACGTCATCCACGCCTGGATGGTGCCTTCGCTGGGCGTGAAACAGGACGCCATCCCGGGCTTCGTCCGCGACACCTGGGTCCGTGCCGACAAGACCGGCGACTTCTACGGCCAGTGCGCCGAGCTGTGCGGCAAGGAACACGCCTACATGCCGATCCACGTGAAGGTCCTGAGCCAGTCCGACTACGCCGCCTGGGTGGTGGGCAAGCAGAAGGAAATGGCGGCCCTGGCCGACGACCCGTCCAAGACCTGGGCCTTGCCCGAGCTCGTGGCCCGTGGCGAAAAGGTCTATGCCGCGAACTGCGCTGCCTGCCATCGGCCAGACGGCAAGGGTGCGGGCCCGATCAAGCCTCTCGACGGCAGCGCCATCGTGCTGGGCGACCCGGCAGCGCAGATCAACATCCTGCTCAACGGCGCGGCCAACGGCGCCATGCCGGCGTGGAAGCAGTTGTCCGACACGGAGATTGCCGCGGTCATGACCTACACCAAGAATTCGTGGAGCAACCAGACCGGCAAGCTCGTACAGCCCGCCGAGATCGTGGCTGCGCGCAAGTAAAACATTTCCAAGGACCACCCCATGAGCGCAGTTCTCGACCCGCACGGCCACGCCCACGGTGACGACCACGCCCACGACCATCCGCACGGATGGCGGCGCTGGCTGTTTGCCACGAACCACAAGGACATCGGCACGATGTACCTGTTGTTCAGCTTCACGATGCTGATGGTGGGCGGCGTGCTCGCGCTCGGCATCCGCGCCGAGCTCTTCCAGCCCGGGCTGCAGTACGTGAACCCCGAGCTCTTCAACCAGCTCACCACCATGCACGGCCTGATCATGGTGTTCGGCGCCATCATGCCGGCCTTCGTGGGCTTCGCGAACTGGATGATCCCGCTGCAGATCGGCGCTGCGGACATGGCCTTCGCGCGCATGAACAACCTGAGCTTCTGGCTGCTGATTCCGGCTGCGCTGATGCTCGTGGGCAGCTTCTTCATGCCCGGCGGCGCGCCCGCCGCGGGCTGGACGCTGTACGCGCCGCTGACCCTGCAGATGGGCCCGAGCATGGACGCCGGCATCTTCGCGATGCACATCATGGGCGCCAGCTCCATCATGGGGTCCATCAACATCATCGTCACCATCCTCAACATGCGCGCCCCCGGCATGACGCTGATGAAGATGCCGCTGTTCTGCTGGACCTGGCTGATCACGGCCTACCTGCTGATCGCGGTGATGCCTGTGCTGGCCGGCGCCATCACGATGACGCTGACCGACCGCCATTTCGGCACGAACTTCTTCAACCCCGCTGGCGGTGGTGACCCGGTGATGTACCAGCACATCTTCTGGTTCTTCGGTCACCCCGAGGTCTACATCATGATCCTGCCGGCCTTCGGCATCGTGAGCGCCATCATCCCGGCCTTCGCGCGCAAGAAGCTGTTCGGCTACACCTCGATGGTCTACGCGACCTCGTCGATCGCCATCCTGTCGTTCATCGTCTGGGCCCACCACATGTACACCACCGGCATGCCGGTGACGGGCCAGCTGTTCTTCATGTACGCGACCATGCTGATTGCCGTGCCCACGGGGGTGAAGGTCTTCAACTGGATCGCCACGATGTGGAAGGGCTCGATGACTTTCGAGACGCCCATGCTCTTCGCCGTGGGCTTCCTGTTCGTGTTTTCGATGGGGGGCTTCACCGGCCTGATCCTGGCCATGGCCCCGATCGACATCCAGCTGCAGGACACCTACTACGTCGTCGCCCACTTCCACTACGTGCTCGTGGCGGGTTCGCTCTATGCCCTGTTCGCCGGCGTCTACTACTGGGGCCCGAAGTGGACCGGCGTGATGTATTCCGAGACGCGCGGCAAGATCCATTTCTGGGGCTCGCTGATCTTCTTCAACGTCACCTTCTTCCCGATGCACTTCCTGGGCTTGGCCGGCATGCCGCGTCGTTATGCCGACTACCCCATGCAGTTCGCCGACTTCAACATGATCGCGTCGATCGGTGCCTTCGGTTTCGGCTTCATGCAGGTGTACTTCTTCCTGTTCGTCGTCGTGCCGATGATGCGCGGCAAGGGTGAGCCGGCGCCGCAGAAGCCCTGGGAAGGTGCCGAAGGTCTGGAATGGGAAGTGCCTTCGCCGGCCCCGTGGCACACCTTCGAGAACCCGCCCAAGCTCGACGCCACCGCCACGCGCGTGGTCGGCTGACCCGCAGCACCGGGCTTGCCATGAACGACGAACAGCAGCGCAAGGCGAATGTCCGGCTGGGCCTGATCCTGGCCTCGATGGCTGCCATCTTCGCCGTGGGTTTCGTGGCCAAGATCATCCTGATGGGAGGCTGACGTGGCGTCACCTGCGCGCGTGAAGATGCTGCTTGCCGACAACCGGCGCATGCTGGGCAAGCTGGTGGTCGTGGCCGGTCTGATGTTCGGCTTCGGGTATTCGCTGGTGCCGATGTATCGGGCCATCTGCGAAGCGCTCGGGATCAACATCCTGACCCTGAGCGAACAGCGCGTGGCCACCGGCAGCTGGACCGGTGCCCATGGCAAGACCACCAACTCCCAGGTGGACAAGACCCGAACGATCACGGTCGAGTTCGACGCCAACGCACGCGGCCCCTGGGACTTCAAGCCGGCTCTGCGCTCGCTCGAAGTCCATCCCGGTGAACTCGCCACGGTGATGTACGAGTTCAAGAACATCCAGAACCGCACCATGGCCGCCCAGGCCATCCCCAGCTACGCGCCGCGCCACTCCAGCCCGCACTTCAACAAGCTGGAATGCTTCTGCTTCAACGAATACATCCTCAAGCCGGGTGAGTCGCGCAGCTGGCCAGTGGCCTTCGTGATCGACCCGAAGCTGCCCAGGGACGTGACGACCATCACCTTGTCCTACACCTTCTTCGAAGTGGGCGGCAAGGTGCCGGCTGCGCCCGCCGGGTCGCTGGGCCGAGTTCAGCCGGTGGCGGCGGAGGCCAAGCCCCTGTGAGCGGCGACCTCAAGGAAGCCGTACGACGTGACGGCTCGGTCTGGAAGACGGCGCAGGCCGTGGCCTGGTCGTTCTTCGGCGTGCGGCGCGCGAAAGACTACGAGAGCGATGTGCAGAACCTCAATCCGGTGCATGTCGTGATCGCCGGAATCATGGGTGCGCTGCTGTTCATTGCCGCCCTGGTGCTGCTGGTGCAGTGGGTCATCGGCAGCGGAGTCGCTGCCTGAACCCCCCGCCATCGAACCCGAAACAAAGAGCTTATCTGGAGCAAGACTGACATGGCAGCGACCCACCCCGGGGGCAACCCCCCGCACTACTACATTCCCGCACCGTCCCGACACCCGGTGATGATGGCCGCCGGCCTGTTCCTGGTGATCTTCGGCGCTGGCCAGTGGGTCAACGGTGCCGGCTGGGCCGCTTATGTGGTCCTGGCCGGCATGGTGGTCTGGCTAGGGGTGATGTACGCCTGGTTCAGCGAATCCATCCGCGAAAGCGAAGGCGGCCTCTACTCCGACCGCATCGATGTGTCCTACCGCTGGAGCATGAGTTGGTTCATCTTCAGCGAGGTGATGTTCTTCGCGGCCTTCTTCGGCGCCCTGTACTGGGCGCGGGTGCACTCGGTGCCGATGCTGGGCAACCTCGACCACCAGATTCTCTGGCCCGATTTCAAGGCGATATGGCCGAGCGCCGGCGGTGGGATCACCGGCTCGCCCGCGGGCACGGTCGAGCCCTTCGCCACGATGGGCCCGTTCTGGCTGCCCACCATCAACACCGCCCTGCTGCTCACCTCGGGCGTGACGCTGACCATCGCGCACCATGCGCTGATTGCCAACCATCGCGCCAAGACCATCGTGTGGATGTGGATCACCGTTGCCCTGGGCGCCACCTTCCTCGTGGTGCAGGGCTACGAGTACTACCATGCCTACACCGACCTGAACCTCAAGCTCACTTCGGGCATCTTCGGCAGAACGTTCTTCATGCTGACCGGCTTCCACGGCTTCCACGTCTTCGTGGGCATGCTCATGCTGCTGTTCATCACCCTGCGGCTGATGAAGGGCCACTTCACGCCGAAACGCCACTTCGGTTTCGAAGGCGCAGCCTGGTACTGGCACTTCGTCGACGTGGTCTGGCTCGGCCTGTATGTGGTGGTCTACTGGATGTAGAGCCCGGCGCGGCCTGCTCCCTCTGCCGAACGCCGCGTCAGCGGCGTTCGGTCTTTATGCCGGGCCGGAACCAGCGAAGTTCGAGGGCCGACCGCTGCGACTTCAGTGCCCGACTGGCACCCCGGTCGGCTTGACCCAACCCATGTACCAGCTCAGCAGGATGAAGAGGAACAAGGCCACCGACAGTGCCACGCGGAGAGCCAGTGCACGGGCCATGCGGTTGCTGCGTTGGTGTTCGCTGTCACCGCTCTTGCGCAACATGAACAGACCCGCGCCGGCCAGCGCCAGCAGCACGCCCACGAGCATCACGAGGAACAGGCTTTTCATCTGCAGGGATTATGGGCTGCGGGGACTTCGGTGCGCATGACCCGGGCCAGCGCACTGGTATTGCTGGCCGCCTTGGTGGGCGTGCTGGTGACGGCGCGCTTGGGCGTCTGGCAGCTCGACCGGGCGGCGCAGAAGAACGCCTTGCAGGCCCGTCTCGACGAGCGCCGGGCGCTGCCACCGCTGGATGTCCGGGAACTGGCCACCGACGCCGACGCCGCACTGCAACAGCACCACCGGCGCATTTCGCTGGCCGGACACTGGCAGGCCGAGGCGACCGTGTACCTCGAAAACCGCCAGATGCAGGGTCGCCCGGGGTTCTTCGTCGTCACGCCCTTGCGGCTGGACGACGGAACGTCGGTGCTGGTCCAGCGCGGCTGGCAGCCGCGCGACCTGCTCGACCGCACGAAGGTCATCATGCCGCCCACGCCCGCAGAGCGCGTTCAGGTGTCCGGCCGCATTGCCCCCCCACCGGCGCGGTTGTACGAATTCGATGGCGTCGAGAGCGGGCCGGTGCGCCAAAATATCGAATTGGGAGCGTTTGGCCGCGAATGGCGGCTGAAGCTGCGGCCGCTATCGATGCTGCAGCAGTCCGAAGGCCCGTCGACCGACGGTCTGCTGCGTGAATGGCTGCTCCCCGCCACCGGTGTGCACAAGCACTACGGCTACGCCTTTCAATGGTTTGCGCTCGCCGCGCTGATCCTGGGTCTCTATGTCTGGTTCCAACTCATCCGTCCCCGGCGCAGGCACTGAGCCGCTGGCCATGACCGTGCACGACGTCGCCGCCCCCGACCTGGAGGCAGACCGTCGGCGCACACGCATGGGCCGGTTCAAGATGCTGATGGTGCTGCTGGTCTGTGCCGCACCCGTCATCGCTTCCTACTTCACCTACTTCGTGATCCGGCCCGAGGGGCGCACGAACTACGGCACGCTGGTCCTGCCCACGCGGACGCTGACCGACGCCCTGGCCCTGCGCACGCTCGAGGGCGAACCCGTGGCCGCCAAGTCGCTGAAGGGCCAGTGGCTGCTGGTGGCCGTCGGCCCCAGCGTCTGCGATGAAGCCTGCGACAAGCGCCTGTTCATGCAGCGCCAGCTGCGCGAGATGCTCGGCCGCGACCGCGACCGCCTCGACCGCGTCTGGCTCATCACCGACGGCCGGCCGCCGGCAGCGGTGCTGCGCGCCTCGGCCGAGGCACCGCCGCCGCTGACCATGCTGCTGGCAGACGCCACCGCCACCGCCGCCTGGCTTCAGCCCGAAGCCGGCCGGGCGCTGGAAGACCACCTGTACATCGTCGACCCGATGGGCGAGTGGATGATGCGCATGCCGGCCGACGCCGACCCGTCCAAGGTCAAGCGCGACCTCGTCAAGCTGCTGCGCGCTTCTTCGTCCTGGGACCAGGCCGGCCGCTGAGCATGGACACTGCCGTTCCCGTCGTCGACCTGGCGCCCACGCTTCGGCTCTTGCTGCTGGCGGCGGTGGTCGCACTGTTGCCCCTTTCCTGGGTGTGGCTGCGCAGCAGGGGGGCCGACACGCGCGGCCGGCTCGCTGCGCTGACGGCGCTGACGCTGTTCCTCACCTTCGACCTCATCGTCTTCGGCTCGTTCACCCGGCTGTCCGATTCGGGACTGGGCTGCCCCGACTGGCCGGGGTGCTATGGCGAAGTCACGCCGTTCGGTGCCCGCGCCGACATTGCCGCCGCCGAAGCGGGCATGCCGAGCGGGCCGGTGACATGGTCCAAGGCCTGGATCGAGATGATCCACCGCTACCTGGCCATGACCGTGGGTGCACTCATCCTGGTGATGGCCGCCACAGCGTGGGTCGAACGCCGACGCCTGCCGTTCTCACCGTGGTGGCCCACCTTCACGCTGGTCTGGGTGATCGTGCAGGGCTTGTTCGGAAAGTACACCGTCACCTTGAAGCTCTACCCGGCCATCGTCACGCTGCACCTGCTGGGCGGGCTGGCCTTGCTGGCGCTGCTGGCCGTGCAGCACAGCCGCTTTGTCCAGCAGGGCAGCGGCCGGGTCGCCCCACTGCTCGAACTGCCGAGTGGTTTGCGCCGGCTGACGGCGGTGGCCTTGGCCGTGCTGGTGTTGCAGATCGCCACGGGCGGTTGGGTCAGCACCAACTATGCGGTGCTGGCATGCCAGGGCTTTCCGCAATGCAACGGCCAATGGTGGCCGGCGATGAATTTCGACGAGGGCTTCACGCTGTTGCGCCACCTGGGCCGCACGCCGGAGGGCGGCCTGCTGAGCTTCGAAGCGCTGGTGGCCATCCAGATGGGCCACCGGCTGTGTGCCGTACTGGCCACCCTGGTGCTGGGTGGGCTGGCCTGGCGCTTGTGGCGAAGCGGCGCCGGCCGGCATTACGGCGCCGGCCTGGGCGCCCTGTTGTTGCTGCAGCTGCTCAGCGGCCTGTCGAACGTGGTGCTGGGTTGGCCGCTGCTGGCCGCCCTGGGCCACTCCGCCGGCGCCGCGGCGCTGGTGCTGCTGCTGACGCTGGTGCTGGCGCGCAGCGCCGCTGTGCAGGGTTCACGTGTGCCGGCTTCGCCACGCGACGATCACCAGGCGGCACCCGCCTAAAATCGGTCACGATGTCTCAAGTTCTCGCGGCCGCGGCCGGCCCGGCTTCCCGCACCGCACAGTTCTACGCGCTGACCAAGCCGCGCGTCGTGCAGTTGATCGTCTTCTGCGCCTTGATCGGCATGTTGCTGGCGCAACCGGGTCTGCCCAACCTGGGTCTGGCCGCGGCCGCGGTGGTCGGCATCTGGCTGGTGGCAGGCGCTGCGGCCGCCTTCAACTGCCTGGTCGAACAGCAGATCGACCGGCGCATGGCCCGCACCTCCTGGCGGCCGACGGCACGGGGCGAGCTCAGCACCCGGCAGGCGCTCGTCTTTTCCGCCGTGCTGTGTGCGGCGGGCAGCGCGGTGCTGTACCTCTGGGTCAACCCCTTGACGATGTGGCTGACCTTCGCCACTTTCGTGGGCTATGCGGTCGTCTACACCGTCGTGCTGAAACCGTTGACGCCGCAGAACATCGTCATCGGCGGGGCATCCGGTGCCATGCCCCCGGTGCTGGGCTGGGCGGCGATGACGGGCGAGGTCGGGGCCGAGTCGCTGATGCTCTGCCTGATCATCTTCCTGTGGACGCCGCCGCACTTCTGGGCACTGGCCCTGTACCGCGCCGAGGACTACCGCAAGGCCGGCCTGCCCATGCTGCCCATCACCCACGGCCCGGAATTCACCCGGCTGCAGGTGCTGCTGTACACGATCGTGCTGTTTGCCGCGACCCTGCTGCCCTTCACCTACCGCATGAGCGGCTGGATCTACGTGGCCGCCGCGGTCGTGCTCGGCGGCTGGTTCATCGTGCTGGCGTGGCGGCTGTGGCGCGAGTACAGCGACGCGCTGGCCCGCAAGACCTTCCGTTTTTCCATCTGGCACCTCTCGCTGTTGTTTGCGGCGCTGTTGCTGGACCACTACCTGAATCCATGGCTTTCCAGACTTCTCGGCGCCTGACCCTGGCCGGTGGCCTGTGCCTGCTGGCGACGCTCCTGCCGCTGGCTGCCTGCGACCGCGCTGGCGGCCCGGCGGCCACCGCATCGTTCAAAGCCGTGGACATCACCGGCGCCGACTACGCGCGCGAGCTCAAGCTGCCCGATGCCGACGGGCGCGCGCGCGACCTCGCCGAGTTCAAGGGCCGGATCGTCGTCGTCTTCTTCGGCTTTGCCCAGTGCCCAGACGTCTGCCCGACGACCCTGCTCGAACTGGCGGAAGTGAGAAAGGCGCTGGGGGCCGATGGCGAGCGTGTGCAGGGCATCTTCGTCACCATCGACCCTGAACGCGACACGCCCGAGGTGTTGAAGGCCTACGTCGACAACTACGGCGCCGGCTTCGTGGCACTGCGCGGCACCCCGGACGAGACCCGGGCCGTGGCCAAGCACTTCAAGGTCTTCTACAGCAAGGTGCCCGGCAAGACCGAGGGCAGCTACACGATGGACCACACCGCCGGTTCGTATGTCTTCGACACGCAGGGCAGGGTGCGGCTCTTCACGCGATACGGCACCGGCGCCGAAGCGCTGGTGCACGACCTGAAGTTGCTGCTGGGGGAGAAGGGCTGAGGCGGGTGCCGAACGCTCGGCTCGGCCTCAGCATCGCCTTCAGGCCGGGACGGCTTCCAGCGCCTTGCGCATCTTCTTCAGCGCGGCCACTTCGATCTGGCGGATGCGCTCGGCGCTGACGCCGTATTCGGCCGCGAGGTCGTGCAGGGTCATGCCGCCAGAACTGTCGTCGTTCACCTTGAGCCAGCGTTCTTCGACAACGCGGCGGCTGCGTGCGTCCAGCACCTCCAGCGCCTGCTGGATGCCGTCTGCCGAGAGCCAGTCGCGGTGCCGGGCTTCCAGCGCGCGGGTGGGCTCGTGCGTGTCGTCGGCCAGGTAGGCGATCGGCGCGAAGCTCTCCTCGCCGTCATCGTTCTGGGGCTCGAGCGCGACGTCGCCGCCCGACAGGCGGGTTTCCATCTCGATGACCTCTTCGGCCTTGACGTTCAGCCGTTCGGCCACATGGGCCACTTCGGACGGGGTCAGCGTGCTGCGATGGGTGTCGTCGTCGCCGGCCTCGCTCTTCAGCCCCTGCTTCATCGAGCGCAGGTTGAAGAACAGCTTGCGCTGGGCCTTGGTCGTGGCGAGCTTGACCATGCGCCAGTTCTTCAGGATGTACTCGTGAATCTCGGCCTTGATCCAGTGCAGCGCATAGCTGACCAGGCGCACACCCTGCTCAGGGTCGAAGCGCTTCACGGCCTTCATCAAACCGATGTTGCCTTCCTGGATCAGGTCGCCGTGGGGCAGGCCGTAGCCAAGGTACTGGCGCGACACGGAAACCACCAGTCGCAAGTGCGACAGCACGAGCTGCCCGGCGGCCTGCAGGTCGCCAGTGGCCTGAAGGCGGCGCGCCAGCGAGCTTTCCTCGCCCTGGGTCAGCATCGGCAGGCGTCCGACCGCGGAAATGTAGGCGTCCAGATTGCCCAGCGAGGGCACCAGGGCCCAGGGATCGCGGACCGACAGGGTCGACGTGGCGGCGAGAGTCGGAGTCGTCATGACAGTGGCGGCGTTCATGTTCATGCTGCCTTGGGATGCCGGCGGAGGCGCCGAGTTCCAAAAATTTTAGCACTCGGCAGGCGAGAGTGCTGACAACGCCCCGGCCTCAACCCCAACGGGTTTCCAGGCTCTGCAGCGCACTGTCCAGCAATGCCAGGAAGCGCGGCACATCGACGGGCTTGGTCACGTAGTGCAAAGCCCCCAGGGTCAGGGCTTCGGCCATGCGCGCCGCGGTGGCGTCGGCGGAGACAGCGATGACCGGGATTTCGGCAAGATCGGGGTCGCTTTTCAGGTGGCGCAGCAGCTCCAGGCCGCTGACATCGGGCAGGTGCATGTCCAGCAGCACCAGGTCCGGGCGGCTGCGCCGGATGCCTTCGAGCCCGTCCAGGCCGTTCACCGAGACCTCCATCCGGACCTGCGGCCGCTGCAGCAGCACCCCACGCATCACTTCGACATTGGTCGCGTTGTCCTCGACGTAGTGCACGCGCCGCTGCCGGTAAGGAGCGTCGAGGGCCGCTTCCTGCGGAAGTTCGGGATTCTCGGCGGCTGCTGCGGCCGGCAAGCGCAGGGTGAAGGTCGACCCTTTGCCGGCCACGCTGCGCGCTTCCAGGGTGCCGCCCATCAGCTCGACCAGGCGCCGGCTGATGACCAGGCCGATGCCGGTGCCCTCGATGTCGCTGGTTTCGCGACCCAAGCGGTTGTAGGGCTGGAACAGGCCGGAAAGCTGTTCCGGCGTCATGCCCAGCCCGGTGTCGGTCACCGCGACGACGACGCCCCCGTCGGGCCCCGGTCGGGTGCTCACCCACACGCGACCCTGCTCCACGTTGTACTTGACGGCGTTGCTGAGCAGATTCGTCAGCACCTGCTTCAGCCGCGTGGCGTCGCCCAGCACCGCCGGGGCCTCGGGCGACAGGCTTTCCTCGATCGCGATGTGGCGGTGCTCTGCCGCCGCCGACACCAGCGCCCGCGCACCCTGCACCAGGCCGGCCAGCGCCACCGGTTCACTGCGCAGGCGAACCGCACCGGACTCGATGCGCGCCAGGTCCAGTGTCTCGTTGATCATTTCCAGCAGATGCCAGCCTGCGCGCTGGATCTGCTGGGTCCATTCCATCTGGTGGCTGGTCAGGCCGGGCTCGCGGTCCAGCCCCAGCAGCTGGGCGAAGCCGATCATGGCGTTCAGCGGGGTGCGCAATTCGTGGCTCATGCGCGAGACGAATTCGCTCTTGGCCCGGTTCGACGCCTCGGCTTCCTGCAGCGCGCGTTCCGAATCCCGCAGGCGCAGATGTTCGGTGATGTCCTGGACCACGCCGACCCGGCGGCCCTGCTCGTCGTGGCCTTCGCGCAGCGCGGTCGTGCTGACCTGCACCCAGACCGAGCTGCCATCGCTGCGCTGCAGCCGCAGGGGCCGGTGCTCCGATGTTTCGCGCGGCCAGCCCAGGGCGTCGTCGCCGGTGTGGACGGGGGCGTCGTCGTCGTCGCCGCTGCGCTGCGCCATGCGTTCGTCGGGGTGCATCAGGTCGACGAGCGACATGCCACGCAGCTGCTCCACCGTTTCGCCGAGCATGGCGCACAGCTGCGGGTTGCATTCCAGCAGCCTGCCGCGGGCGTCGAGGAACATCACGCCGATCGGCATGTGGTTCAGGATGCTGCGCAGACGCTCCTCGCTGTCGGCCAGTGCCAGCTGGGTCTGGGTGCGCTCGGCGACCTCGCGACGCAGGTCGCCGGTGGCGCTGCGCACGGCCATCTGCGTGCGACGGCTGTGCCCTGTCACCACCAGCAGCAGCGCGCCCAGCGTGGCCACCGACGCCAAGGCCGCCAAGGACAGCAGCAGGGTGCCTTCGCGCTGCTGCAGCGGCACCAGGCCCGGCGAGCTGTGCACACGCAGCTCGAAGCGGCGACCTCCCAGCTCCAGCGCGCGGGTGGTCTGCAGGCCCCGAGCCTGCGCCTTGACCACGTCGCACTGGGCCGGGCCGGCGATGCGGCGCTGCGCGGTGCCCGTTTCCGGGTCGACGAGGCACCAGTCCAGGTGCGACTTGTCCGGCCCCGCCAGACCGTCGAGCATGGCCTCGGCCCGCAGCGTCACGAACACCGCGCCGCGGAACGAGGCGTCACGCTCGGGGTCGGAAGCGGGCTCTCCTTCATACAAGGCCTGGTAGACGACGATGCCGATCTCGCCATCGGCGGCGGCCTGGGTGAGCTTGAAGCCGATCGTGGCTGCGGGCTGCCCGCTGCGGCGGGTCTGCAGCACGGCGTCGCGCGCGGCCGGGATGGACAAGGTGTTGACGCCCATGGCCGAGGCGTTGCCGTCCATCGGCTCGATCAGGCGAACCGCCAGCACCTCGTCGTCGCTGGCCAGGGCGGCGCCGTTGTCGCGGTGGAAGATCCGGTAGCCCGGCAGGGCGTTGCCCTGCACCCCGGCCTCGAAGCGTTCGATGTCCAGCCGCGGCACCCGCACGCTGTAGCCCATGGCCTGCAGCTGACGCGGCAGCGCGAGCCACCAGCGCGACGCCGCCTGCAGCGATGTGGTGTCCAGCACTGGCTGGGCCCGCGCGATGCCGTGCAGCGCCTGCAGCGCATAGAGCGGCACCTGCAGGCGGGACTGGGCGTCGCTCGCCAGCCGGTCGGCCTCGCGCTCGAAGGTCGCGCGCAGGCGCTGCTCGTCCAGCGACTCCAGCTTCACCAGCGCCGTGCCGGTGATCAGCATGGCCAGCACCAGTGGCAGGCCCACCGTCAGACGGCGGCCCCGCCAGTCGCCGCGCGGCTGGCCGATCAGGGTCAGCACGGCCGGTGTCGCGATCAGCACCCCGAGCACGTCGCCGAGCCACCAGCTCAACCAGTGCTGCGTCCAGCCAGGGGCGGCCAAGGCGCCCGTGGCCGTCAGCGCTGCCGTGGCCACGCTGGCGTTGACGACACAGGCCACGGCAGCGCCCAGCAGGCCGACCAGTGCGATGTCGCGTGGCGAATTCAGCACCAACGGCTGGCTCGTGAAGCGCTTCACGAGCGCGGCGCCCAGCCAGGCCTGCGCGGCAGCGCCCAGGGCGATCACGACTGCCAGTCCGGCAAGACTCCAGGCGTCGGCCAAGGGTTGCCGCAGGCCCAGGAAGACACTGACCAGCAGCGCGCCGAGCGCCACGCCGGGCAGGGCCGCCCGGCCCCAGGTCAACACCGCTGCCAGCGCGATGCCCGCTGCCGGGTACAAAGGCGCGGCGTAACCGGGCGGGCCGGCCAGAACGAGGGCCGCGATGCCGACGGCCGCGTAGGCCATAGCCGTGATCACGAACAAAACCCAGGGGCTGCGCTTGCGCCGCGGCCGCCGTGCCGGCTCGGGCAAGCCCAGCTGCTCGGAGCCCAGATCGACGTCGACGTGCACGGTCATCGAAAGACTGTAGCCGTCAGCTGTCGGGCACGACGGGAACTAGTGCACTCTTGCGGTCAGACGTTGAAGAGGAAGTTCAGGACGTCACCATCCTTGACGATGTATTCCTTGCCCTCGGCACGCATGCGCCCCGCGTCTTTCGCGCCCTGCTCGCCGCGGTGGGCGATGAAGTCGTCGAAGGCGATCGTCTGGGCGCGGATGAATCCGCGCTCGAAATCCGTGTGGATGACGCCGGCGGCCTGCGGTGCCGTGTCGCCGATGTGGATGGTCCAGGCGCGCACTTCCTTCACGCCGGCGGTGAAGTAGGTCTGCAGCCCGAGCAGCGAGAAGGCGGCGCGGATCAGCCGGTTCAGGCCGGGTTCGTCCTGGCCCATCTCGGCCAGGAACATCACCTTGTCCTCGTCTTCCATCTCGGCCAGTTCGGCTTCGGTCTTGGCGCAGATGGCCACCACCGGGGCGTTCTGCTTGGCCGCATATTCGCGCAGGCGGTCGAGAAAGGGGTTGTTCTCGAAGCCCGATTCCGACACGTTGCCGACGAACATCGCCGGCTTGGCCGTGATCAGGCACAGCGGCTTCAGGATCACCAGCTCTTCCTTGCTGAAGGCGATGCCGCGCACTGGCTGCGCCTGATCGAGCGCGGCCTGGCACTTCTCCAGCACCTTTACCAGGGCCGCGGCCTCCTTGTCGTTGCCCGAACGCGCCGCCTTGTTGTAGCGGTGCAGGCTCTTTTCCACGGTGCCCAGGTCGGCCAGGCAGAGCTCGGTCTGGATGACCTCGATGTCGCTGATGGGGTCGACCTTGCCGGCGACGTGGATCACGTTCTCGTCCTCGAAGCAGCGCACCACGTTGACGATGGCGTCGGTCTCGCGGATGTGGCTCAGGAACTGGTTGCCCAGGCCTTCACCCTTGCTCGCACCGGCCACGAGGCCGGCGATGTCGACGAATTCGACGATCGCCGGCACCACGCGTTCCGGCTTGACGATGGCCGAGAGCCGGCCAAGCCGCGGATCGGGCAGTTCGACGATGCCCACGTTGGGCTCGATCGTGCAGAACGGGTAGTTCTCGGCGGCGATGCCGGCTTTGGTCAGCGCATTGAATAGAGTGGACTTGCCGACGTTCGGCAGGCCCACGATGCCGCACTTCAGGCTCATGATGTTTTGCTTTCGGGGGTGGGTGCCGGCGCGTGGGCCAGCCGTCGAGGCCTGGATTTTCCTACACTCGGCAAGACCCGCAGAAAGCCAGCATGCCCGACAGCCCCAGCCTCATTCGCCCGCACAGCAAGGACCTCGGCGGCGGTTTCACCGTTCGCCGGCTGCTGCCGGCGGCCAGCCACCGCGCCATCGGGCCCTTCCTGTTCTTCGATCACTTCGGCCCCATCAGCGCCGGTCCGTCCGACAACCACGACGTGCGCGCCCACCCGCACGTCGGGCTGGCCACCGTCACCTACCTGTTCGAAGGCGCCATGCAGCACCGCGACTCCACCGGTGCGGTGCAGCGCATCGAACCCGGCGCCGTCAACTGGATGACGGCCGGACGCGGCATCGTGCATTCGGAGCGCACGCCAGATGATCTGCGCTCGATCCAGCGGCGCAGCCATGGGCTGCAGCTGTGGGCGGGCCTGCCGGCCGAGGACGAGGAAATGGCACCGTCGTTCGCCCACACGCCTGCGGCCGACCTGCCGGTCGTGGAAGTGGGCGGCGCTCATCTGCGGGTGCTCGTGGGCAGTGCTTTCGGTGCCACGTCCCCGGTCGTGGTGCGCTCGCCCACGCTCTACATGGACATCGCGCTGGCCGCCGGCGACGCCCTGCCGCTGCCGCTGGCCACGGAGCGAGC
Organism: Burkholderiales bacterium; assembly: GCA_031411875.1. Taxonomy (GTDB): domain Bacteria; phylum Pseudomonadota; class Gammaproteobacteria; order Burkholderiales; family Burkholderiaceae_C; genus Rubrivivax. The sequence continues at coordinate 7,567 of JANOBX010000157.1, read as the reverse complement.
GGTGTATGTCGTCGAAGGCGCCGCCGAACTCGACGGCGAGGCGCTGCCGCCACAGACGATGACGGTGCTGGCCGCCGGCGACGAGCCGATGCTGTCGGCCACCAGCGACGCGCGGGTGGTGCTGATCGGGGGCGATCCGCTCGGCCCGCGCCATGTCTGGTGGAACTTCGTGAGCAGCAGCAAGGAACGCATCGCAAAGGCCGCCGACGACTGGGAGGCCGGCCGCTTTCCCACGGTGCCGGGCGAGTCGGAATTCATTCCCTTGCCGGAACGCCGGCCGGCGTAGAGCCGGTGCCGGCAGGCGCGAACCGTCGCTAGACGTTCCAGTGCGCCCGGACGCCCTGGCCTGCGCGCAAGGTGCGGCCCAAGCCGTCCAGCACCACCGCGTTCATGCCGAAGGTGACGGCGCCGCCCATGCGTGCATCGGCGCGGAAGGCGGCGAGCGTGGCGCCGGGTTCGGCGCCCACCTCGGCCGTGGCCGGGTCGTTGTTGGGGATGGCGCAGCGCACGCAGGGCTTGGTCAGGCGCAGGTGCACCGGGCCTTCGGGGGTGTCGATGACGAGCAGGCCGATGTGGTCTTCGTCGAAGGCCTGCAGCCCGTCGATCACGATGTTCGGTCGGAACCGCGCCATGGACACCGCGGCAGCACCCCGGGCGGCCAGGCGGGCGTTGAGCTCGGCCAGCGACGCCGTGCTGCACACCAGCAAAGGGAATTCGTCGGCGAAAGCCGCCCCGGTGGTCTGGCCTGCGCTCCATTGCTGGTCGACCTGGCGGTTCTCCTCGGGGTCGAAACGCGCCAGCCGGGCGGGCTGGCCCAGGAAGTCGCTGAACCACTGGGCCGCCAGGGGGCCCATGTCGTAGGCCTTGACGATGTCGCCCCACACCCGCACGCGGGTTGGTTCTTCCACCGTGTCCAGGCGCAGGTGCAGGGCCAGCATGCCTGGTGCACGCAGCACCAGGTCGGCATGGCGCAGGGTGGGCGTCACCAGCGCCAGGCGCGGCAGGTCGCGCTGGGTGAGCATTTCGCCATCGGCGTCGACCACCATCCAGGCGCGGTCCAGGTCGAGACCGGTCTCGACGAGCAGTGCATCGCCGACCACCAGGCCGCCGCAGCTTTTCAGCGGGTGCAGGTGCAGGCTGGAAACGGTGCAGGGCAGGGTGGAGGTGTCGGTGTCGGTGTCGGTGTCGGGCGTCACGGCAGGGTTCGCGGGGTTGGGGGCGGGGCAGGGGGCGGCGTCAGGGGCGCCGTCAGGGGCACGGTTCCAGCGGGGGGATTGTGCCGTGGGCCCCTCCCTACAATGCGGGAATGACTGGGCATGACATCGTGGTGCGTGGCGCTGGCGCCGTGGGCAAGGCCGCCGCCTTGGCGCTTTCGCGGCAGGGCCTGAACGTGGGATTGGTGTCGGCACCGGCGCGCTCGGCCCCCGACGTGCGTGCCTACGCCCTGAACGCCGCGTCGGTGGCCCTGCTGGAAAGCCTGAAGGTGTGGCACGCGCTGCCCGCCGATGCCCGCACTGCCGTGCACGACATGCGGGTCGAGGGCGACGCCGCCGGCGCCGTGCTCGAGTTCTCTGCCTGGACCCAGGGCGTGGCCGAGCTGGCCTGGATCGTCGACGCCGCCGAACTCGAACTCGCGCTGCAGGCCGCCGTGCGCTTTGCGCCCCACATCAGCGTGGCAGCAGAAGAATCCAGCGCACCGCTGCAGCTGCTGGCCGAGGGCCGCGACTCTGCCGCCCGCGAGCGCCTGGGCGTTCGCATGGTGCGCCTGGCGTACGGCCAGCGCGGCGTGGCGGCGCGGCTGTTGTCCGACCGGCCGCACGCGGGGCAGGCCCGGCAATGGTTCCGCAGTCCCGACGTGCTGGCCTTGCTGCCGCTGGACCGGCCATCGCCCGGCAGCAGCTTCGGCCTGGTCTGGTCGCTGCCCGACGAGCGCGCCGAAGCCATGATGGCCTTGCCGGAAGCCGACTTCGAAACGGCGCTGATGGACGCCACCGGGGGTGCTGCCGGGACGCTTCGGCTGGCCGGTCCGCGGGCGCAGTGGCCCCTGGTGCTGGCACGTGCAGAACAGGTCTGCGGACCCGGCTGGGCGCTGCTGGGCGATGCCGCCCATCTGGTGCACCCGCTGGCCGGCCAGGGCCTGAACCTGGGCCTGGCCGACGTGGCCGCGCTGGCGCGGGTGATTGCCGACCGGGAAAGCTGGCGCGCGCTGGGCGACGCGCGCCTGCTGCGCCGCTATGCGCGCGAGCGCGAACTGCCCACGCAGGCGATGGGCCAGGTCACCGACGGCCTGCTGCAGCTGTTTGCCTCGGAGCAGCCGCTGGTGAAGGAACTGCGTAACCGCGGCCTGACGCTGGTCAATGCCCTGGGGCCATTGAAACGTGCACTGACGGCGCGGGCCCTCAACGGGTAAGGTCCCGGCTGGCGTCGCGACCCACCCCCCACATCGAGAGACGAACCATGAAGTTGTTGTCACGTCTGCTGCCGGCCGTCCTGGTGCTGTGCCTGAGCGCCGGCGCCATGGCCCAGGAAGCCGCGATCCGCAAGAACCTGGCCGAGCGCCTGCCCAAGCTGCCGAAGATCGACGAGATCGTCAAGACGCCAGTGCCTGGGCTGTTCGAGGTGCGCTTCGGCGGCACCCAGATTTTGTACAGCGACGCCAACGGCGACTTCATCTTCGTCAACGGTTCGCTGATCGACGCCAAGACCCGCACCGACCTGACCGAGGAGCGCATCGAGAAGCTGAGCGCCATCGATTTCAGCGACCTGCCGCTGAAGGACGCCATGGTGGCCAAGCAGGGCACCGGCGCGCGCAAGATGGCGGTCTTCGTCGACCCCAACTGCGGCTACTGCAAGCGCTTCGAGCGTGACCTGACGACGGTGAAGGACGTCACGATCTATACCTTCCTGATGCCGATCCTGGGCGCCGACTCGACCACCAAGTCGCGCGACATCTGGTGTGCCAAGGACCCGCAGAAGGCCTGGCGTGCCTGGATGCTCGACAGCGTGGTGCCGCCGAAGGCTGCCGCCAACTGCGACAGCGAGGTGCTCGAGCGCAACCTGGCCTTGTCGAAGAAGCACCGCATCAACGGCACCCCGGCGCTGTTTTTCGAGGACGGATCGCGCAAGCCCGGCGCCCTGCCGCCGGACCAGGTCGAGCGGCAACTCGCCGCCGCGGCCAAGAAGGGCTGACGCGCCAAGGTGGCGACCTCGACCGTTCCGAGCCTGTCGCCGGCGGCGCTGCAGCTGGGCTGGGCCGGCATCCTGCCCTTCGTCGGCGGCGCACTGCTGGTCTGGGTGGTGTCGGCCGAAGCACACCCTTATGCCGTGCAGGGGCTGTCGGCCTATGCCGCGGTCATTGTTTCCTTTCTCGGCGGGATCCACTGGGGGCTGGCGTTTCGGGAAACGCCGCCGCCGCTGGCGCTGCTCGGCTGGGGTGTGCTGCCTTCCCTGGTGGCCTGGGTGGCGGTGATGATGCCGCCCAGTGCCGGGCTGGTGATTCACGGCCTCATGCTGCTGGCTTGCTATGCGGTCGATCGGCGCGTCTACCCGAAGCATGGCGTCGGGCACTGGCTGACGCTGCGGTTCCGCCTGAGCAGCGTGGCTGCGCTCTGCTGCTTCCTCGGTGCCGCTGGCGCCTGAGGCGCAGATGGGCGGCGCCGGCAAGCCGGCCGGGCCAGGCGTGGCAGCCTCCCGCAAGCTGGCCGCGGGGGTGCTGTTGACGGCCATCGTCACGCTCGTGCATCTGTGGCTCGCCGGCCGCGTCATGCCCGACAGCCTGGCCTTGCCAGCCGACCGGACACCGGCACGCCTCGAGGTCGCTTTCGTCGCCGAACTGGCGCCTGCGGTGCCGACAGCGGTGGCGCCGCGGGCCCCGGTACGGCCGGCCCCGTCGGCACCACCCCGTCAAGCCGCGCCGTCACCCCTGCCTGCGGCTTCGGCGCCCGATTCGCCTCGCGAATCAACGCAGGTGGCTGCGGCTGAGGTCCCCCGGGTCGAAGCGCCAACGCCTGCGGCTCCACCGGCCTCCGGTCCTGGCCCGGCGGACGTGCAGGCGTCTTCCCCGCCGTCGGTGCCGACGCCTGAGGTGGTGGCCGATGCCGCCTCTGCGGCAGCATCCGCGGCGTCGTCGGCCGTCTCGGCCTCGGCCTTCGAGTGGCCCCCTTCCACGCGCCTGAGCTACCGCCTGACCGGTGACTTCCGCGGTCCTGTCGAAGGCCAGGCGCAGGTGGAATGGCTGCGTGACGGCATGCGCTACCAGGTGCATCTGGACGTCGGCGTCGGGCCCTCGTTCGCGCCCTTGTTGAGCCGGCGAACCAGCAGCGAAGGCCGGATCACCGCTGAGGGATTGCGCCCCGAACGCTTCGACGAAGCGACGCAGGTGCTGCTGCGCGACCCGCGCCGTCAACGCATCGACATGGCTGGGCCCATCGTCCGATTGGCCAACGGCAGCGAGGTCGCGCGCCCCGACGGTCTGCAGGACACTGCCAGCCAGTTCGTGCAGCTGTCCTGGCTGTTCACCAACCGGCCGGAGCTGCTTCGCCTGGGGCAGATCGTGCGGATGCCGCTGGCGCTGCCGCGGCGGGTGGAGATCTGGCAATACGAGGTGGGCGAGACCTCGATGCTCGACACCCCTGCCGGACCGGTCGAAGCCGTGCACGTGCGGCCACGCCCTGACGTGGCCGACAGCGCGCGTCGCAGCGGTGAACTGGTCCCCGAGGCCTGGTTCGCACCCAGCCTGCAGTACCTGCCGGTGCGCATCCTCATCCGCCAGGAGGGCGGGAACTTCGTCGATCTGATGATGGAGCGGCTGCCGCAGCAGGCCGCACCCGGACGCTGATTCAGATGTCCGAGAAGCGCGCCACGTAGGCTTCTGCAGCCTGGCGTCCGCGGGTGTTGGCGATGATCTGGGCGCCCAGCTTCACGGCGGACAGGAGCTCGTCGCTGGAACGTGAGCGTTCGATGCGCAGTGCCACCGACTCGGCCATCGGACCCACCTGGTCGGTGAGCAGGCGCACGGCATCGCGCTGCAGCGTGGGCAGCGGCACCGGCATCGGGCGCATCCCGGCCACCGAGATCGCCTGCGCGGACTCGGCCAGCGGGGTCGCGGCGGGCGCCGGAGCGCGTGCCGTGTCGGGTGCTGGCGTCTTTGGCACCACCGCGGCTGGCGCAGCGGGGGTGGCCGGCGCCGCCGACCCGAGCACCTCGATGAAGCCCTGGGCCAGCAGCACGGCCAGGGTCTCTTCCGGGGTCGGCATGAGCAAGGGGCGAAGCTCGGCCTCGGTGCGCTTGCCATCCACCATGATCAAGGCCGTTCGAAGCCGGGGCGGCAACCTGTGCGCCCGGGTCTCGATTTCTCCCTGGCCCTTGGCCGTCTTGCGATAGATGCTGGGCATGTGCTGAGCGGCGGTCCGCACCACTGCGAAAAGCAGTCAGCTTATAGTGACCGAGGACGCGGCGAACGTTGCAAAAGACCGGCTTTCACGTGGCCTTTGCTGCCACCAACCACCCCATCACTTCCGTAGCGAGGCCCGAATGAGCGAAGCCCTGATCCTGACCGACGTGCGTGGCGACACCGAACGCCGGGTCGGCCTGGTCACCTTGAACCGACCCAAGCAGCTCAACGCGCTGAACGACGCGCTGATGGACGAGCTGGGTGCGGCCCTGAAGGCTTTCGATCAGGACGAGGGCATCGGCTGCATCGTCGTCACGGGCAGCGAGAAGGCCTTCGCAGCCGGCGCAGACATCGCCGCGATGGCGCGCTTCAGCTACATGGACGCCTACAAGGGCGACTACATCACGCGCAACTGGGAGACCCTGCGCCAGGTGCGCAAGCCGGTGATTGCCGCGGTGTCCGGCTTTGCCCTGGGAGGAGGCTGCGAGCTGGCGATGCTGTGCGACTTCATCATCGCTGCCGACAGCGCGAAGTTCGGTCAGCCGGAAATCAAGCTGGGCATCATCCCCGGCGCTGGCGGGACGCAACGTCTGCCACGGGCCGTGGGCAAGTCCAAGGCGATGGACATGGTGCTGACCGGTCGAATGATGGACGCCGCCGAAGCCGAACGTGCCGGTCTGGTGAGCCGGGTGGTGCCGGCCGACAAGCTGATCGACGAGGCGCTGGCCGTGGCCGGCCTGATCTGCACCATGAGCGGCCCCAGCGTCATGCTGGCCAAGGACTGCGTCAACCGGGCCTTCGAAAGCGGCCTGGCCGACGGCGTCAGCTACGAACGCCGCATCTTCCATTCGCTCTTCGCCACCGAGGACCAGAAAGAAGGCATGGACGCCTTTCTCAACAAGCGCAAGCCCGCCTTCCAGCACCGCTGAGGGCGGCGCAACCCGGCACCATCATTGCAAGAAAGCGCAATGGTGAATTCCTGATCTGGCCATTTTTCCCATGGGCGCAACTATCTACAGTTCAACCCATGGACAGCGCCGGTTCCGCATCCACCGACAGACGGTCCCCACACCTCTCGGATGCGACAAGGAAATACATCATGAAGAAGCTTTCTTTCATCGCCTATCCCGCCATCGTGGCGATTTCCATGCTGGCCGCCGTTTCTGCGCATGCACAGAGCGAAAGCATGAACCTCACCCCGACCGGCCCGTCGGCCGGCGGCCTGACGCGTGCCGAAGTGCAGGCCGAACTGTTCAAGGCCCGTGCCGACGGCTCGCTCAAGGTCACGGCCAGCAACTTCAGCCCGCTGCTGGAGGCCGGCCCGTCACAGCGCACCCGTGCAGAAGTGCGTGCCGAAGCCATTGAGGCGAATCGCAGCAACTACGCCGCGCGCTGGTACGGCGATGACAGCGGCTCGATCGCGATGGGCCAGCGCGACGAGAGCGTCGCCGCACAGCCGGTCCTGGCGAAGGCATTGCGCAAGGCGAAGTAAGTCTGCAAATCCCTGGACGCCCGCTTCAGGGCACCAGCCAACGGCCACCGGTCGCGTCGAACAGGGCGCGACGGTGGCCTTCTCCGTGCAGTTCCAGCCAGTCCACGGACAGCACGCGGGCCGTGATCATCGCGAAGTGGCCCCGCTCGGGCGCCGGGCGGCCGGGCATTTCCGCGTCCAGCGGGCTGCCTGGCGCCAGCGGACTCAGGTAGTCCTGCGCCGCCGGCGACTGCTTCAGCCGTGCCCAGCGGGAAGCCACCGCCAGCCCTTCCACCTGCACCGCAAGCTGCACGCGCAGGCGCAATTGCCACGACAGCCGTTTCGACCACATCGCCAACGTGCCCTGAGGGTGCCGGGCGATCTGCCCGACCTTGGCCGACCGACAGTCGGTGAACAGCCGCAGTTCGCGCGCCTCGGCATCGGTTTCGCGCAGCACCACGGTGCGCGCATCGGCCGTGTCACCATCGACCGTGGCCAGCACCGGCGTGCGCCATTCGTGGTGCCGGTCGAGCGGTGCGCGAGCCAGTTCTCGCCACAGCGCGGATTCGACCTCCTGCAGAGTGTCCAGGCGCGGGGGTGCAGTCATGGCCTGGATTCTGAGGGCTGCTGACGGTCCTTTGCGGGCCTTGCACTCTGACTTGGTCCCCTGGGCTGGGAGAGCCGGGTGGCCCCTTCCGCTCATG
>JANOBX010000156.1:0-20139 GCA_031411875.1 Burkholderiales bacterium | reverse complement strand
CTGCTCTACCAGACCGTGAGTTGCCGCCTGTGGGCCAAGGCCGCCTTCTACCAGGCAGGCGGCGCCACCGGCTTTCGTGACCAGCTGCAGGACGCCATGGCCCTGGCCTGGGCGGCGCCGGACATGCTGCGGGCGCAGATCGTGGTGTGCGCATCGCGCCAGTTCCCGCAAGGCGACGTGCAGCACTGGTGGCATGCACCCACCGGTGCCGGCGTTCGCACCCACTTTTCCGACGACCTGCTGTGGTTGCCGCACGCCTGCGTGCATTACGTCGGCTGCACGGGCGACGTCACCCTGCTCGACGAGACGGTGCCGTTCCTGGAAGGCGCGGCCATTCCCGCCGGCGCCGAAGACGCCTACTACGCCCCCACCGTGAGCGATGAACAGGCCAGCGTCTATGAACACGCCGCGCGCAGCATCGACCGCAGCCTGCGCGTGGGCGTGCACGGCCTGCCGCTGATGGGCAGCGGCGACTGGAACGACGGCATGAACCGGGTCGGCATCGAAGGCCGGGGTGAGTCGGTCTGGCTGGGCTGGTTCCTGTGCAAGCTGGTGGCCGACTTCGCACCGCTGGCCCGGGCGCGCGGCGACGGCCTGCGTGCCACGCGTTGGGAAGACGCCGCCACCGGCTGGGGGCGCGCGCTGCTCGGCCCCGCCTGGGACGGACGCTGGTTCAAGCGCGCCTTCTTCGACGACGGCCAGCCCCTGGGTTCGCACCTCAACACCGAAGCGCGCATCGACCTGATCGCCCAGGCCTGGGCCGTGCTCTCGGGCGCTGCGCCCGTGGCCCTGCAGCGCATGGCGCTGGCCGCCGTGGACGACGAGCTGCTCGATCCTGCGGCCGGACTGTTGCGCCTGCTGCATCCACCACTGCAGCACGCCGAGCCCAGCGCCGGCTACATCCAGGCCTACCCGCCAGGGGTGCGGGAAAACGGCGGGCAGTACTCGCACGCCGGCGTCTGGGCGCTGATGGCGCAGGCCGCCTTCGCCAGCGCCCACCCGGGCGAGGGCGTGGACGGAGACACCCCTTACCGAAGCTTCACCTGGCTCAGCCCGGCACACCGCGCGCAACACCCCGACCGAAAGGCCACCTACGCCATCGAACCCTACGTCATGGCCGGCGACGTCTACAGCCAGCCACCCTACGTGGGCCGCGGCGGCTGGAGCTGGTACACGGGTGCTGCCGCCTGGATGCACCGGGCAGCGATCGAGTCGATCTTCGGGCTGCGGCTGCAGGCCACGCATCTCAGCCTGCACCCGGTGTTGCCCTCCCATTGGCCGCAGGCCGAACTGACGCTGCGGCGCGACGGGCGCAAGCTGCACTTCGTGCTCGTGCGCGCCGCACCCGATGAGGCGTTGGCAGCGGCAGCCCCGGCGCTGGGTGGAGCCCAGGCCCAGCTGCTGCCGCCCGGCGTTCTGCTGGATTGGCCGGCCCTGGCGCCGTCGTCCAGCTTCGTCGTGCCCCTGCCCTGAGCCGGCCATGCGGCGGCGTCCTACGCGGCGCCCCGGTCTGCTCCCACGCGCCAGCGGGCCGGTGCGGGCAGACTGAAGCATCCCCAACACAGGAGCCGCCATGTCCGCGTTCAAGACCTCAGACGAATCCAAGCCCATGGTGCTGGACACCGAAGCCCTCGACGCAGCCCGCCGCAGCCTGGACCAGGGCGCCATCACGCCCAGCTACGGCCCCTGGCGCGAAGACATCATCCGGCTGCTGAACGATTCATTGGCCACCGAGCTGGTCTGCGTGCTGCGCTACAAGCGGCATCACTACACCGCCGACGGCCTGTACTCGCCCAAGATCGCCGAAGAGTTCATGGTGCATGCGAAGGAAGAATCGGCCCATGCCGACCGCATCGCCAAGCGCATCGTGCAGCTGGGCGGCAAGCCCGACTTCTCGCCCGACACCTTGACCAAACGCAGTCACGCGGCCTATGACGAGTCGACCGACCTCAAGGCCATGATCCGGGCCAACCTGATCGCCGAACGCGTGGCCATCGAGGCCTACAGCCAGCTCATCGCGCTCATCGGCGACAAGGACAGCACGACGCGCCGCTTGCTCGAGGACATCCTCGAAGACGAACAGGAACATGCCGACGAACTGGCCGACTGGCTGGTGTAAGGCCGCCCGAAGACGCGGTTAAGCTGCGCCCCTGTCGACCAGGGGGCCCTGCCGTGTCCTACATGCTCTTGATCATCGAACCCACCGGGCAACGCGCCACACGCAGCGAGGCCGAAGGCCGTGCCGCCTACGACGCCATGGTGAGGTTCGGCGAAGGCCTGTCCGCCGCCGGGCAATTGCGCGCTGTCGAGTCGCTCGCGTCGCAAGCCAGCGCCGCGCGGGTCAGCCGCGACGGCAGCCGCACCATCGTCCGCGACGGTCCTTTTGCCGAAGCCAAGGAAATGATCGGCGGCTTCTTCCTGCTCCAGAACGTCACGCGCGAGCAGGCGCTGCAGCGCGCCGCCGAGTGCCCTGCCTCAGCCTGGGCGACGGTGGAGGTGCGGGCGCTGGCCCCCTGCTTCGACGACAGACCGGATTGAGGGCATCGTGCCGGAAGCGCCACGGCCGCCCGGGCCGGACAGGCTGAACGAGGTCTGGCGGACAGAGTCGCCGCGCATCGTGGCGAAGCTCATGCGCATGACGCGCGACCTCGGGGTGGCCGAAGATCTGGCCCAGGACGCCTGGCTCGCAGCCCTGCACCACTGGCCCACGGCAGGTTGGCCCGACAACCCCGGCGCCTGGTTGATGGCCACCGCCAAGCACCGCGCCCTGGACCACCTGCGCCACCAGGCCATGGCCCAGGGCCGGCACCTCGAACTGGCCGCCGACCGGGCCGCGCTCGGTGCCGACGTCGTGCCCGACATCGCCGACGCCGTCGATGCCGCGAGAGCAGACGACATCGGCTGCGACATGCTGCGACTGATGTTCGCGGCCTGCCACCCGCTGCTGTCCACCGAGAGCCGCGTCGCCCTGACGCTCAAGGTGGTGGGCGGCCTCAGCACGCAGGAGATCGCCCAGGCCTTCCTGTCGACGGAGGCCACCATCGCCCAGCGCATCGTGCGAGCCAAGCGCCAGCTGGCACAGTCCGGGCTGCCCTTCGAGGTGCCGCATGGCGCCGACCGCGGCCCACGGCTGGCCTCGGTGCTGGAAGTGATCTATCTGGTCTTCAACGAGGGCTACGCCGCCAGCAGCGGCACGGCCTGGACCCGGCCCGACCTCGCCCAGGAAGCGCTGCGGCTGGCGCGACAGCTGGCAACCATCGCCCCGGCCGAGCCCGAGGCGCTGGGCCTGCAGGCACTGCTGGAACTGCAGGCCAGCCGCATGCCCGCGCGCCTGGACGCGCAAGGCCAGCCCATCTTGCTGGAACAGCAGGACCGCAGCCGCTGGGACAGCGCGCTGCAAAGCCGCGGCCTGCAGGCACTGGCCCAGGCGCAAAGGGCTGCCGAGCACGCCGGACTGACGCCCGGCCCCTACGCCTTGCAGGCGGCCATCGCCGCATGCCATGCCCGCGCCGGCCGCGCGGCCGACACCGACTGGGCGCAGATCGCGGCGCTGTATGCCCGGCTGGCGCAGGCCTTGCCCACGCCCGTGGTCCAGCTCAACCGCGCCGTGGCCCTGTCGCGCAGCCCGGCCGCCGGCGCCGGGCCGGCCGCGGCGCTGGCCCTGGTCGACAGCCTGGCGGCCGAACCGGCGCTGAAGCGCTACCCCTGGCTGCCCGCCGTGCGCGGCGACCTGCTGCAGAGGCTGGGCCGCGTGGACGAAGCGCGCGCCGCCTTCGAAGCGGCTGCGGCACTGGCTGGAAGCGACGCCGACCGGACCCTCATGCGGTCGCGTGCCGAACAGCTGGCCAGCGGCTTGCCCCAGCCTCTGAAAGCCTGAGCCTGGACCGCACCGAGGTCGTCGTCGTCGGCGCCGGCGTGATCGGCCTGGCCTGCGCGCGAGCACTGGCGCGGGCCGGGCTGGAGGTCGTCGTCATCGAGCGCGAGCAGCGCTTCGGTGCCGGCGTCTCGTCGCGCAACAGCGAGGTCATCCACGCCGGCCTGCACGGCGCGCCCGACAGCCTGAAGGCCAGCCTGTGCGTGCGCGGGAGAGCACTGCTCTACGAGTTCTGCGCGCGACATCACGTGGCGCACCGGCGCTGCGGCAAGCTGGTCGTGGCCACGCGCAGCGCCGACGAAGCCGCTCTGCAACGGTTGCTCGAACAGGCCCGCCGCAACGGCGTCGAAGGCCTGGTGCTGTTGACGGGTGCACAGGCGCGCGCGCTCGAACCCGAGCTGGCCTCCACCGCGGCCGTGCACTCGCCAGACAGCGGCATCGTCGACAGCCATGGCTTGATGACCGCATTGCTGGCCGACGCCGAAGCCCATGGTGCGCTGCTGGCCTGCCACGGCGCGCTCGTTCAGGCCAGGCCCGACGGCGACGGCTGGCAGCTTCGGGTGCAATCCGCGGCGGCCCCGGCCTTCGCCCTGCACACCCGCTGGCTCGTCAACGCCGCGGGCCTGGATGCCCAGGCCGTGGCCGCAGGCATGGAAGGCTTCCCGGTCGATGCCATCCCGCCGCGCCATCTGGCCAAGGGCCACTACTTCGCACTGGCCGGGCGGGCGCCGTTTTCCCGGCTGATCTACCCCCTGCCGGTCGACGGCGGCCTGGGCGTGCACCTGACCCTGGACCTGGCCGGGCAAGCCCGCTTCGGCCCCGACGTGCAGTGGCTGGACAGCCCGGCCGCGGGTGTCGACCTGGACTACGCCGTGGACGCCAGCCGTCTGCCGGCCTTCGAAGCCGAGGTGCGGCGCTACTGGCCGCGCCTGCCGGGCGGTGCCATGGCCCCGGCCTACAGCGGCATCCGGCCCAAGCTGAGCGGCCCGGGCCAGGCCGTGGCCGACTTCCGCATCGACGGCCCGGCCCGCCACGGCTGCGCGGGCGTGGTTCAGCTGTTCGGTATCGAGTCGCCCGGGCTGACGGCCAGCCTGGCCGTGGCCGAGCAGGTGGCCCGGATCGTCACCGGTGACAGCGGGTCCGACAGGTTGGTCGCCTCCGGTGCTGGCGCCGCGCCCGGAGGCGGTGCCTGGGCAGCAGCTACTTCAGGCCTGCGCAGTTGGCATAGAAGCTGACGGTGGCCGGCCAGTCGCTGAACACGCCCAGCACCCCCACTTCGCGCGCCAGCACGTCCAGCACCCGCAGCACGTCGCCTTCGCGCGAGATCTGGCTGTCGACGGTCTGGAAGTAGAAGCCGTTGTTGCCGTCGGCGAGCAGGCCCGACCGTTCGAGCGTCCAGGTGATCAGCCCGAGCCCGGCCTGCCGAGCCTGGCGCGCCGCTGGCGAAGGCACGATGCTGCCGCCCGGCCCGACCGCCAGCAGCGCGAACGTGGGCGGCCCCCAGATGCGGATGCCTTCGGCCCGGTAGGCCGCCAGTTCGGCCGGCGTGGGCAGGGCTGCCACGCTGGTGGCGTCTTCCAGGTAGACCGCCTGGCGGGCGAAGGCCGGCTCCTTCGCCAGCCAGTAGCGCAGGTCGGCGATGTCGAAGGACTGTGGCCAGACGTCCTGCGGCCGCACCCCCGCCTGCCGGTACTCGTCGACCAGCTTTTGTGCATAGGCCTGCTGCGTGAAACCGTCGAAGGGCATGGCCACGCTCGCGCGCTTCAGTTCTGGCGTCATCTTCACGCCGAGGCGCTTGAAGAGTTCGATGCTTTCGCGATGGGACAGCAAGGTGCCGCTGGTCGGGCCGGCGTAGAGGTCGGTGCGCCAGGCGGCCGTGCCCGCCATGTACTCGGCCAGGTTGCGGGCGTCCGGGTTGGCGGCGTCCATCTTGCCGCGCAGGCTCTTGAACTCGGCCAGGGTCAGCTCGCTGGTGCGGCACTCGGCGCTGGCGGCGCTCAGGCGCTGGCCGGCGGGGTCGAAGGTGGCCGGCGTGAACGGCCGCAGGCACTTCGCCGCCAGCGGCGTGGCCAGGATGTTGGTGGTGGTGTGCAGGTCGTTCTGGGCATGGCGGCAGACCAGTTCCTTGTCGCGGGTGAAGGTGACGTCGCATTCGACGATGCCTGCGCCCATGCGCGCGGCGGCCTCGTAGCTTTCCAGGGTGTGCTCGGGAAACTGCAGCGGCGCGCCGCGGTGGCCAATGGAAAACTGGGTGCGCGTGAATTGCGGGCGGCGGGCGCAGGCCTGCAGCTCGCGCTTGAGCGGGCTGTCGGCCATGTCCTCGACCAGGAAGAACGGCCGCGGGCCGAGTTGCGCGGGCACGGGGGCCTGGACCAGCGGCGGCGCAATGTCCGTCGCGGGCTGGGCCGAGGTCGACACGGGCAGTGCCGAGGCCGCCAGCAGGGCCACCAGGGTCGATCTGATCATCCAATCCTCCTGTCGGGGGCCGGCGTGTAGGACAAGACCGCTCGCAACAACCCGTGGCCGACTTTCGCACGATCAGCGGCCTATATTCCCGACCTCATCCTGCAGCAGAAGAGGCAACGATCCATGAACAACCGCAGCATCCCCGTCATCGCCACCCTGTCCGCCGCGGCCCTGCTGGCCGGCTGTGCCAACACCATGTCGGCGCGCGAACAAGGCACGGCCCAGGGCGCCGCCATTGGCGCGGTGGCCGGCGCCATCATCGGCAGCGCCACGGGCGGCCGGGCCGGGTCGGGTGCCGTGGCCGGGGCGGCCGTGGGCGCAGTGGCCGGCAACCTGTGGTCGAAGAACATGGAAGACAAGCGGCGCGCCATGGAGCGGGCCACCGCCGGTTCAGGCGTCGCCGTGGAACGCACGGCGGACGATCAGCTCAAGGTTCAGGTGCCCAGCGACATTTCGTTCGCAGTGAACAGCGCCACCATCGAAACCCGGCTGCGCCCGATGCTGGACACCTTCTCCCAGGGGCTGGACCGCGGCACCCTGGTGCGCGTGGTGGGCCACACCGACAACACCGGCAGCGACGCCATCAACGACCCGCTGTCGCTGCGCCGTGCCGAGAGCGTTCGCGCCTACCTGGAAGACCGGGGCGTGGCGGCTTCTCGCATCGAAGTCGCCGGCCGCGGCTCGCGCGAACCCGTGGCCGCCAACGACAACGCCGACGACCGCGCCCGCAATCGCCGCGTCGAGATCTTCCTGCGTGAACCGCGCTAGGCCGTTGACGCCTGATGGGGCCGGAGGCCGGCGCGAGTGACGCCTGCCGCGGAAACACCCCTGCCCTTCCTGGGCGGCTACCCCGCGCACCTGCTCGAACCGGTGCGCCTGGCCCTGGCCCGGGGCACCCTGGGCGAACACCTGGCGCGGCGCTACCCCGAAGCCCACGGCATCCGCAGCGACACCCTGCTGTACGAACGCGCCGCAGCGCTGAAGCAACGCCACCTGCGCCACGCCGGGCCGCTGGCGAAGGTGGTGTTCGACAACCGGCTGCAGCTCGATCACCGCGCCCTGGGCACCCTGACCACGGTGTCGCGGGTGCAGGGCGGCAACCTCAAGGCCAAGCGCGAGATCCGCATCTCGGCGGTGTTCAAGGACGCCCCTGCGCAGATGCTCGAGATGATCCTGGTGCATGAACTGGCGCACCTGAAGGAGCGCGAGCACGACAAGGCGTTCTACGGCCTGTGCCAGCACATGCTGGCCGACTACCACCAGCTGGAGTTCGACACCCGGCTCTACCTCACCTGGCTGGCGGCACAGCGGCCCGTCTCGGCACCCGGCCCCGCCTGAGAGGCCGGCGCCCGGTCAGCGCGCCACGGCCCGCATCAGCGTCTCTGCGCGTATCCGCACCTTCAGGCTGCGTGCCGGCACGGTGGCGGCCACCGCATGCGAGGCGGCAGAGGTGTCGCGCTTGACCGGTCGCAGCAGCGCGTCGCCATTGCAGTCGGTGACGGCCGCCACCAGGGGCGCGTTGGCGCGCTCGCCGCGCTTCATCACGACGCCGAGTTCGCCCGACTTCAGGCGCACCGTCGAGCCCGGCGGGTAGAGCCCGAACTCCTTCACGATGGCCGCGGTCATCGGGTTGCCGGGATCGGACTGGAAGAAGTTGCGCACCGCCAGGTCGGGCGGCAACGCCGTGCGCGTGGAGCGCGGGCTGAACTTGGCGGCGAACTGGTCGGCGCGCTGCAGCAGCCGGGCCGGCTCGCCCGCGTCGCCCAGCCCCTGCGGATAGCCGCTACCGTCGCGGTGATGGTGGCCGCGCACGGCGTTGAGCCAGTCGATGTCGGTCACGCCCGCCGTCTCCAGCAGGTCGGCAGCACGCTCGGGGTGCTGCAGGATGGTCTGACGCTGCAGCGGCGTCAGCGGCGAGCTCTGCGTGGCCAGCTTGTCCTGCAGTTCGGCCATCGACAGGTTCATGGTCAGCGCGGCGCGGAACAGGCTGGCCGCGGCAGCGTCGCCCCAGCCCAGGCGCTTCGCGGCCAGCTGCCCGGCCACGGCCGTGTGCACGGCATGGCGGCTGGAATACGCCCCCGCAGGACCGTCCTCCTGGCGTACCAGCTGCAGGATCGCCAGATCGGGGTCGCGCTGCACCAGGGCCAGCACGGGCTTGGCGGCCTTCTCGAGCGACAGACGGAACTCCGCATTGACCTGAGCGCGCAGCACCCGGCCCATGCGGTCGACACTGTCCTGCCAGAGCTGAGGCAGGGCTTCGGGACGGGCCGCGGTCACTTCGGCCGCCGGGTCCTCGAGATCGCTCTGGTCGATGTAGGCGCCGCGGTCGAGCAGGCCCTCCAGCTGATCCTGGGTCTCGATGACATGACCGAAGGCGAGCAGCAGGGTGCCATGGGCGTCGCGAACGCCGAAGCCCAGGGGCTTGCCCAGGACGACGTGCTGGCGATGTTGGCTGAGGGGCTGGAGTCTCACGATGGCGATTTCGGCGGTTTGCCCGCCTGTGCAGGCGGGTGGGGGGCGACAAGGCGTTTCCAGCCCGGGTCCAGGCATGGCACTGCGGTGCTTTCGGCCCTTGGGGCGAAGACTGAAATCAGCCCGCCGGAAGTACAGGCGTTCGCTCTGGCACCGGCCTTGCTATCCACCGGGTCGGGCCTGAAGCAACTTCCATCCTCAGCGTCACTTGCCACCGGCCCCGGCAAGCAGCGCCCGGAGACCTGAATGAAGCGTCGTGTATTGCTGGCCGCCGGTGCGGCCACCCTGGTGGCCCCGGCCGTCGTCAGCGCGCAAGCCGCGTGGCCGTCGCGCGGGCCCATCAAGCTGGTGGCGCAGTTCCCACCGGGTGGTCTGGTGGACACGGTCTCGCGGCTGATGGCCCCGCACCTTTCCACCGCCCTGGGCCAGTCGGTCGTGGTCGAGAACCGCCCGGGGGCCGGCGGCATCATCGGCACCGACTTCGTGTCCAAGCAGGCCGCCGACGGCTACACCTTGCTGGTCAGCCACGCCGCGGTGCACGTGTACGCCGCCGCCACGCGTCGCACGCTGCCGTTCGACCCCCTGGGCGACTTCACCCACCTGGGCATGCTGTGCGAAGCGCCGATGATCCTGGTGGTGCGCGCCGCTTCGCCCTTCCAGACGCTGGAACAGTACGTGACCGCAGCACGCAAGCAGCCGGTGCGTTACGGCACCTCGGGCATCGGATCGGCCAACCACCTGTTCGGCGAGCTGCTGAAGATCGAAGGCAAGGCACCGGAACACGACCATGTGCCCTACCAGGGCAGCGCGCCGGCCATGCAGGACCTGCTGGGCGGCCAGATCGACGGCGTTTTCGACCCCATCACCACCAACGTGGCGCAGCTGAAGGCCGGCTCGCTGCGCGCACTGGCGGTCTCCACCGCCCAGCGACTGCCGGCGCTGCCGAACATCCCCACCTTCGCCGAGCTGGGCTACCCCAAGCTCACCGGCTCGCAGTGGCTGGGGCTGTCGGCACCCAAGGGCCTGCCGGCCCCAGTGGCGCAGCGCTTGTCGGCCCTCATCCCCGAGGTGCTGACCCGGCCCGACGTGGTGGCCCGCCTCGACGAACTGCAGACGCTGCCGCGCAAACCCACCGTCATGGGCGACGACTTCGTGCAACTGGTGCGCACGCAGATCGACACCTGGCGCGCCGTGGCCAGAACCTCCAACGTGGAAGTGATAGGCTGACAAGGACCTCACCGACCCGTTCGCCATGAACCCTGCTGCTTCCACCCCGCTGGCCGCTGGCGCCGACCCCACCACCCCCGGGGCGGTCGTCGACGAATTCCTGCGCCTGATCATGATCCCCGACCCGGTGGCGGCGCGCCGCTTCGTCGCACCGGGTCTGTGCATCCGCTTCACCGGCGGACGGGCGATGTCCGACCCGACGGAGTGCACCGCCTTCAATGCGTCGCGCTACAAATGGGTGAAAAAGCGCATCGAGCGCACCGAAACGGTGATGCGCCCGGCCGATGGCACCGAAGACGTGGTCTACAGCCTGGGCACCCTGTACGGCGAATGGCCGGACGGCACGCCTTTCGAAGGCAACCGCTATGTCGACCGCTACGTCGTGCGCGACGGCCTCATCACCCACATGGACGTGTGGAACGACAGCGCGGAATGGATGATGGTGCGCGCCGGCCTGGCCACGTTGTAGGCCGCGCGTGAGTTCAGCACCTTCTGCGCCGGTCTACACCGGCCTGCTGCCCAGCCACGGCCGCTTCGACTACCTGCCCATCACGCGCCGCGCGCACTACCGCTGGCCGGGTGGCGCCGGGCTCGCGGTGTACCTGGGCTTCAACATCGAGCACTTCGCTTTCGGCGAGGGCCTGGGCGCGGCCATCGGGCCCGCCAGCCCGCAGCCCGACGTGCTGAACTACAGCTGGCGCGAGTACGGCAACCGCGTCGGCGCCTGGCGCTGCCTGGACCTCTTCGACAGCCTGTGCCTGCCCTCGGCGGCCCTGATCAACACCGCGCTCTACGACCACTGCCCTGAGCTGGTGGCCGCCTGCGTGGCCCGCGGCGACGAACTCGTGGGCCATGGCCACAGCAACGCCGAACGCCAGGGCGTGCTGGCCGAAGCCGGCGAACGCGGCCTGCTGCTGCACTGCCGCCAGCAGATGCTGGCGCACAGCGGCACGGCGCCCGCGGGCTGGCTGTCACCCTGGATCTCGGAAAGCCTGGTCACCCCCGACCTGCTGGCCGAAACCGGCTACAGCTACACCCTGAACTGGTGCCACGACGACCAGCCCCTGCCCATGCGCACCCGCAGCGGCCAGCCGCTGTGGGCCGTGCCCTACCCGCAGGAGCTTAACGACATCCCCATGGTCATCGCCCGGCAGATGGACGGCAAGGACTTCGCCCAGATGATCGTCGACCATCTGGAGGAGATGCTCGACCAGACACGCGACCCCCAGGCCCCCGCCCTGGTCATGGGCATTGCGCTGCACCCCTACATCGTCGGCCAGCCTTACCGCCTGCGCCACCTGCGCCGCGCGCTGCAGCGGGTGGCGGCAGCACGCGATGCGGGCGAGGTGTGGATGACGACACCTGGCGCAATCGCCCGGCACGCCCGGCACGCCCGGCACGCGCAGGACGAGGGATCGCGGGCCTGAGCTGCACCGCGGTGGCGGCGCCGGGCCGGTGACGGCTGCCGCGATACTCCAGCATGGTCGACGCGCACCATCCCTCAGCCCGCCCCCCGTCGAACACGGGGGTGCGCATCGTCGGCCTGGGCGCCTCGGCAGGCGGGCTGGAGCCGCTCGAGGAGTTCCTGAGCCACGTGCCGCCGGCCAGCGGTTTTGCCTACATCGTGGTCCAGCACATGGACCCCACGCACAAGACGCTGCTGGCAGAGCTGCTGCAACGTGTCACCGCCATGCCGGTGCGAGAAGCAGTGGACGCCCAGCCCATCGCGGCCGACTCGGTCTACGTGATTCCGCCCGATGCCGAGCTGTCGGTGCTGGGCGGCGCTTTGCACCTGGCCAAGCCGGCCGAGCCACGCGGCCAGCGTCTGCCCATCGACGTGCTGTTCATCTCGCTCGCGCGCGAGCGCGGCGACCGGGCCGTGGGCGTGGTGCTGTCGGGCATGGGCTCGGACGGCACGCTGGGCCTGCAGGCCATCAAGGCGCAGGGTGGGCTGACCCTGGCCCAGCAGCCTGGATCCGCGGAGTTCGATTCCATGCCCCGCAGCGCCATCGCCGCAGGCTGTGTCGACATCGTGGCCGCACCCGTGGACATGCCCATGCGCATCCGGCAGGTCGCCGGCGGCCAGCCTGCGGCCGAATCGCCGCTGGACGAGACACCCGAACAGGCCGCCGCCGCACTCGCTTCCATCCTCACCTTGCTGCACGAACACACGCGGCACGACCTGGCGCTCTACAAGTCCAGCACCCTCGTGCGCCGCATCGCCCGCCGCGTGGCCGTGCACAGCCTGCACTCGGCCGCCGCCTACGCCGACTTCCTGCGCCAGAACCCGCAGGAAAGGGACCTGCTGTTCAAGGAAATGCTGATCGGCGTGACCTCGTTCTTCCGCGACCCGGAGGTCTGGCAGGACCTGCAGGGCTGGGTGCTGCCACAGCTGCTGCAACGCCACCCCGATGGCGCCGGCCCGCTGCGCGCGTGGGTGGCCGGCTGCTCGACCGGCGAAGAGGCCTATTCGCTGGCGATGGCCTTCGTCGAAGCCCAGGACGCCCTGCCGGCGGCGCGCCATCGCGAGCTGCAGATCTTCGCCACCGACCTGAACGCCGACGCCATAGCCGCCGCGCGGTCCGGGCGTTACGCCGCCACGGTGGCCCGGGACCTGGCGCCGCAGCGCCTGGCCCGCTTCTTCAGCGAACGGGCGGGCGGCCTGTACGTCGAGAAGCGGCTGCGCGACATGGTGCTGTTCGCCCAGCACGACGTGATCATGGACCCGCCCTTCACCCGGCTGGACTTGGTGTCGTGTCGCAACCTGCTCATCTATTTCGGCACGGCGCTCCAGAAACGCCTGATCCCGCTCTTCCACTACAGCCTGCGGTCCGGTGGCGCCCTGCTGCTGGGCAGCTCGGAAACCATCGGCCGGGCGCAGCAGCTGTTCCGCCCGCTGCATCCGAAGTCCCGTCTTTACTGGCGCAACGACCAGGAAGGCGTGGGCGGCAACGGCAATGGCGTGGTCTTCCCGACCCATCGGCGCCGTGCCACCCGCTCAGCATCGCAGGAGACCGCCTTGGCTCATCCAGAAACAGCCCCGTCCAACCTGCAGGCGCTGGCCGACCAGCTGCTGCTGCAGTCGCATTCGCCCGCTGCCGTGCTCGTCAATGAAGCGGGCGACGTCGTCTACATCAGCGGGCGCACCGGCCGCTATCTCGAGCCCGCCGCGGGCAAGGCGAACTGGAACATCCACGTGATGGCGCGGCCCGCCATCCGCGCCCAGCTCGCCGTGGCACTGCGCACCGCGCTGCAAGACAAGCGCGCGGTCGAGCTGCACGCACTGCGGCTCGAAGAAGCCGAAGCATCCAGCGCCGCGGTCGACATCACGGTGCAGGCGGTGTTGCAGCCGCACGCACTGGCCGGCATGGCGATGATCGTGTTCCGCGACCTGCCGGCCCAGCCCCGCCGCCGCGGCGGGCGCGCCAGGCCGGCCAGCCCGGCCGACGCGGCGCTCACCGAAGAGCTGCTGCGTTCGCGCGAGGAGATCAACGCCCTTCGCCAGGAAATGCGCGCCTCGCACGAAGAGCTGCAGGCCGCCAACGAAGAACTGCAGTCGACCAACGAGGAGCTGCAGTCGGCCAACGAGGAACTGACGACGTCCAAGGAAGAGGCGCAGTCGATGAACGAGGAGCTGCAGACCATCAACGGTGAACTGCAGAGCAAGCTCGACGACCTGGCCCTGGCCCAGAGCGACATGCAGAACCTGCTCAACAGCACCGACATCGCGACGCTGTTCCTCGACAACCACCTCAACGTGCGGCGCTACACCGAGCAGATCGCAAGGGTCGTCCACCTTCGCCCCGGCGACATCGGCCGGCCCCTGAGCGAGCTGGCCAGCACCCTGCTCTACCCCGAGCTGCATGCCGACGTGAAGGAAACCCTGCGCACGCTGGCCGCCTGCGAAAAGCAGATCGCCACCAGCGACGGCCACTGGTTCACCGTCCGGATCATGCCGTACCGCACGCTGACCGACGTGATCCAGGGGGTGGTGATCACCTTCGTCGACATCACCGTGGCGAAAGAACTGGAGTCACGGCTGCGCAAGGCGTAGAGTGCCTGCTTGCGCTCTTGCTCTGCCCCCAGTGCGTGTCGCGCACGACCTTCGTCAGTCCCACATGCTCGAACCCCCCCACACGGCCCCCCATACGCAACAGCTCGTGGAACTTCGAGAACGGGCGGCGCTGCGGCTGCGGGGCGCGGCCGCGACCAAGGGCTCGGTGGCCAGCGTCGCCAATGCCCTGTCGGTGCTGCACGCCATGGCGTCGCGCCCGGAAACCGCGGCCGACGCCCTGACGCTGCTGCACGAGATGCAGGTGCACCAGGTGGAAGTCGACCTGCAGGCCCAGGACCTGCGCGAGTCACGGGTCGAGCTCGAAGCTGAACTGCGTCGCCAGATCCAGCTTTACGACCACCAGCCGGTGGGCTGCTTCACGACCGACCCGCAGTCGGTGCTGCTCGCGCTGAACCACAGCGGCGCCGCGATGCTGGGCATGGCGCACGACGACGCGCTCGGGCTGCCCCTGGAAGCCTTCTTCGACGCCGACGGCGCCCGTCGGCTGCGGCTTGCCCTGGCCGACCTCGTCACTCCACCCGCACAGCCTTCGATCGTGCTGAAGCTGTGCCCGAGGAACGCGCCGGCCCGACGCGTGCAAGCCAGCATCGGCAGGGACCCGGGGTCCAAGGGCTGCATCGTGAACCTGATGTATGCCGGCGGCCCCGCCGAACCCCGCTAACTGGCCGTGGTCTTCGGCAGCAGGCGGTCGTATTCGGCCTTGACCACGGCATAACACTCGCAGGTACGCTGCTCCATGCCCGGGCGATCGAGCACGCGGATGTGGCCGCGCGCATAGGTGATGAGCCCCGCCGCCTGCAGCTTCTTGGCGGCTTCGGTCACGCCTTCGCGGCGCACGCCCAGCATGTTGGCGATGAGTTCCTGCGTCATCGTCAGCTCGTCGCCCGGCAACCGGTCCAGGCTCAGCAGCAGCCACCGGCACAGCTGCTGGTCGATGGAGTGGTGGCGGTTGCACACCGCCGTCTGCGCCATCTGCGTGATCAGGGCCTGGGTGTAGCGCAGCAACAGGTGCAGCACCGGGGCGGAACGGCTGAACTCGGCCTTGATGACCTGGGCCGCGAGTCGGTGGCCCAGGCCCGCGCTCTGCACCACGGCCCGGTTCGGCGTGGTGTCGCCGCCCATGAACAGGGCGATGCCGACGACCCCTTCGTGGCCCACCACGGCGATTTCCGCCGACTGCCCGTCTTCCGTGACGTAGAGCAGGGAGACGATGGCGGTGGACGGAAAGTACACATGGCTCTGAACGCTGCCGGACTCGTACAGCACCTGGCCGAGTTCGAGGCGCACGGGCTCGAGATGCTCCTGCCACCGCGCGATCTCGTCGACCGGCAAGGCGGCAAGAAGCTGGTTCTGGGTCAGGTCTTTGATGCCGGGCACGGCGTCTCCGCAGGGCGATCACGTCGTCGGGATGTCCGGTGTCGAGGGTAACCCAGTTGGCGCAGCGCGCCGTCGAAAACGAAGGCGCTATCGATGCGGTTCGAGCTCAGGGCCGCATCGACCCGGCGAAGGGGTCACGGCCACCATCGGCCCGGTGCCCAGGGCACCAGCGCAGCAGGCAATCGTCCAGTTCGTCGGCTTTCAGGGGCTTCGACAGACTGCCGCTCATGCCGGAGGCGGGCAGGTCTTCGGCAGGAATCTCCATGCTCGAGTAGGCCAGGATCGGCACCGCCTCGTGCTGGTGGTGCGCCTCGAACTCGCGGATCGCCAGCGTCGCCTGCCAGCCGTCGAGCTGCGGCATGTGCAGGTCCATCAGGATCAGGTCGAAGTGCAGGTCGCAGGCCAGTGCCACGGCCTCGGCCCCGTTCGGCACCAGCAGCGGCGAGATCCCGCGCGACTCGAGCAAGGCCGAGGTCTTCATCAGGTTCGAGGGGTTGTCGTCGACGACGAGCACGCGCACCGCACACGGAGTCCAGGTGCCCACCCCTTCAGCCAAGGCGGGGCGCGCTGCCGCAGGCGGGTTGGCAGCAGGCAGGCGCCCGCGCAGCCAGTTCATGACCGAGCCGAGAAGATCGCTGCTGGCCACTTCGCCGTTCTGACGAGCGCCACCCATGAAAAAGCCCTTGTGTGAAGACAGAGGGCTCGACGATGGCAGCCGGCGCGGCCAGCGTATGTGCGGCCGCACACACAGGGGATGGACGGCGCCGCAAGCCGTGTACAGCCTGCCTGCGCCGAAGACCTGCAGGAAGTCGCCGACAGGCTCGAACGCGGCGTCCAAGCCGCTAGCCGGCCAGGGCCGCCACCTCGGCGGTCAGCCGCAACGTGGTGTCGCCCAGGCCGCGCAGCAGGTTGTGCAGCAGGCGAGCCATGAGGCGCGGATGTTCACGCTCGAGCATCGCGAAGGCCGGCGCGCCGAGCACGGCGCAGGCCACGGTGGTGTCGGCACGCACGTCGGCAGAGCGCCGGCCCTGCTGCACCAGCGCCAGTTCGCCGAAGCTCATGCCGGCCGACAGGGTGGCCAGGCGTTGGCGGCCGCCCTGTGGCAGGTCGACGAGCACGCTGACCTCACCCTGCAGCAGGAAGTACAGGCCTTCGGCCGGCTCGCCGCGGCGCAGGATCAGGCTGCCGGCTTCGAATTCCAGGCGCTGCACGCAAGCCGCGAGCGTGGCCATGTCGCGCTCGCCGAGGCCGGCGCACAGCGCCTGGCCGGCGAGTCCGTCCGAGCCGGCTGAAGCCAGTTCGAGCGTCCCCCCGGCAGTGGCCGGCCTGGGCGCGGAAGCCGCCGACGCCGACCCGGCGCCCTGCTGCTGCAGCAGCAGCCGTTCACACCATTCCAGCCCCAGGTCGAGCTGCGGCTGGAAGACCAGGGCGCGGGCCGCGCGCGGGTCCATCTCGTCGCCCAGTCCCGAGAGCAGGTCGCCGCGGCGCACGCGGGTCAGCACCAGCTGCTGGCGGCGGGCGCTGCACTGCTCGGCCAGGCCCTCGAGCAGGCGCAGCGCGGCGGCGTCGGCATGGTGCACGCGCTGGAAGTCCAGCACCACCGCCAACAGGGTGTCGCCGCCCGCGGCCACGGCACGCAGCACCGGTTCGAGCGTGGCAAAGCGCAGGTCGCCCTGCAGCTCGAACACCGGCACGCGGTGGCCCTGGGCCTGGAGCAGGTCGTTCTCCAGCGCGGTACGGCGGCGCTTGGAGCGTACCTGGGCCAGCCCGTAGCGCGCCCGCACGCCCGCCGCGGCGGGCCGGGGCGGCTGCAGGAAATGCAGGCCCAGTTCACGCGACAGCGCCTCGCACACCCGCACCCCGCGCACACTGTTGCCGCGCTCGTCGAGACGGGGTGAAAACACGCCGATGCCCAGCTGCCCCGGCAACACCGCCAGGATGCCGCCGCCCACCCCGCTTTTCGCGGGCAGCCCCACACGCCAGGTCCATTCGCCGGAAAAGTCGTACATGCCGCAGGTCGTCATCACGCTGAGCATCGGGCCGATGACCTCGGGCGCCAGCGCCCAGGCCCCAGTCAGCGGGTGCACGCCGCCGTTGGCCAGCGTGGCGGCCATCAAGGCCAGGTCGCGGCAGTCGACGCGCACCGAGCACTGGCGGAAATACAGGTCGAGCGCGGGTTCGGGGTCGCCGCCCAGGACGTCGTAGTTGCGCAGCAGGTGGCCGATGGCGCGGTTGCGGTGGCCGGTGCTGCGTTCTGACTCGAACACCGCTTCGTCGACGTCGAGTTCACGCCCGGCGCAGGCCGACAAGGTGGCCAGCAGGCGCTGCCAGGGCGTGGCGTGCGCGCCGCCCTGGAGCAGCGCTGCCGTGGCAATGGCGCCGGCGTTGATCATCGGGTTGCGTGGCCGGCCGGTGCCCGGCTCCAGGCTGATGCTGTTGAAGGCGTCGCCCGAAGGCTCCACCCCCACCGTGCGGGCCACGGCTTCGGCACCGCAGTCTTCCAGCGCCATGCCGTAGACCAGCGGCTTGGAGATCGACTGCAGGGTGAATCGCTCGCGGGCGTCGCCGATCTCGTAGACCTGCCCGTCGACCGTGGCCACGACCAGCGCGAAGTGTTCCGGGTCGACCTTGGCCAGTTCGGGGATGTAGCGGGCGAGTTCGCCGCCGTTCTGCCCGGCATGTTGGCTGAAGAGGCGTTCGAGCAGGGCCTGGACGGGTGGGGGCGGATTGGCTGCAGACATGAACCCGACCGAAGCAGGTTTCATGCGCAGGCGGCGCTGAACGCCCGCCCGGCGCCTGCAGCCCGGGCTCAGGCCCGAACCAGCGCCAGCACCGCGCCGAGCACGCGGTCGGTGGGTTCAGGGCGGTGCAGCAGGTAGCCCTGCGCGTAGTCGACACCGATCTCGCGGATGCGTGCCAGCGTCTCCGGGCGGTCGACGAACTCCGCCACCGTCTTGAGCCCGAGCACGCGGGCCACGTCGACGAAGCAGCGCACGGCGGCGTCGTCCAGCGGGTCGTCCACCAGGTCGCGGATGAAGCTGCCGTCGATCTTCAGCAGGTCCACGCGCAGGTGTTTCAGGTAGCCGAACGACGATGCACCGGCGCCGAAGTCGTCCAGCGCCACGCGCACGCCCAGGGCGCGCAGCTTGTCGATGAAGGCCGCGGCATCGGCCATGTGGGTGACGGCCGCGGTTTCGGTGATCTCCAGGCACACCCGCCGGCAGACGGCAGCGCCGGCTTCGGTGAGCAGCTCGATGGCATGGCGGTGAAAGGTGCGGTCGCCGACCGACTGGCCCGACAGGTTGATGCACAGCGTGTCCAGCACGGCCAGGTCGGGCATGGCCTGGATGCGCTGCAGGGCGTGCCTGAGGACCCAGCGGTCGATGCGCGTGGCCATGTGGAAACGCTCGGCCGCGGGCAGGAAGGCGGCAGGCGGAATCAGGCTGCCATCGACGTCGAGCATGCGCAGCAGCACCTCGGCGTGCAGCCCGGACGGGGCGGGGCCCAGCGGCTCGATCTTCTGTGCGTGCAGCACGAACCGGTCCTCGTCCAGGGCCTGCTCGAGCCGGGTGGCCCAGTGCATCTCGGCCTGGCGCGCGCGCACGGCCTCGTCGGTATCGAGCCAGGCGTGGACGCGGTTGCGGCCGGCTTCCTTGGCCGCATAACAGGACGTGTCGGCCGCCTGCATGGCGGCCGCGGCGTTCGCCCAGCGCCGGTCGACGGGCACCAGACCGATGCTGGTGCCGATCCTGAAGCGCCGGCCGTCGTGCATGAACCTGAACTCTTCCATGCAGTCGCAGATCTTCTGCCCCACTCGATGGGCCTGTTCGGCCGGGCAGTGTTCCAGCAGCACGGCGAATTCATCGCCACCCAGGCGGGCCAGCGTGTCGCGCGCCCGCACCGTCTCGCGCAGCAGCTTGGCCACGAGCTGCAGCACCTGGTCGCCCACCGAATGGCCGCAGGTGTCGTTCACCAGCTTGAACTGATCCAGGTCGATGAACAGCAGCGTGTGCTCGCTGCCGTCCTGCTGCGCCTTGTCCAGGGCATGGCGAAGCCGCGCCTCGAATTCCACGCGGTTGACGAGCCCGGTGAGCGGGTCGTGCGTGGCGCGATAGCTCATCTCGCCCGACAGGCGGCGTTGCTCGGTCACGTCGCGGAAGACCAGGACCACGCCCAGAAGCTCGCCACCGGGGTTGCGGATGGGTGCCGCCGTTTCCTCGATCCCGAACGGGGTGCCGTCGCGCGACAGCAGCACCGTGTTGTCGCCCAGGCTGACCGTGGTGCCCTGTTCCAGGCACAGCGCCACGAGATCCCGGGCCGGTGCCCGGCCGGACTCGTTCACGGTGCGGAACACCTGCGGCGAGGGCCGGCCCATGGCCTCGCCCGACGACCAGCCCGTCAGGCGCTCGGCCGAGGGGTTCAGCCAGGTGACGCAGCCTTCGGCGTCGCTGGTGATGACAGCGTCGCCGATCGACTGCAGCGTCACCTGCAGCAGTTCACGCTGCTCGTCGAGCTGCGCGTTCAGCTCGCGCAGCGGCGTGATGTCCCAGTTCACGCCGATCAGCTTGGAGGGGCGCCCCTGCTCGTCGTGGATGACGCAGCCGGCGCTGTGCAGATGGTGCACGCTGCCGTCGGGCCAGACGGTGCG
>JANOBX010000155.1:0-13243 GCA_031411875.1 Burkholderiales bacterium | reverse complement strand
GCCCACGTCCTTCATCACCTCGATCTGGCGCTGGTGCTGCCTGCTGCTGTTGGCATGGCTGGCGTCCACCATCAGCCGGCAGGGCAGCTTGGCGGCTTCGATCTCGTGGCAGGCCGCGGCCACGCTGGCGGCGTCGTAGTTCGGCTCCTTGCCGCCGCGCAGGATGACGTGACAGTCGCGGTTGCCCTTGGTCTCGACGATGGCCACCTGGCCGTTCTTGTGCACCGACAGGAAGTGGTGCGGCCGGGCAGCCGCCTGGATGGCGTCGGTGGCGATCTTGATGTTGCCGTCGGTGCCGTTCTTGAAACCCACCGGGGCGCTCAGGCCGCTGGCCAGTTCGCGGTGCACCTGGCTTTCGGTGGTGCGCGCGCCGATGGCACCCCAGCTGATCAGGTCGCCGATGTACTGCGGGCTGATCACGTCCAGGAATTCGCTGCCCGCCGGCATGCCCAGCCGGTTGATGTCCACCAGCAGCTGCCGCGCAATGCGCAGGCCTTCGTGGATGCGGTAGCTCTCGTCCAGGTACGGGTCGTTGATCAGGCCTTTCCAGCCCACGGTGGTGCGAGGCTTCTCGAAGTAGACGCGCATCACGATCTCGAGCTCGCCCGCATGGCGGTCGCGTTCGGCCTTGAGCTTGCGCGCATATTCCATGGCCGCGGCCGGGTCGTGGATGGAGCAGGGGCCGATGATCACCAGCAGCCGGTCGTCCTGCCCGGCCATGATCTGGCGGATGGCACCGCGCGTGGCCGAGACCAGCGTTTCCACGTGCGTTCCGGCAATCGGAAAGAAGCGGATCAGGTGCTCGGGCGGCGGCAGCGGCGTCACGTCATGGATGCGCTGGTCGTCGGTCTGGCTGGTCTTCTCGGACAGGGCCAGACGGTCGCCGACCGGGCCGGCGGCAAGGGAAGTGGCTGAAACAGGCTTCGGGCTCATGACGGGCTTTCTTCGTTCGGGTCGGTGCTGAACAGGCTGCGGACAAGAAAAAACCGCCGGGTTTGCCGGCGGTTTTCTGGGTTCGGGCGCGTTCTTCTGGTCTACGCGTTTGCCTCTCCAGCCGCCGTGCGGTGCGAGAACCAAAAGCTCGAAAAGAAGGACGTTGCCAAACACATGGCCGCGAATGTAGCACGGGCACTGCGTGCATAAATCATTCAGGTGGCCGCCCGCTTCGGGTCCGGCAGGCTGGTCTAAGCTCCTGAGCAACCATGCACCCGCCCGCCTTTCCCCCCGCCCTCATCGGCCTCGATGCCGACGACACGCTCTGGCACAACGAGCCGCTGTTCCGGATGACGCACGCGCGCTTCGACGCCCTTCTGCAACCCTGGGCCGCCCCGGCCACGGTGGCCAAGCACCTGGCCCAGGTGGAGCGCCGCAACCTGGCCACCTACGGCTACGGTGCCAAGGGCTTCACGCTGTCCATGATGGAAACCGCACTGGAACTCAGCCAGGGCCAGGCGCCCGGGGCCTTGCTGGCAGAAATCCTGGCAGCTGGCCGCGAGATGATGCTGCACCCGATGGAAACCCTGCCTGGCGTCTCCGAAGCGCTGGAACGCCTGTCGCGCATCGCGCCGCTGGTGCTGGTGACCAAGGGCGACCTGTTCCACCAGGAAAGCAAGCTGGCCGCATCGGGCCTGGGTCGCTTCTTCAGCGGCGTCGAGATCGTCAGCGAGAAGACCGCCGACACCTACCGCCGCGCGTTCAAGCGCCACGGTGCGGCGCCCGAGGCCGCGCTGATTCCCTACCCCCTGGTCTGGGCCCACGAGGCCGCCGACGCGCCCACCGCACACCCGCGCTTTGCACAGTTCGACGCCTTGGGCGACCTGGCCCTATGGCTCGAGACCGCGAGCCGCTGAATGCCGGCTTCAGTCCTGCGGCCCCACCGTTTCGACCAAGCGCACGAAGCTGCCGTCCGACAGCTGCAGCCGCACCCAGCGCATGCGGCAGGGCAGGATGAGCAGGGCCTCGCTGTCGCGGGGGCCGGTGCTGAACTGGATCTCGGGCGGTGCCGCTCCGTACCAGCCGCGCCCAGCCAGCTGGGCTTCGGCCCGCACGATGTCGTCACTGGCATAGGCCCACAGCGGCCGGCCGAGCAGGTCGGCCAGCGGCACATGGAACTGGCGCTCGCGGCCGGGCGAAGCGGCCAGCAGGCGGTGGGTCAGGTCGCAGATCAGATGCACCTGGCCGGCGGAGCGGCGCACCAGCCGCGCCAGGGTGTGGTCGGCGGCGGAGTCCAGGCGTGCGGCGAGCAGGGTGCGCAAGCGGCCGGCCTCCTCGGGGTCGGGCGAACCGCGGCCGTTTTCCCAGCGCGACAAGGTTGGCTGCGACACCCCCAGCCACTGCGCCGCCATGGCTTGCTTGATGCGCCGCAACGCGCGCCAGCTGCGCAGGCTTCGCGCCAGGTGGCGGGGGTCACCGCTGTCGATGGCTGGTGGTGCAGGGCTGGCGGCAAGCGCGGGGTGGGGTGGCAAGGTCGGGTCCATCGCAGTGCCGATTCTGCTGCGCCACGGCACCCTGTGCAGGGGCTTCGGTGAACGGGCGCCCGACCGCGCCCCGCAGCCCCTGGCCGACCTTGCTGCTGCTGTACGCCGCCGGGCTGATGGCGGCGGCGCAGCTGGGCAAGATGTCCGCGCTGGTCCCGGTGATCGGCCCGGAGCTGGGCTTGTCGCTGAGCGGCGCCGCCTGGGTGGTGTCCTTACTGGAAGTGGGCGGCGCCACGCTGGGCGCGGTGGCAGGCGGGCTCGCCTTGCGCCTGGGGCTGTGGCGCAGCCTGCAGCTGGGGCTGGCCGCGCTGGCACTGGCGGGCCTGGGCAGCGCCGGCGCGCAGGGCGGGCCAAGTCTGATGACCTGGCGACTGCTGGAAGCAGCGGGCTATCTCGGCATCACCGTGTCGGCCCCGGTGCTGATGGCGCGCCTGACGGCCGGCCCGGGCGCGGCGCGCACGCAGATGCTGGCGATGACGCTGTGGAGCACGTTCGTGCCCGTCGGCCTGGCCCTGGGCGCCAGCGGGGCCGCCGCCGCGGTCCTGCCCTGGGGCTGGCGTGGCACGCTGCTGGCCGGCGGCGTGCTGGCCTTGGCGCTGGCCGGGACCACCCGGCTGCTCGCACCTGCCGGCAGCCAGGCGGACGCGGCTGGCCCCAACCCCCGCCCCGCCCCGCCGGCCGCCGGCGCAGCGGCCTGGTGCCTGGCGCTCGGCTTCGGGCTGTTCGCACTGTTCGCCGTCGGCATCATTGCCCTGCTGCCGACCCTGCTGGTCGAAGGCGTGGGGCTGAGCGCCGCGGCGGCCGGGCAATGGACGGGCCTGGCGTCGCTCTCGGCCATCGTGGGCAGTGCCCTGGGGGCTTGGCTGCAGCGCCATGGCCTGAGCCTGCGCTGGCCGGCGCTGCTGTCGCTGGCCGTGCCAGCGGGCCTGGTCTGGGGCGTGTTCACGGACGCGCCGCAGCCGGCGATGGCGGTCGGTGGGGCGACGGCCATCAACGTCTTCGGCGGCCTCTGGGCCAGCCTGGCCTTTTCAGCCCTGCCGCGGGTGGTCACGAGCCCGGCACAGCTGGTGCGCGCCAACGGCCTGATCACGCAATTCGGCGCCAGCGGGTCGCTGCTCGGGCCGCCCATGATGGCCGCTGGGGTCGGCCACTTCGGCTGGTCGGGCGGCGCGGCCGTGGCCACCGTCATCGCCCTGCTGTCGCTGCCCTTCGCCTGGCGCGCGATGCGGCGGCTGTAACTCGTTCCGCGGCCTGATCAGTAGCCCGACGCCGCGAAGCCCGCGGCCTGCAACGCCGCCACCACTTCCTGCACATGCAGAGGGTTGCGCGTTTGCAGCACCAGTTCGACCTCGACGTTCTGCGCGCTCAGCGTGGAAAAGGCGCGCTGGTGGTGCACCTCGTCGATGTTGGCGCCGGCCACGCCCACCACCGCGGTGATGCGCGCCAGCACGCCCGGCGTGTCGCGCGCGCCCACGCGGATGCGTGCCAGCCGGCCGGCGCGCACCATGCCGCGCTCGATGATGGCGGCCAGCAGCAGCGGGTCGATGTTGCCGCCGCACAGCACCAGGCCCACGCGCTTGCCGGCAAAACGCGCGGGGTCCTTCAGCAATGCCGCCAGGCCCGCGGCGCCGGCGCCTTCGGTCACGGTCTTCTCGATCTCCAGCAGCATCAGCACCGCCTGCTCGATATCGCCTTCGTCGACCAGCACCAGGTCGTCGACCCGTTCGCGGATGAGTGCCCGCGTGATTTGCCCGGGCTGGCCCACCGCGATGCCTTCGGCGATGGTGCTGGCACCTTGCGCATGGGCCGTGCCCTTGATGACGTTGACCATGGCCGGGAAGCGCGAGGTTTGCACGCCGATGATCTCGATGCCGGGCTTCAGGTGCCGCGCCGCGGTGGCGATGCCGCTGATCAGCCCGCCGCCGCCCACCGAAACGACGAGCGTGTCGAGTTCGGGCTGGGCCCGCAGCATCTCGATGCCGATGGTGCCCTGCCCGGCGATCACGTCGACGTCGTCGAAGGGGTGCACGAAGGTCAGCCCCTGGGTTTCGGCCACCTGCAGGGCGTGTTCACGCGCCTCGTCGAAGCTGTCGCCGTGCAGCACGACCTCGGCGCCGAAGCCGCGCGTGCGCTCCACCTTCACGGTGGGCGTGTGCTGCGGCATCACGATCACCGCGCGCAGGCCCAGGCGCTGCGCATGGTGCGCCACGCCCTGGGCGTGGTTGCCTGCGGAAGCCGCGATCACGCCCTTCAGCGGCACGCCGCTGGCCAGCAGCGTGGCCAGCTTGTTCAGCGCACCGCGCTCCTTGAACGAGGCGGTGAACTGCAGGTTCTCGAACTTCAGGAAGACCCGGGCGCCGACGATCTGGCCCAGCGTCTTGCTCTCCACACAGGGCGTGTCCAGCACCTGCCCGTGCAGGCGCGTGGCGGCGGCTTCGATGTCCTCGAAGCTGACCGCCACGCGGTTCAAGCCGTGCCGCCCACCGTCAGTTTCTCGATGCGCAGGGTGGGCTGGCCCACGCCCACCGGCACGCTCTGGCCTTCCTTGCCGCAGACGCCGACGCCGGTGTCGAGCTGAAGGTCGTTGCCGATCATCGACACACGGGTCATCGCTTCCGGACCGTTGCCGATGATGGTGGCGCCCTTCACCGGGTACAGGATCTTGCCGTTCTCGACCCAGTAGGCCTCGCTGGCCGAGAACACGAACTTGCCGCTGGTGATGTCGACCTGCCCGCCGCCGAAGTTGGTGGCGTAGAGGCCGCGCTTGATGCTGGCGACGATTTCCTCGGGCTTCCTGTCGCCGGCCAGCATGTAGGTGTTGGTCATGCGCGGCATCGGCAGGTGCGCATAGCTTTCGCGGCGGCCGTTGCCGGTGGGCTTCACACCCATCAGGCGCGCGTTCATGCTGTCCTGGATGTAGCCGCGCAGGATGCCGTCCTCGATCAGCACGTTGCGCTGGCTCACGTGGCCTTCGTCGTCGACGTTCAGGCTGCCGCGGCGGTCGGGGATGGTGCCGTCGTCGAGCACGGTCACGCCCTTGGCCGCCACGCGCTGGCCGATGCGTCCGGCGAAGGTGCTGCTGCCCTTGCGGTTGAAGTCGCCCTCCAGGCCGTGGCCCACCGCTTCGTGCAGCAGCACGCCGGGCCAGCCCGGGCCCAGCACCACGGTCATGTCGCCGGCGGGTGCCGGGCGGCTGTCCAGGTTGGTCAGCGCGGCATGCACGGCCTGGTCGACGTAGCTCTGCAGCATGGCGTCGGTGAAGTAGCCCAGGCCGAAGCGGCCGCCGCCGCCGCCGTTGCCCACTTCACGGCGCACCTGGCCGCCCACCTTCTGCTCGGCGATGACGGTGACGTTCAGGCGCACCAGCGGCCGCACGTCGGCGGCGCGCGTGCCGTCGGCGCGGGCCACCAGCACCACGTCGTACTCGGCACCGACGCTGGCCATCACCTGGGCCACGCGCGGGTCCTTGGCGCGGGCCATCTTCTCCACGCGTTCCAGCAGCGCCACCTTCTGCGTGCTGTCGAGCGTGGCGATGGGGTCGGTGGGGGCGTAGAGCGTGCGGATGGGCGCCACGCGCGGCGGCCGCTGCAGCTTCACGCGCTTGTCCTGCCCGGCCGCGGCGATGGTGCGAACGGTGCGGGCGGCGTCCATCAGGGCTTCGACGCTGAGGTCGTCGCTGTAGGCGAAGGCGGTCTTCTCGCCAGCCACGGCGCGCACGCCCACGCCCTGGTCGATGCTGAAGCTGCCGCTCTTGACGATGCCCTCTTCCAGGCTCCAGCCTTCGTGGCGGGTGGTCTGGAAATAGAGGTCGGCGTCGTCGACACGGTGCTCGCGGATCGTTCCCAGCGCCTGCGCCAGCGCCGCTTCGGTGATGCCGAAGGGCTCGAGCATCAGCTTGTCGGCAATGGCCAAGCGTTCGATCGTCGGTTCACGGGTGATCATGTGCAGTTCCTGGTGGGAAATCGATAGCTGGAGATTGTAGGGACGGCCCCGCAGCAATTCTTTACCGGGGCTTCACCTGGGAACGGTGCGCGCCCGCGCCGGCCGTGGCGTTATCGAGGGGAGCCGAACAGCAAGCGATCGCCCCGGCACCGCAACCCTCGACACCCCTGACCCACATCGCGACCAAAGGAAACCCCATGACACTGCGCACCCCCCTTGCTGCCATCGCCCTGGCCCTGCTGACCGCGAGCGCCGCCCAGGCCCACACCACCCCCCGCGTCGACCTGCGCCAGGACCGCCAGGCCCAGCGCATCGACCAGGGCCTGGCCAGCGGTGAACTGACGAGGCGCGAAGCGCGGCGGCTGGCGGCCGAGCAACGCCAGATCCAGCGCTTCGAGGGCCACGCCAAGGCCGATGGCGTGGTGACGGTACGTGAACGCGCGCACCTGCACAGCCTGCAGAATGAGGCCAGCCGTGACATCCGCCACCAGAAGCACGACGCGCAGGTCGCCAGGACGCGCTGACGGACTTCAGGCCGGCGGGCCGGCACCCGGCTCGCCGGGTTCGCCAGGTTCGGCGCCCGGCGCACCCTCGCGCCAGGCCAGCGCCTGCTGGTAGAGCGCATTGCGCGGCGCGCCTGAAATCTCGGCCGACAGCGCCACGGCCTGCTTCAGCGGCAGGTCGCGCACCAGAACCTTCAGCACCTGCAGTGCGCTGGCCGGCAACCCGTCTTCGGACGCCGCCGCGGGCAGCGCGTGCAGCACCAGCACGAACTCGCCGCGGCTGCGGTGCGGGTCGGCCGCCAGCCAGGCCGGCAGCTCGGCGGCCGGCCGGGTGACGACGTCTTCGAACTGCTTGGTGAGCTCGCGCGCGAGCGTCACGCGGCGTGCAGGCTGCGCCGCGGCCAGATCGGCCAGCAGCTCGTGGATGCGATGTGGCGCCTCGAACAGCACCTGGGTGCCGGCATCGGCCAGCAGCGTCGACAACCTGCTGCGGCGTTCGCCACCCTTGGCCGGCAGGAAACCCATGAAACGGAACCCGTCGCCTTGCGTGTCGCCCGCCACGCACAGCGCGGCCAGCGCACTGCTGGCCCCCGGCACCGGCACGACGGTGTAGCCCGCGGCCGCGGCCTGGGCCACCAGCACCGCGCCGGGGTCGCTGACGGCCGGCGTGCCGGCATCGCTGACATACGCTACCGACTCGCCCAGCGCCAGCCGGGCCAGCACGGCGGCGCTGGCCGACTGCTCGTTGTGGGCATGCAGCGCCAACAGTGGCTTGTGCAGGCCCAGGTGGCCCAGCAGCTGCGCCGCCATGCGCGTGTCCTCGCAGGCCACCGCGTCCACCCGCGACAGCAGGTGCACGGCGCGCAGCGTGATGTCGGCCAGGTTGCCGATGGGCGTGGCCACGACGTACAGTGCCCCGGCAACGAAGCGCTGGTGGCCGGTGGCCGCCCGGGCGGCCGCGTGCAGCAAGGAGGTGTCGGTGGTCACAGGCGTCAAGACTACACGGCGGGCGACAGCGAGCGCTCCGTCGAACCCTGGCCCTTCCACCAAGGCCCAGGGCGACGCCGCCGAAGCCCTGGCCCTGCGCTGGCTGCAGGCCCGTGGCCTGGTGCTGGTGCATCGCAACTTCCGGGTCGCGCGCGGACCGTATGCCCGGGGTGGCGAGATCGACCTCATCATGCGCGACCGGGACGACACGCTGGTGTTCGTCGAAGTGCGTGCCCGCGCGAGCCGCAGCCAGGGCGGCGCGGCAGCCAGCGTCACGCCGGCCAAGCGACGCAGCATCGTGCTGGCCGCGCGCCACTACCTGATGCGCGTGCCGGTGCCGCCGCCCTGTCGCTTCGACGTGCTGGCCATCGACGGCGAAGACGTGGAATGGCTGCGCGGCGCCTTCGACGCATCATCGTGAGGCGCGGGCCGCTGCGTGGCGTGTCGGTACCGTGGTCAGTACCGCTGCTTGACGCCCGTGACCATCGCCCTGATCAAGCGGATGCGTTCGATGCGGCCCATCACCAGCGCCGACAGCGCATGCAGCGCGGCCAGTGCCATCAGGCCCTGGGCGATGGATTCGTGCAGGTCCTGCATCCATTCCACACCCCAGAACCGGTCGGTGGTCTGCAGGAAGCCCGTCAAGCCCAGCCCCAGCACCAGGGCCATCAGCGCCAGCATCATCAACGCGCCCAACGGGTTGTGGCCGACACCGGGCTCGGGCTCGTGCCGCTTCAGCCTGATGAGATGCGCGCGCAGCCGAGCGGGCGTGGGGAAGAAATCGCTGAAACGCGCATGCCGCGTGCCGACGAAGCCCCAGGCGATGCGCGCCAGGACCAGAGCCGTGGCGACGTAGCCCAGCGCCTAGTGCAGGGTCTCGCCCGCTTCGGTGATGAAGAAGTTCGCCAGGACGCAGCTCACCAGCGCCCAGTGAAAGACGCGGACGAAACGGTCCCACACCGGGACCGCGCCCGGCATGGCCGTCATCAGGACTTCTGCTCGACCACGGCACCGGTGGCGGGGTTGAAGTAGATCTCGACCTTCTTGCCGGCCTTGTCGGTGCCGTAGATCTCGTAGCACTTGCCCTTGCTGACCTTGAAGGTCTTGATCTGGTAGCCCTGCGCCGCGAGCTTGGCCTTGAAGTCGACTTCCTTCATCCATTGCGCTTCGGGCACGTTGCAGCTGGGGCCGGCCCAGGCGGCCGACGAGGCAGCGGCGAGCAGGGTGATGGCGCAGGCGGATGCGACGGCGGAGGAGAGGTTCTTCATGGGAGGGTCCTGGTGACGATCGTTGTGCCGGCCCGGTTGGGCCGACAGGAAGGATTGAATCGATCGCAACTTAAGTGCGCATTAACCCTTGCTCACCGGACGCTGTCCTATCATCCGCCCCCATGCTTGAACAGCGCATCCAGCAGCAATTCTTCGAAAGCGCTGACCTTCAGTACCAGTCGGCAGAGCCGCTTTCGCGGCCCATCGCCGAAGCCGCAGCGGCGGTGCTCGGCGCCATCACCGGTGGCGGCAAGGTGCTGGCTTCCGGCAGCGGTGCGGGCCAGGCGCTGGCGCAGCACCTGGCGCAGCTCTTCATCACCCGGTTCGAACGCGAGCGGCCGCCGCTGGCGGCACTGGGGCTGGGGGCCCAGCCCGTGGCGCAGGTGCTGGCACTCGGCTTGCCGGGCGATGTGCTGGTCTTGCTGGACGACGGCGAGACCGACTGCGCGGCGCTCATCCGCGCGGCGCAGGGCAAGGACATGACGCTGGTGGTGCTGGCCGGCCAGGGCGCTGCCGCACTGAACGAATATCTGGCCGAGACCGACGTGTTGGTGGCGCTGCCCTCCGAGCGCCCCGCGCGCGTCGCCGAACTTCAACTGCTGGCGCTGCACTGTCTGTGCGACGCCGTCGACTTCCAGCTGATGGGAGACCAAGAGCCATGAACCCACCCACACCCGTCCTGAATCGTTCCATCACCCGGCTGGCCGCCCTGCTCGCCCTGGCCACGACTGCGGCCGGCTGCGCGCCGCTGCTCGTGGGCGGTGCCGTCATCGGCGGCGGCATGCTCGTCACCGACCGCCGCACCACCGGCACCCAGATCGAAGACCAGTCCATCGAGCTCAAGGCCGCCACCCGAGTGCGCGAACTGGCCACGCTCGGCCATGTCAACGTGGTCAGCTACAACCGCATGATGCTGATCACCGGCGAGGTGCCCACCGAGAACGACAAGACGCGGGTGGCCGAAGCCGTCGCGCGCGTCGAGAACGTCAAGAAGGTGATCAACGAACTGGCGGTGCTGGGCAACAGCTCGGTCGGTTCGCGCTCGAACGACACCCTGCTCGGCGCGAAGGTCAAGGCCACGCTCGTCGATGCGAAGGACGTGCAGGCCAACGCCATCAAAGTGGTGGCCGAACGTGGCGTCGTCTACCTGATGGGCCGGGTGAGCGAACGCGAAGCCGCACGCAGCGCCGAACTGGCGAGTTCTGTGGCCGGCGTGCAGAAGGTGGTTCGGGTCTTCGAATTGCTCAGCGAACAGGAACTGGCGGCCCTGGGCGGCCACACGTCCGCACCCATCTCGTCGGCCGCGCCGGCAGCCAGCGCGCCGCGCTAGTCCTTCAGCCGCCGCACCAGGGCAGAGGTGTCCCAGCGGCCGCCACCCCGGCTCTGCAGGTCGGCGTAGAACTGGTCGACCAAGGCTGTGACCGGCAGCGTCGCGCCATTGAGGCGAGCCTCGTCCAGCACCAGTCCGAGGTCCTTGCGCATCCAGTCGACGGCGAAACCGAAATCGAAGCGGTCTTCGACCATGGTCTTGCCGCGGTGCTCGAGCTGCCAGCTTTGGGCCGCGCCCTTGCCGATGACGTCCAGCACCAGGGGCAGGTCGAGGCCGGCCTTCTGACCGAAAGCCACGGCTTCGGCCAGGCCCTGCAGCAGCCCGGCGATGGCCACCTGGTTGACCATCTTCGCGAGCTGCCCCGCGCCGCTGTCACCGATGCGGGTGACCGCGCGGGCGTAGGCAAGCGCCACCGGCTTCATGGCGTCGAAAGCGGCCGGGCTGCCACCGCACATCACGGTCAGCACGCCGTTCACCGCGCCGGCCTGGCCGCCGCTGACCGGGGCATCGATGAAGTGCAGACCGCGCGCCTGCGCTGCCGTGGCCAGCTCGCGTGCGACCTCGGCCGACGCGGTGGTGTGGTCGATGAAGACTGCGCCGGGGGGCATGCCGGAAAACGCCCCGCGCTCGCCCGTGGTGACGGCCCGCAGATCGTCGTCGTTGCCGACGCAGGAGAAGACGAAATCGGCCCCCGTGGCGGCTTCCGCCGGCGTCGCGGCACTGCGGCCCCCGTATTCGTCGACCCAGGCCGACGCTTTCGCCGCCGTGCGGTTGTAGACCGTCACCGCGTGCCCGGCGCGCGCCAGGTGGCCGGCCATCGGGTGCCCCATCACGCCCAGGCCCAGGAAGGCCACCTGGCGTGGTGCAGTCGGTTCGTAGGTTCGTGTGCTCATGGCCGGGATGCTGCCACGAAGCTGCCGGCGCTCAGCCTGCCGGCTACACCATCTTCATGTGCTCGGTGCCGGCCGACAGATCGGTGTTGCGTGCGCGCTGGCTTTGCAACTTGATCTGCAGGCGCAGGTCGTTGACGCTGTCGGCATTGCGCAGTGCGTCGTCGTAGGTCACGGCATGCGCTTCGTACAGGTCGAACAGGCTCTGGTCGAAGGTCTGCATGCCGAGTTCACGGCTGCGCTTCATCAGTTCCTTGATCTCGCTGACCTCGCCCTTGAGGATGAGGTCGCCGATGAGCGGCGTGTTCAGCATGATCTCGACCGCGGCCACGCGCCCGCGGCCCTGGTCGCGCGGCAGCAGGCGCTGGCTGACCAGGGCCTTCAGGTTCAGCGACAGGTCCATCAGCAGCTGCTGGCGTCGTTCTTCGGGGAAGAAGTTGATGATGCGGTCGAGCGCCTGGTTGGCGCTGTTGGCGTGCAGCGTGGCCATGCACAGGTGGCCGGTCTCGGCGAAGGCCACCGCGTGTTCCATCGTCTCGCGGTCGCGGATCTCGCCCATCAGGATGACGTCTGGCGCCTGGCGCAGCGTGTTCTTCAGCGCCGCTTCCCAGCCGTCGGTGTCGATGCCGACCTCGCGCTGGGTGATGATGCAGTTCTTGTGCGGGTGCACGAACTCCACCGGGTCTTCGATGGTGATGATGTGGCCGTAGGAATGTTCGTTGCGCCAGTCCACCATGGCCGCCAGCGAGGTGCTCTTGCCCGAGCCGGTGGCGCCCACGAAGATGACCAGCCCGCGCTTGGTCATGGCCACTTCCTTCAGCACCTTCGGCAGGTTCAGCGCGTCGATGGTCGGCAGGGTCTGGGGAATCGTCCGGCACACCAGGCCGATGTGCCCCTGCTGCATGAACGCGTTCACGCGGAACCGCCCGATGCCCGCCGGGCTGATGGCGAAGTTGCATTCCTTCGTGCGTTCGAATTCGGCCGACTGCTTGTCGTTCATCACGGCGCGCGCCAGGGCCATGGTGTGCTGGCCGTTCAGCGGCTGCGGGCTCACCTTGGTGACCTTGCCGTCCACCTTGATGGCGGGCGGGAAGTCGGCGGTGAGGAACAAATCGCTGCCGTTGCGCCCCACCATCAGGCGCAGCAGGTCGTTGACGAATTTCGATGCCTGGTCGCGTTCCATGGCTTACCCCGGGAAGTTCTCTGGAATCTTGGCCTTGGCGCGCGCCTCGGCCGGAGCGATCAGGTTGCGGCGCACCAGATCACTGAGGTTCTGGTCCAGCGTCTGCATGCCCAGGCTCTGGCCGGTCTGGATGCTGCTGTACATCTGCGCGATCTTGTTCTCGCGCACGAGGTTCTTGATGGCGCTGGTGGCGATCATGATCTCGTGCGCTGCCACCCGGCCGCTGCCGTCCTTCAGCTTGCACAGCGTCTGCGAGATCACAGCCACGAGCGATTCAGACAGCATTGCCCGCACCATTTCCTTCTCGGCCGCGGGAAACACGTCGACCACGCGGTCGATGGTCTTGGCCGCGCTGCTGGTGTGCAGGGTGCCGAACACCAGGTGGCCGGTCTCGGCCGCGGTCAGTGCCAGGCGGATGGTTTCCAGGTCACGCAGCTCGCCCACGAGGATGGCGTCGGGGTCTTCGCGCAAGGCACTGCGCAAGGCGTTGGCGAAGCTCAGCGTGTGCGGACCGACCTCGCGTTGATTGACGAGACACTTCTTGCTCTCGTGCACGAACTCGATGGGGTCTTCCACCGTGAGCACATGGCCGTATTCGTGTTCGTTCAGGTGGTTCACCATGGCCGCCAGCGTCGTGCTCTTGCCGCTGCCGGTGGGGCCGGT
>JANOBX010000154.1:0-3560 GCA_031411875.1 Burkholderiales bacterium | reverse complement strand
CATTGGCCCAGGGCGCAGCCCCGGTCGACGCCTGCCGTGACCTGGCCGGCGAGCCACAGCGCCTGGCGTGCTATGACCGAGTGGTCGACGCTGCGCGTGCCGCCGCCCGTACCCGTCCTGCCGCACCTGTCGCGGTCGACCTCGGTGCAGCACCGGCACCCGTGGCGGCGAAGGCGTCCCGGGATGTCGCCGGTTCGCTGGCCGAGCGTTGGGAACTGGGCGATGGCAACTCGCAGGGAACTTTTGCCGTGCGGCCCTACAAGCCGGTCTACGTGCTGCCGGTGGTGGTGTCGGATGGCGTCAACAGCCGGCCCGTTTCGACCGGCCCGGGCAACAGCGTGGGCGCACCGCTGGCGCTGGACCGCACCGAGGCCAAGTTCCAGCTCAGCCTGAAGACCAAGGTGGCACAGGGCCTGTTCGACGGCCAGGGCGACATCTGGGTCGGCTACACGCAGTCGTCGCGTTGGCAGGTCTACAACAGCGCCGCCTCGCGGCCCTTCCGGGAGACCAACTACGAGCCCGAGGCCATGTTCGTATTGGGCACCGACTACTCGGTGCTGGGCTGGAAGGGCCGCCTGCTCGGCTTGGGCATCAACCACCAGTCCAACGGACGTGCCGAGCCGCTGTCGCGCAGTTGGAACCGCGTCATCGGTATGTGGGCCATCGAAAACGGGCCCTGGCAGGTGACGTTGCGGCCCTGGTGGCGGGTGAAGGAGGCGTCGGCAGTCGACGACAACCCCGGCATCGAAGACTATCTGGGCCGCGGTGATCTGCTGCTGACGCGCACCTGGGGCGCCCATGTGCTTTCGCTGAACCTGCGTCACAGCCTGAAGGGTGGCGACCGCTCGCGCGGATCGGCCGAGTTCGACTGGGCCTTCCCGGTGGCCGGCAACCTGCGCGGCCATCTGCAGCTATTCAGCGGCTATGGCGAAAGCCTCATCGACTACAACTTTAAGCAGACGCGCATCGGGCTGGGTGTGTCGCTCGTGGAGTGGCGCTGACCGCAGGCCGACGGCCTGCGTCCGGACAGCGCCCACGCCACGGGCCTTGACGGCCATGGCGCGGGCACCGCGAGTGCCCGATCAGGGCTTCACTTGCTTCTCGATCTTGCTGTACTCAACCGCCTTGGTGGCGCCCATCTTGTCTGTCGCGGCCTTCTTGGACGCGGTGTAGGTGGCCTGCGCAGCCTTGAGCTTTTCCTTGTACGCGGCGTTGGACTTGGAGTCGAGCTCACGCTGAACGACCAGCCCGTCCTTGCCTTCCGCGGTCGCCTTCTGAGCCTTGGCCGCGTTGTCTTTCTTGTCGGCAGCCAGCTCGGTCTTGGCCTTGGCATTGGCCTGGCTCAGTGTGGCCTTGGCTTCGGCAACGGCAGCGTCGCTGGCGCGCTTGGCGTCATTCAACTTGGCGCGGCTTTGCACCACCGGGTCAGTGGATGCGGCGGGCTGGGCGATCGCGGTGCCCGCAAGGGACACGGCCGTCACAACGGCATAAAGGATCGTCTTCATTTGTATTCCTGTGGACTGGGATTTGGGTTGCATCCCACGGGGCGGCCCCATCACGCAACGTGGGTCAACTGCAGCGTGCAGCTGGCCGGATGAGCGTACCGAGCGGCCTGTGCAAATGCATCCGCGTCGCCGCCACACCCCAGCAAATACAACGCCATGGTTGATTTCAACAATCGAACTCGGACGCATTAAGCGCCGCTCGAATTCGTGCGTCGGCGTTGCTCTGGCGCTGCTCAATCGCCGCGAAACCCCGAGGCCTTGACCACCGGCGCCCAGCGCTCGGTGTCGCGCCGGGTGATGGCTTGCAGGTCGCCCGCGCTGCCGCCGGTGGGCTCCAGGCCGAGCCGGGCGAATCGCTCCCGCAGATCGGGTGCCGCCAGCGCCTTGTTCACGGCTGCGTTGATCTGCTGCAGCGTGGCCGCCGAGGTCTTGGCGGGGGCATAGACCGCGAACCAGCCGGTGCCCTCGACCTCCTTCAGGCCCGCTTCCGCGAAGGTGGGCACATCGGGCAGCAAGGCGCTGCGCGTGGCGCCCGACGTGGCCAGCAGCCGCACCTTGCCGCCACGGTGCATCTCGATCTGGTCCACCAGCGTGTCGATGCCCGAACTGACCTGGTTGCCGACCACCGCATTCATCAGCGGGCCACCGCCGTTGAAGGGCACATGGACCAGGTCGACACCGGCACTGGTGGCCATCATGACGCCGAAGAAATGCGGCAGGCTCCCGGGTGCCGGGCTGCCGTAGTTGGCCCCCGACGGATTGGCCTTGAACCAGGCGACCAGCTCCTTCACCGTCTTGGCGGGGTGGCTGGCCGAGACCGACAGTCCGAACTGGAAGTTGGCGACATGCACGACGGGCGCGAAGTCCGTCGCCGGGCTGTACTGCAGCTTGCTGAAGACGAGCGGCGCCAGCACGGGCACCACGACCGGTGCGAGCATGACCGTGCTGCCGTCGGGCGCGGCGTTCTTCAGCATCTCGGCCGCGATGCGTCCGCCGGCACCGGGCTTGTTCTCGACGACTACGGTCTGCTTCAGCTCAGCGCCCATGCGATCGGCCAGCAGGCGCGCCGCGATGTCGGCCGAGCCGCCGGGCGCAAAGCCCACCAGCACGCGCACCGGCTTGTCGACCTGCGCTTGCGTTGCGCTGGCGAGCAGCAGGCCTGTGGCGCAGGCCATCAGCCGCAATTTCAAATCATTCATAGGGTGGTCTGTGGTGCGAGTTGAGCGATCAGGCCGGTGTCTTTACCACTGGCCAAAGTAGACGCCAGCCGTCTTGTGCCGGGCGGTGCCCTGCAGGACGGAAGCCTCGGTGACGGTGCTGCGGTGCTTGCGCCGGGCCAGGAAGTCCAGCAGCCGGCCACGCAACTCGTTGCGCAAAGCTACGGTGCTGGAGTCACGGCCCAGGTCATGAAACTCGTTCGGGTCGGCGGTCAGGTCGAACAACTGCTCGGGCTCGCCCAGCCAATACACGTAGCGCCAGCCGGCCAGGCGCAGGCTGAAGGCGCGGCACTGCTGCACTGTCTTGCCCAGGGTGACACGGGCCTGGCGGTAGCTGTAGTCCAGCTCGCTGTAGGCAAAGTCGCGCCAAGCCTGCACCG
This sequence comes from Burkholderiales bacterium, assembly GCA_031411875.1. Taxonomy (GTDB): domain Bacteria; phylum Pseudomonadota; class Gammaproteobacteria; order Burkholderiales; family Burkholderiaceae_C; genus Rubrivivax. Next base: position 458 of record JANOBX010000154.1, on the reverse strand, counting down.
GCTGGCCATGCAGCAGCGGCAGCAGGCTCGCGCCTTCGATGCGGTGGCTGGGCACAGGCAGCCCCAGCGCGTCCAGCACAGTGGGCAGTACATCCACGGCCTCGACGAAACGGTTCTCGACCGTGCCGCGCGTGACGTCGGCCGCAGCCCGCGGGTCGACCACGATGAAGGGCACCTTCTGCACCGTGTCGTAGAACAGCTCCTTCTCGCCCAGCCAGTGGTCGCCGAGGAAGTCGCCGTGGTCGGCGGTGAAGACGATCAGCGTGTCGTCCAGGCGGCCGCTGTCGGCCATGTACTGGAACAGGCGGCCGAGGTGGTCGTCGAGCTGCGTGACCAGGCCCTGGTAGGCCGGCCGCACGGTGCGGATGCATTCGTCGCGCTGGAAGCTGCGGCTCTCTTCATGCTGGCGGTAGGCGGCCAGCACCGGGTGGGCGTCCTTCAACTCGGCCTGGCTGCGC
>JANOBX010000153.1:0-3259 GCA_031411875.1 Burkholderiales bacterium | reverse complement strand
CCCAACTACCTGCAGGTGGCCCAGCAGATCAACCAGACGGCGCTCTACAAGGAAGCCGCGGGCGCGCTGAAGGTCAGCATCCCCAAGAGCGACCTGCGCAGCACCAAGATGATCGACGGCGTGGTGTGGGACGGCAAGGAGCCGGCCAAGTACGCCGACGGCTTCAAGATCCGGGTCGCTGCGGCGACCTGAGGGGCGCACCATGGTTGCCGCCGTGTTTCATTCGCCGCTGGACGCGGCCCCGGGAGAGACTGCGGCCCCACCCGCAGCCTCCACCCACGCCGCCCAACCCGCGGCCGCCAAGCCGGCCCCTCGCACGGCGCGGGCACCTTTCGACTGGCAGGCATTGTGGCTGGCCGTGGTGCCGCCGGTGCTGGGCTTGGCGCTGCTGGTGGGCGTGTGGGCGCTGCTCACCGTCAACAGCACCACGTTCCCCACACCGGCAGCCACCTTCGAAGCGGCAGTCAAGCTGTTTGCCGACCCGTTCTACGACAACGGCCCCAACGACCAGGGCATCGGCTGGAACGTGCTGTTCTCGCTGGAGCGCGTGGCAGTGGGCTTCGGCATGGCCGCGGCGGTGGGCATTCCGCTGGGCTTCATGATCGGGCGGTTCACCTTCCTCAGCCGCATGGTGAACCCGCTCGTGAGCCTGCTGCGCCCGGTGTCGCCGCTGGCCTGGCTGCCCATCGGGCTGCTGGTGTTCAAGAGCGCCAACCCGGCGGCGATCTGGACCATCTTCATCTGCAGCATCTGGCCGATGATCATCAACACCGCCGTCGGCGTGCAGCGTGTGCCGCAGGACTACCTGAACGTGGCGCGAGTGCTGAACCTGAGCGAGTGGAAGGTCATGACCCGGATCCTGTTCCCCGCCGTGCTGCCCTACATGCTGACCGGCGTGCGGCTGAGCGTGGGCACCGCGTGGCTCGTCATCGTGGCCGCCGAGATGCTGACCGGCGGCGTCGGCATCGGCTTCTGGGTCTGGGACGAGTGGAACAACCTGAACGTGAAGCACATCATCGTGGCCATCTTCGTGATCGGCGTCGTGGGCCTGCTGCTGGAACAACTGCTCGTGGGCATTGCCAAGAGATTCAGCTATGACGACTGACTTCATCAAGGTCGAACATGCCGAGATGGTGTTCGACAGCCGCAAGGGCCGCTTCCACGCGCTGCGCGACATCAACCTCAGCGTGGCGCAGGGTGAGTTCGTCACGCTCATCGGGCATTCGGGCTGCGGCAAGAGCACGCTGCTGAACCTGATCGCCGGGCTGCTGCTGCCCAGCAGCGGCGTGCTGCTGTGCGACCGGCGCGAGATCGCCGCGCCCGGGCCCGATCGGGGCGTGGTGTTCCAGAACCACTCGCTGCTGCCGTGGCTGACCTGCGCGGAGAACGTCGACCTCGCGGTGGAACGGGTGTTCGGGTCCAAGGAGACCAAGGCGCAGCTGAAGGCGCGCACGCAGGCCGCCCTGGAGATGGTGGGCATGGGCCACGCCATGGCCAAGCTGCCACACGAGATCAGCGGTGGCATGAAGCAGCGCGTGGGCATCGCCCGGGCGCTGGCCATGGAGCCCAAGGTGCTGCTGCTCGACGAGCCCTTCGGCGCGCTCGACGCCCTGACCCGTGCGCACCTGCAGGACGAGCTGCTGAGGATCGTGGCCCGCACCCGCAGCACCGTGGTCATGGTCACGCACGACGTCGACGAGGCCGTGCTGCTGAGCGACCGCATCGTGATGATGACCAACGGCCCGGCGGCCACCATCGGCGAGATCCTGCCGATCACCCTGCCCCGCCCGCGCAACCGCGTGGACCTGGCCGAGGACCCGACCTACTCGCACTGCCGCAAGCAGGTGCTGGACTTCCTGTACCGCCGGCATGGCACTGTGGAGCGCGACGCCGCCTGAACCGCGTCGCACGGGACCCACACGCTGGCACGCGCTTTGCAAGTGAGAGCGCGACATCCTCGTCAGGTGTCTGTCTATCTCCTCAGCGGGGCTTGAGCCCTGGTCCAACCTCTCCGGTGCAAACCGGGGAGGTTTTTTTTGGCGCCCGGCGCACCAGATCAGTGATTTTCTCGGGCGTGGTTGATCGTGTATTTCGGGATCTCGATCGTCACGTCCTGGTTCGACAGGATCGCCTGGCAGCTCAGCCGCGACACCGGCGTGAGGCCCCAGGCGCGGTCGAGCAGGTCTTCTTCGCTCTCGTCCATCTCGCCCAGCGAGTTGAAGCCCTCCTTCACCACCACGTGGCAGGTGGTGCAGGCGCAGCTCATTTCGCAGGCGTGTTCGATGGCGATGCCGTTTTCGATCAGCGCTTCGCAGATCGAGGTGCCGGTGGGGGCCTCGATGGTGTCGCCCTGCGGGCAGAGTTCGGCGTGGGGGAGGATGCGGATGACGGGCATGGTGGTGATCGATCTTCTCTAGACGTCTTCGACACGCCGGCCGGCCAGTGCCTGCCGGATGCCCTGGTTCATGCGGGCCGCGGCAAAGGCTTCGGTGCCGTGGGCCAGGGCTTCGACCGCGGCCTCGATGGCCGGGGCGTCGGTGCCCTGCGCCGCCGCCACCGTGGCCTCGATCAGCGCCTGCAGGTCCTGCTGCTCCTGCGGCGACAGCAGCGCCGCGTCGGCGGCCAGCGCCGAGCGCGTGGCCAGCACCATGCGCTCGGCCTCCACCTGGGCCTCGCGCAGCGAACGCGCGGCCATGTCGCCCTCGGCATGCGTGAAGCTGTCCTTCAGCATCTGCGCGATCTGGTCGTCGGCCAGGCCGTAGCTGGGCCTGACGACGACGGACGCTTCCACGCCCGAGCCCAGCTCACGCGCCTGCACGCTCAGCAGCCCGTCGGCGTCGACCTGAAAGGTGACGCGGATGCGCGCCGCGCCGGCGGCCATGGGCGGGATGCCGCGCAGCTCGAAGCGCGCCAGGCTGCGGCATTCGCTGACCAGATCACGCTCGCCCTGCAGCACGTGGATGGCCATCGCGGTCTGGCCGTCCTTGAAGGTGGTGAACTCCTGCGCCTTGGCCACGGGAATGGTGGTGTTGCGCTCGATGATGCGTTCGACCAGGCCGCCCATGGTCTCCAGGCCCAGGCTCAGCGCAATGACGTCCAGCAGCAGCAGTTCGCCGTCCTTCGCGTTGCCGGCCAGCGCGTTGGCCTGGATGGCGGCGCCCAGCGCCACGACCTCGTCGGGGTTGACGTTGGTGAGCACCTCGCGACCGAAGAGCTCGCCCACCGCACGGCGCACCAGCGGCATGCGCGTGCTGCCGCC
>JANOBX010000152.1:0-1703 GCA_031411875.1 Burkholderiales bacterium | reverse complement strand
CCCCGGGCCATGGGCGGCCGGCTCGTTGCCGCGCACGCTGGCCGGCGCCTGCCGCTCGGTGTGGCTGTTGCCGTACAGCTGCGCAAAGGCCCGGTTCGCCAGCCCGTCCTGGGCGTTGTACCAGCGCGTGAAGGCGTCGGGATCGAAGCGGCGCTCGGTGACGGTGACGGTCTGCAGCTGGGTCTCGCCATGAGGATCCGCAACGAGCTGCTGGCGTTCGACCTGCACGTCGACCCATCCCGGGCCGTTGTCGCTCTCGGCGGCGCGGCCCATCGCGGTGCTGTACGTGTCGCGCACCGCCTCCATGCCCACGTGCAGCCGCGTCATCGCGTCGTAGCGCACCTGGCCGTAAAGGCGCACCTGCTCGTGCGCCAGACGGCTGCTCGGCGGGCTGGGGTCGCGGCCGAAGGTCTGGGCGATCTCGCGGATCAGCGGGTCGGCCAGCACCAGGTCCGTGACGCCCAGCTGCTGCACAGTGCCCGTCGCGCGGCCCCGGGGGTGGCAAACCGGCGTTGAGGGTATGCCCGGTGTGGCAAACGTCGGCGAGTTCCGCTGCGAGTCACTCCGACGTACAGGCGCCTACGCTTCCCTGCGGGGTGAGGCCTTCAACGGTCAGGCTTGGGGCGCGAATTCAATCTCTCAAACCCGGGCGCGCTACCTCATAAGCCCGTGACTCATAACAGGTGCCGCGGGCACTGTCAAATCGCGGGATCGTTGCTGGCGGTGTACATCCGGCGCATTTCGTCCCAGGTGCCGGACTTCTCGCTCAGCGTGGCGGAAGTGTTGATGAGCAGGTCTTCGGCTTCCTTGCATCTCCCTTGCTTCACCAGAACCATGCAATCTCGCAAGGTGCTTTCGACCAACTCGGTGAAGCCGAGCTTGGCGACATCTAGCTTGGCCTGTTCGTAACGCCACTGCAGGCCCGGGTAGCCTTCGGTGAAGAAGTGAAAAGGGTCACTGCCGTCCTCTTTGGGCAAGCCCAGTGCCCACGACCCTAATCCGCTTTCCAGGTCTTGCAACTCTCGCCTGCCCATCATGGTCTCCCTCTCGGTGCACGCACGTTTATGCTACCGCCAGGTGTCGCAATCGTTCCAGACTGGCTGCCGGTGTAGTCAAAGAAGTTGCGCAGTTGCTGAGGGATCACGCCGTCGTTGACGAACGAGGATTTGCCGTCGATCCAGTGCCTGCGGTTCGGACCGAAGTCGAACAGAACATCCGGTCGGACGAAGAGGCCATTGCCGCTTTGGTCGTAGGCCCAGCGATTCAGAGCCACCGTTTGGCCGGGTCCTTCTGGCACGCCCACTGACCTCAAGTAGTCGGCAACGGCATCCTGCGCGAATGAGTGAGCCTCTAGACCTACTTGCAATTGCCGCGGCATTTGTAATGGGTATCTCAAGCTTTCACCGGCATCCAGGCGTTGTTCTGCTCTGTCCAAGCCCCGCGCAAAAGCCGCCTGATAGCGTTCTTCGACGTTTCGGATCAGCACATCCGGCGCAATTCGCGCCGTGCCCACCGACGTCACCGTCAAAGTGGAGATGTCCAATTCGACCACGCCTTGGCGCCGTAGTTCGAGCAGCCTGATTGCGTTGGCATACCGTTCCGCGACGTCTGCCGAGTTGAAGCTGATGCGGCCGCTGGCATCGATGTTCGGCACCGCACCGAGCTTCACAGGCGTGGCGTCAATACCGCTCTGCCCGAGCAGA
>JANOBX010000151.1:0-4963 GCA_031411875.1 Burkholderiales bacterium | reverse complement strand
GGTATCGACGAAGCCAGGTTCCAGGAGATCGCCCTGGCGGCAAAGCGCGACTGTCCGGTGTCGAAGGCGCTGGCGTCGGTCGCCGAGATCAGCCTGCAGGCCACGCTCGAAACGGCGGCTGCATGAGCGGCGCCGCGATGGTCGAGGTTCCCGAGGCCGCGCTGTCGGCAGCCGATCATGTGCTGAGTGACGCTCACGCGAAGCTCACGTTGCTGGAGTACGGCGACTACGAGTGCCCGGCCTGTATCCAGGCCGAGCCGCTGATGCAGCACCTCGTCGACACGCACCGCGGCCGGCTGCAGTTTGTGTTCCGGCACTTCCCGTTGGTGGAGGTTCATCCGAACGCGGAACTGGCGGCTGAAGCGGCCGAGGCAGCCGCGGCTCAGGGCCAGTTCTGGCCGATGCACCACCTGCTTTTTGCGCAAACCCATCACCTCACGCCTGCGGCTCTGGTGGGCTATGCGCAGTCCCTCGGACTGGATATGAACCGCTTCAACGCCGAGATGGGCGATCGCATCTACACGCAAAGGATTCAGGAACATCGCCGCGCTGGTGAACGCACTGGCTTACGCGCCACGCCTGCGTTTTTTCTGAACGGCAAGGCCATGGACGTCTCGTTCGGTTTCGAGAAGCTGGACGAGGCCGTGCAGGCCGCGCTGAAGGCAGCCTGAAGTTCAAGCGACTTGCTGCACCGCCGACTGCCCAGCGCCATCGCGTTTGGCTGCATCCACCACCGACCACGAAGGATCCGTCATGCCGCAGAAAGCCTGGAGCGCTAAACGCGAACGCCAGTACGTGCACATCAAGGAAAGCCTGCTCGACCAAGGCAAGCCCCAGCCGCTGGCCGAAGAGATCGCCGCTCGCGTCGTCAACAAGGAGCGTGCGCAACACGGCGAGTCCGTGGAAGCCAGCCCTTCGTCGATCAACGACATGTCGTCCAGCCGACGCGGCGGCCTGCGCTCGCACAACGGGCCGGGCGGCCGAACCCTGCTGGAGCTTCGCAACGAAGCCCGCCAGCGCGGGCTGAAGGGGCACTCCACGATGAACAAGGCGCAGCTCGAGATGGCCCTGTCGCCATGAGTGCGTCCATCCCGGTCGAGCCCGCCGCCGCGATCACCGAAACTCCGCCAGTGGCCGCAGCCGAAGCGCGCGCCGTGGCACCCCTGCTGGTATCTGGCATCGAAGCCACCGCCCGGTCACGGCTGCTGACGGTGGCTGCCGACGCCTTGCTTGTCGAAGTGGCTGCGCTGTTGTCGGGAGCCCAGATCAGCGTCGTGGTCGTGTGCGATGGCGCCGGCGCCGCGGTCGGCGTCATCACCGAGACCACGCTGGTTCGGCGCCTGGGCCTGGGGCAGGCCGACTTCTTCACCACCCAGGCTCGCGATGTGATGACAAACGAGTTCACTGCCTGCGGACCGGAAGACCTGCTCTCCGACGTGCTGGCCATGATGCACACACGCGGGCTCATCCACGTGATACTGCTCGAAGCCAGCCGGCACCCGATGGGTGTGCTGAACGCCCGCGACGGGCTGCGAGCGCTGCTGGCGGCTGGCAATCACGAGGAAACGCTGTTGCGCAACTACGTGATGGGGATCGGCTATCAATGACGTCGATGCCATGACCCGCGCAGACATCAGACCGATCGTCCTGGTCACAGGCGCTGCGGGCAACCTGGGGCGATCGGTCGCGGCGGCGTTGGCCGACGGGTATCGGATCGTCGGCCTGGATCGCCAAGCTCGGGAAGCCGGGCCTGACGACAGCTATCCGATCTTTGCGGTGGACCTCGGTTCGGACGCGTCGGTGGCCTCGGCACTGAAGTCGTTCCGCGACGCTCACGGCGCACACATTGCCAGCGTGGTGCACCTGGCCGCCTACTTCGACTTCACGGGCGATGACAACCCCCTGTACCAGTCGGTCAACGTCGACGGAACCCGGCGGCTGTTGCACGTGCTGCAGAGTTTCGAGGTGGGCCAGTTCCTGTATCCCAGCACGATGCTGGTTCATGCGCCCTGCCGGCCCGGCGAGCACATCGATGAGTCGCAACCGTTGGCGCCGGCCTGGGCCTACCCGAAGTCGAAAGCCGCCGCCGAGGTGGCGGTGCGGGAAGAACGTGGGCACATCCCCAGCGTCGTGCTGCGCCTGGCCGGGGTGTACGACACACAGACCATGGTGCCGACGATGGCGCAGCAGATGGCTCGCATCTATGAGCGCGACCTGCAAAGCCACCTCTACGCCGGCAGCACCTTGGTCGGCCAGTCGGCGCTGCACCGTGACGACATGCTGGCCGCCTTGCGGCTGGCGGTGGACCGGCGCGCGCAGTTGCCCAGCGGTACCGAAATCCTGATCGGCGAGGCCGACGCCGTCGGCTACGAGGTCCTACAGGACACCTTGGGCGGTCTGATGCATGGGTCCGAGACCTGGTTCACGCTGCGTTTGCCCAAGCCGCTGGCGGCAGCGGGCGCCTGGGTGCAGGGCCAGCTGGAGCCGGTGGTGCCCGATGCTCTCGACGGCGGCCAGGCGCCGTTCATCCGCCCTTTCATGGTGGCGATGGCCGACGACCACTACGCGCTGGACATCCGGCGCGCGCGGGACCTGCTGGGCTGGGAGCCCCGGCACCGCCTGGCCGACGAACTGCCGGGCATGGTGGCCAGCCTGAAAGCCGATCCGGCAGCCTGGTATGCCGCCAACAGCATTCCTGCGCCAGGCTGGGTCACGCCAGGCGGCAACTCCGACGCACTGCGCACGGCGCATGAAGACCGGCGAAAAGCCGAGCATGGCCAGTGGCGCTGGGCCCACTTCGTGAACATCGGACTGGGCAGCTGGCTAATTACGCAGCCGCTGATCGTGGGTGTGCAGGAAACGGGTCTGCGCGCCAGTGAGATGTCGCTGGGCCTGCTGCTGATGGTGGCCGCCGGCCTGGCGCTGTCATGGCGTGCGGTCTGGGCCCGCTGGCTGTGCGCGGGCATCGGCACGGTCGTGATAGCGATCCCGTTCCTGTGGTCCACCGGCAATGGTGCGGCTTACCTGTCGGACACACTGGTGGGTGCCCTCATCTTCGGCCTGGCCGTGTGCAGCAAGCCCGAGCCGGGCTCGTCTGCAATGGCGGCCATGACGGGGCCGACGATTCCCCCGGGCTGGAGCTACAACCCCTCGGACTGGGCCCAGCGCCTGCCGATCATCCTGTTGGCGCTGCTGGGTCTGTATGTCTCGCGCTACCTCGCCGGCTACCAGCTGGGGCACATCCCCGCACTCTGGGACCCGTTCTTCCCCGGCTCGCCCACCGACCCACGCAACGGCAGCGAAGAAATCGTCACCTCGTGGGTATCGACCGCGCTGCCCGTGTCCGACGCGGCGATGGGCGGCTACACCTACCTGCTGGAGATCCTGACCGGCCTGGTCGGCTCTCGCCGGCGTTGGCGCACCGCTCCCTGGCTGGTGCTGCTGTTCGGCCTGATGATCGTGCCGCTGGGGATCACGACCATCCTGTTCATCGTCATCCAGCCGGTCGTGCTGGGCACCTGGAGCACGCTGGCACTGGTGGGCGGCGCGGCCGTGCTGATCCAGATTCCGTACTCGCTTGACGAGTTGCTGGCCACGGCCCAATTCCTGCGCCGCCGTGTGCGAGCCGGCCAGCCTTGGCTGCGCGTGCTGTTCCTGGGCGACACCGACGAGTTGCCCGCTGCCGCCGACAAGCGCGATGTCATTGACGAGTTCGACCAGCCGCTCGGCGTGGTGCTGAAGAGCATCGTCGGCGGTGGCGTCAGCCTACCGTGGAACCTGGCCCTGGCGGGCTTGATCGGACTGGCGCTGTTGTTCACCCGCGTGACGCTGGGCGCCGAAGGGAGTTTGGCCGACGCGCACCACATCATCGGCTGTGCAGTGCTGACCGTGGTGGCCATTGCGGCAGCCGACGTGGCCCGGCCGGCGCGTGCGCTGAATGCGTTGCTCGGTGTCGGACTGATGTTCGTGCCCTTGCTTTTCGACAGCGACAAGCTGCAGTTCGCAGTGACCTTGGGTCTCGGGATCGCGCTGGTGCTGCTCAGTGTGCGCAGAGGGCCGATCCTGGAGCGCTATGGCGCCTGGAATCGCCTCTTAGTCTAGTCGATCGCAACCGCGAAATGTAATGGCCAATCAAGGAGTCATCATGACGGTCAAGCGCATGGACAACGTCGGCATCGTGGTGGCAGACATCGACGCCGCCATTGAGTTCTTCACTGAGTTAGGCCTCGAGATTGAAGGGCGCGCCCCGATCGAAGGGGCCTGGGCAGATGGCGTCACTGGCTTGCGCGGCATGCGCGTCGAGATTGCCATGATGCGCACGCCGGACGGTCATAGCCGGCTCGAGCTGTCCCGATTCAGTGCGCCTCCTGTGGTTGCCGATCACCGCAGCGCCCCGGTGAACGCACTGGGCTACCTGCGCGTGATGTTCACGCTGGACGACATCGACGATACGCTCGCACGCCTCAGCAAACGCGGCGCGAAGCTCGTCGGTGAAGTCGTTCAGTACAAACACAGGTACCGGCTTTGCTACATCCGCGGGCCAGAAGGAATTCTAATTGGGCTCGCCCAAGAGTTGGGGCAGCAGACCTCCAAACAAGCACTTGTGACGACAGCCACGCAAACATTGATCGACCTGGAGACGAACTTTTGGCAATCGATGGTTGATCAGGACACCGACGCTGCTTTGCAGTTGTTGCACGAGCCGTCTCAGATGGCAAGCTCCCACGGCGCGATGAAGTTCGACCATGCGGGCTATCGAAAGATGGCTGAGCAGAGCTCGATGATCGTGACCGCCTTTGCGCTGAGCGACATGGAAGTTCTGTCCTGATTAGCGATGAAGTTCAGCAGGCTCATCCTTTGAGCCAGTGAAGCGCGAGGATGGCCGCATCCACCAAGGAGATGCGCCATGCCGATGAACCGAGTGCAGTTCCAGCCTGGGCTGTCTATGCGAGAGTTCTTGAGC
>JANOBX010000150.1:0-6324 GCA_031411875.1 Burkholderiales bacterium | reverse complement strand
GCTCAAGAACTCTCGCATAGACAGCCCAGGCTGGAACTGCACTCGGTTCATCGGCATGGCGCATCTCCTTGGTGGATGCGGCCATCCTCGCGCTTCACTGGCTCAAAGGATGAGCCTGCTGAACTTCATCGCTAATCAGGTGAGGGGAAGCTGCGGAGGATTCGTGGTGAGATCAAGGCGTGCAGTCAGCACCTTGCGGAGGAACTGGGGCTGGCCTATGAGGAACCAGCGGTGGACACCACCAGCCAGTGGGGGTCGCTGGCTGACCGTAGGAACCCCCCGGTGCGGTCTTCTGCGGTGATGCAGCCCGACGAGCGACGAAGGTGACCGTGGGGTGGGTCAGTTCCGTCTTAGGATGATCCGAAGACGATCCGCATTTGGACCTCGCACCCCTTTCCGAAGGTCTTGTTGCTCAGGAGCGGCAAGTGGGGTGCGCTCAAAACCCTTGAACCTACCGCCTAGGGCGATGTCGGCTTCGCCACATCAAGGAAGTTGTCAAAGACGCCAGCTCGAAGTGGGCCCGCGCTGAAATCCTGCCGCCGCGGCTTGCCACTCCACATTGCTGGCAGGCAAGCTGATGCTGGACAAGTCGCGGGAAAGGAAGAACGTTGATCACTCGCCCCGCGGGCGCGGCAGCAGGCGGTCGTACTCGCGCTTGACAACGGCGTAACACTCGCAGCTGCGCTGCTCCAGGCCCTGCCGGTCGAGTATCGAGATGTGGCCGCGCGCGTAGCGGATCAGACCCACCTTCTGCAGCTTAACTGCCGCTTCGGTGACGCCCTCGCGGCGCACGCCCAGCATGTGCGAGATGAGTTCCTGCGTCATCGTCAGCTCCAGGCCCGGCAGCCGATCCAGGCTCAGCAGCAGCAGGCGGCACAACTGCTGGTCCACGCTGTGGAAGCGGTTGCAGGCGGCCGTCTGCGCCATCTGTGCGATCAACGCCTGCGTGTAGCGCAGCAGCAGGTGCATGACCGGGACGGACTGATGGAATTCCGTGTGCACGACGCCAGCAGCGAGGCGGAAGCCGGCACCGGCGCACTGCACCACGGCGCGGCTGGGCGTGGTGCTGCCGCCCATGAACAGCGACACGCCGACAACGCCTTCGCGGCCGACTACTGCGATCTCGGAGGTGTCGCCACTGTCCATCTCATACAGCAGTGCCACCAGGGCGGTGGTGGGGAAGTAGGCGTGGCTGGGGGTCGCACCCGGCTCGACCAACACGCGGCCCAACGGCAGATGCACCCATTCCAGCTGCGGCAGCCAGCGCGCCAAGTCGGCCGCGGGAAGAGCCGCGAGCAACTCGTTACCGAGAGGCTCGGCTGCAACGGCCACCGACAAGGTCCCTGGCATCGTGACTTCAGGCCGCCTGGATAGCAGTGCCATCGGCTTCTCCCCCGCGCTGCAGCGGCAGGCACACGACAAAGCGGGCGCCGAAACCATGGCCGGCGCTCTCGGCCACCACCGTGCCGCCCAGTTCCTGCACCAGGGCGCGCACCACCGGCAGACCGATGCCCACACCAACGCCGTTGAACCCGATGGTGCGGCTGTCGTGCCCGAAGGGCTCGAAGACGCCGGCCAGCGCCGCGGGGGTGATGCCGATGCCGTCGTCAGCGACCACAATCGACAGCTCGCTGCCCTGCGCCGCGGCGTCCAGGCGGATGGCACCGCCGTCGGGCGTGAACTTCGAGGCGTTGTCGAGCAAATTGCCCAACAGCAGGCCCAGGCGCTCGGGCTCGCCGCGTACGCGCAGCGGCCCAGCGGCCACGTTCAGCGCCAGGCTCTGGCCGCGCAATTCGAACAGCGGCCGGCAGTCGGCAGCGGCGCTTTCGATGACGGCGCTCATGTCGGTGGGCTCGTGGACCTGTGCCGGGCGGGCGTCACCTGGTACCGCGGCGCCTGCGGACGCCAGCAGCCGCGCCATGTGCTGCACCTGCTCGGCGATGAGCGCCTGTACGCGCGGCAGAAGCGGCTCGTCGTTGCGCGCGCGGCCGAGCATCGCCGTGGCAAGACGGATCGGCGCACGCGGGTCACTCAGCTCTGCGGTGACCGCCGCCAGCAGCTCGGTCTGGCGCTGCTGCGCGCGTTCAGCCGCCGCCTGCAGTTCCTGCGCACCGAGTGCGGCCAGCACGAGACGCTCGTTGGCTTCTTGCAGCTGTGCGTTGCGACGCTGTTGCTCGACCAGGGCGCGCTCGTGTGCCGTGACGGGCGGCGACGCCGGGCTGGACGGCGACGCCGCGACGTCGCCGTGGCAGGCGCAACGGCCCCCACCTCGGCGTTTGGCCTCGTACATCGCGGCGTCGGCGCGCTCGATGAGGGTCGTGGCCTCTTCACCATCGTCCGGGTACAGGCTGATGCCGATGCTGGCCCTCATGCCCGCCCAGTTCTGCTCCGGCTCGGGTGTGGCCAGCGCGGCGAGCAGCTTTTCGGCAAGGTGCACGGCGTCACTGCGCTGGGTCACCTCGGCGATGAGGATCAGGAATTCGTCGCCGCCATGGCGGCTGATGGTGTCGGACTCGCGCACGACCGCACGCAGTCGCCGCGCCACCTGCTGCAGCACCATGTCGCCCACGGCATGGCCCTGGACGTCGTTGACCAGCTTGAAGTCGTCCAGGTCCAGGAACAGCAGCGCCAGCCGGCCGCTGTGACGTTTGGCCGCGGCGATGGCCTGCGAGAAGCGGTCCAGCAGCAGTGTGCGATTGGGAAGCTGCGTCAGCGCATCGATTTCGGCCGAATGCGCGGCCTCGCTCAATGCCATGGCGGCGGTGTCGGCCTCGGCCTGGCTGTGCAGCGCGGCGACGACGAGCTGCTCGTTGGCCTCGACGATGCGCTGGGCCTGGTTGTTGCTCAACCGGCTTTCAGCCACCACCACTTCCTGCAGCAGACGCACCAGCAACGCGCGCGCCGATTCGACCTTGCGTTCGATGCGCTCGAAGTCGTCACGGGCTTGCTGTGCCGGGGCTGATCCCGGCATGTCATGTGGACCGGTGGGCGTGGTCATCGCGCGGTCTCAGGCACTGCCGCTGGGCCCCGGCACGTCGTGCCGGCGCGTCGGCCGGCCGCCGAGCAGGCCTTCCTGGTCGGCCAGCGACTGCCCGATGTGGAGGCCGTCGCCATCGATCTGATATTCGCGCAATTCGTCGGAGTGCGCGCTCCCGCGGACCTTGATCACGGCCGTCACGCGGCGCAAGCGGCTCTCGATCTCGATGTAGCGCTGCACGATGATGGCGTCGGTGAGGAAGGCGGTGCCGTAGGGGCTGAAGCGCAGATCGGTGTAGCGGTCCTCCAGCTCGGACGTCATGAGCACGGTGACACCGGTATCGGAAAGCGCGGTCACCAGCCCCAGCAGCGATTCGCGGAAGTCTTCCCGGAAACCGGGTGCCAGCGAAAGCTCGAATCCCGACAGCGAATCGATGACGACGCGGCTGGCCCCGTGGCGGCGGATCTCGCCGACGAGCATGTACACGACCTCAGCGATCGACAGGTCGGGCGCCTGGCTGTTGAGCAGCACGACCTGGCCGGACGCGATGAGGTCGGCGAGCAGGAGGTTGCGCTCCCGGTTGGGACGCTGCTCGAAGGCCAACACGACGCTCTTCTCGCCACAGCGCACGCCCTCGGCCAGAAAAGACGCGGCCAGCAGGCTCTTGCCTGACCCCGAAGGCCCCGCCACCAGCAGCGAGTGACCGCGTGGCAAGCCGCCGCTGAGCATCTCGTCCAGCCCCGCCACACCCAGCCGGACGCGTGGCTCGAGCGCCCGCGCCGCGTCCGGTGCGACACGCGTCGGAACCAGGGCGGCTGCTGGGGCAAAGACCTCGATGCCCGACGTCGCAATACGGAAGGTATGCAGGCCGGGCAGCGTTGACTGCCCACGCATCTTCAGCACTTCAATCTTGCGCACCATGGAGTTGCGCAACACGCTTTGGCGCATCCAGATCAAGCCATCAGCGACGGTGAACACCGGGTTCGCGTCGGTCTCGTTGAAATACTCGCCGATGAGGAAGGTGGTGGCCTGCCAGGTCGTCATCAGCATGCCCAGCTGCTGCACGAACTGTTGCAGGCCATTGCCCGGTTGCCCGCGGTTTTCGTTGGCGACGATGACCGAGCGGAACGAGTCCACGAAGACCAGCGCCGGCGAGCGCGCTGCGACCTCCTCGACGATGCGGTGCAGCACGCGGTCGAGGTCGCCTGCCATGGCTTCTGCCGACAGGTTGATGAAGCAAACGCGACCGTCCAGCGCCTCGCTGTCGAAGAAGGCGAACTGCTGCTGGTAGCGCAGCATCTTCAGCGGCGGCTCGCCCAGCACCGTGAAGTACAGCGCAGGCTGTTCAGGTGTGCTCAGCGCGAACATGATCTGGTGCGCCAGCGTCGTCTTGCCGCTGCCCGGCTGGCCGGCGATGAGGTTGAACGAGAACTCGGGCAGACCACCGCCCAGCACTTCGTCCAGGCCAGGCACGCCCGTGGCCAGGCGTTTGATCGCTACTTTGTTGTTCATGGTGGGGGGGCTTGCGTTGAAGCGATGACGGCGGCGGTCGGCGGGCCCCAGGCCGCGCGCAACAGCCGCTCAGTCAGCGAGGCGCCGATCAGACTGACGAGTAGCTCGTGGAGAGTCTGCAGGAAGCAGTTGGCGGCGGCAGCGGCTTCGTCGCTGCGACGCTGCGCCAACGCGTCGCGCAACAGTGCGGCATTGAAAGTGAAGGGGTCACTCGATGGCGCGGCAGGCAGCCACGGATGTGAAGCGATGGCCAGATGCAGACTGCGCCGGAACAGGGCAGCGGCGCCAAGCGGTCCGATGATGGGCTTCAGAGCGGCGTCAACTTCGACGCAGACCGCCGCACATGCGGTTGCGATTTCGGCGGCCGTGGCGCCCTCGGTCAATCGATAGGCCAGTGGCTCGGTGAAGAGGCTGTCTGGCGGGCGCTCCAATGGCATCGCTGCAAGTCCTCCTGTGACGCATAAATCATCGTACGCGGATCACCTCCCCAATTCTTGGTGGTGCTTGGTCGAGGCCGGTTTTCTTTCTTCGTGGCAATGCGTCAATCTTCGGGTCTTACGTACGTTGGCGTACAGACAACCGGCGGTTGCTGACGCTCGACCAAGGTCCGCGGCTTGGCTGGCCGCCCACCAGGCTGGATGTTTCGTCGCTCGAACGGATCGAGGACTATGTCGGCTGAACTTCGAGACAGGTCACTCGGCCAGATTTCTGTGATACCGGGGCGACCGGTAGTGGCCGAGTCCCGGTGGGCACGAACGTCAGCTTCCTGGATGCGAAGCGCGCGGCACCAAGGCCGGGTTGTACGACAGCTTCTGGCAACGTCGAACGTCAGCAGTGGGTCGAGGCCGTGTGGAAACGCGCGCAGCTTGTGCTCCGGCGGGCTACCGTGGCGCGACTGGCGCGGGCGCCATCAGTGGCTGAAGATCTCCAGCACGTGCAGGACGCAAAAAAGGGCTCTCGCCCTACGCCCTCATCGCCATGATCAGTGGTCCAGTTCCGAAGATCTTGATCGCCCGCTTCAAGTTGTACGCCAGGACCTGCAAGCTCATCTCTGTGCCCACTCGCGGCAACGTCCTGGTCAGGAAGTGGTTCGATCCCATCCAGGCCTTGAGCGTGCCGAAGACGTGCTCGACGGTCTGCCGGCGCAGATTCATCGCCTCAGGCGCGCCATCCATGCGCGCTTGAACGACATCCAGTATGTCTTCGTGTTCCCACCGGGAGATGCGTCGCTCTTTGCTGTGGGTGCATCGCGGCTTGATCGGGCACCGAGAGCAGTCCGACGACCAGTATTTGTGCTGGATCTTGCCGGCCTCTTCGGAAGTCATTCTGTGGACGGCAGTGCTGCCTGCCGGGCACCGGTACGTGTCGGTCTTGTCGTCGTAGACGAAGTCCCGTTTATCGAACAGGCCAGCAGCGGCATTGTTCGATGTCATCGGCTTGGGAACCAGCGCAGCAACCCCGGCTTCCTCACACGCCAGGATCTCATAGCCTTCGTAGTAGCCGCGGTCTGCCAACGCGATGAGCTCGTCTTCGGCGGTTGCTTCCTTGGCGAGCTTGGCCATGTGCGCCAGTTGGTCACGATCGTGACCGACGTTGGTGACCTCATGGGCCACGATCAGGTGGTGCTTGGCATCGACCACGGTCTGCACGTTGTAGCCAACGATGCCCGTGCCCCGGCCGCTGGTGGCCATGGAGCGCGCATCGGGGTCGGTCAGCGAGATCTGTCCATCCTCGGATGCCTTCATCTGTTCACCGATCGCCTCCAGCGCCTGCATCTGCTGCTTGACCTTGGCGATCTTGTCCTTGAGGTGGGTGACCCGGCCGGGCAACACAGC
>JANOBX010000149.1:0-24568 GCA_031411875.1 Burkholderiales bacterium | reverse complement strand
GATCTCCTGGATGTCGTCGAGCGACAGCATCTGCCCGCCGACGACGCGGCTCGGGTTGTAGCGGGTGATCAGCAGGTGCTCTTTCACCGGCTCGCCGCCGTCGATGGCGCGCTGCGTCTTCGACGCCAGGATGCCGAGGATACGGTCGGAGTCGCGCACCGACGACACCTCTGGATTGGTCACCACGATCGCCTCGTCGGCGTAGTGCATCGCCATCAGCGCACCCGTCTCGATGCCGGCGGGCGAGTCGCAGACGATGTATTCGAAGCCCATCTCGGCCAGGTCCTGCAGCACCTTGGCCACGCCTTCCTGCTTCAGGGCGTCCTTGTCGCGCGTCTGGCTGGCGGCCAGCACGTACAGGTTGTCGCACTGCTTGTCCTTGATCAGCGCCTGGTTCAGGTTGGCTTCGCCCTGGATGACGTTGATCAGGTCGTAGACCACGCGGCGTTCGCAACCCATGATGAGGTCGAGGTTGCGCAGGCCGACGTCGAAGTCGATGACGGCCGTCTTGTGGCCGCGCAGGGCCAGGCCGGTGGAAAAGCTGGCGCTGGTGGTGGTCTTGCCCACCCCGCCTTTGCCGGAGGTGACGACGATGATCTTGCTCAAGTCGGTGTCTTCCAATTCAGGGGTTCGACGATGATTTTCTCGCCCTCCAGCCGCACCTGGGCGGCGCGGCCCAGCACGTCTGGGGGCAAGGGCTGCTCGGTCGTGCGGTAGACGCCGGCGATGGACACCAGCTGCGGTTCGAGGCAAGTGCCGTAGATGCGTGCCGTGGTGTCGCCGCGCGCCCCGGCGATGGCGCGGCCGCGCAGTGGGCCGTAGACATGGATGCTGCCATCGGCGATGGCCTCGGCGCCATGGCTGACCGCCGACAGGACGACGAGGTCGGCGCCGCGGGCATACACGCGCTGGCCTGAGCGCAATGGCTTGTCGACCACCATCGTGGGCAGGCGGGTGGGTGCAGGTGTGCTGCTCTCGGGCGCCGCACTGTCGGCCGCGGGAGCGGACTCGATGACTTCTGGTGGCGCCGGCTCGGCCGTCGCCGGCAATGTCGCGCGGCGCAGCGGCAGCGGCACTTCGGCCAGGCCGGCCTCGCGTGCCGCAGCCATCTGCGCCGCGCTGCCCCCTTGTGCGCCCAGGGGCAGCATGCCGTGGTGGCGCATGTGCGCCAGGAGGGCGGGCCAGTCGAGCGCCGCATCGGCATCGCGCAGCGGGCTCAGGTCGACGACGAGCGGCTCCTGCTCGAACAAGCCCGGCGTCTCGCCGAAACGTTCGTCCAGCGCCTGGCGAAGCGCGCTGGCGTCGGCCACCTGCAGGCGCAGGGCGGTCAGGGTCCAGGCCGTGCTCTTGATGTCGAAAACGAAGGGGGGCGCAGCGGCGGCAGGCATGAGGGCGTGATGAGCCAGACGATGTGGCTGTGGAGGGCCGGCGTGGTCGCCTGGGCGACCTGGCCGCGGAGAGCCCGATTGGACCATAGGGCGCCGCCGCGACCTGTCAGTGACTGTGCAGGTGGTGTGCGTCGGGCGCATGCGCATGCGCGTGGCGCAGCGGTTCGTGGCGGTGGCGGTGGCTGTGTTCGCCCGGCGGCCCGGGCTCGTGGTCATGGGCGTCGGCGAGCTCGTGCACGTGCTCATGGTGTCCGTCGTCGTGGCGATGCGCATGTTCATGTTCCAGCGCCTCGTGCTCATGTTCGTGTTCGTGCGACTCGGCCAGATGCAGCACCACACCCGCCAGCATCAGCGCACTGCCCAGCAGCAGCAGCCCGCTGGCCGCACGCTCGCCCAACACCAGCGCCAGTCCGGCACCGATGAACGGTGCAAACGCAAAGACCGACCCCGTCCGTGCCGCCCCGAAGGCCCGCTGCGCGAGCAGGTAGAAGCGCAGGCTGAGGCCGTAACCCGTGGCGCCGATGGCCAGCAGCGCCAGCGCGGCGCCGGCCGTGGGCCAGGGTTCGCCGAACACCACCGCCAGCGCAAAGGTGGCCGTCGTGCCCAGCGCGGCCTTGGCCCACACCACCTGGCCCGGGTCGCGTTCGGCCAGCGCACGCGACAGCGTGTTGTCCACGCCCCAGGCCGCCGTGGCCAGCAGCACGGCCAGCAAGCCCCAGAGCTGCACGCCGCCCGTGCGCCCCTGGTCCACCACCAGCACCATGCCGCCAGCCAGCAGCAGCGCCATCGCCGCCCACACGCGGCCATCCATGGTTTCACGGTACAGCCTCCAGGCCAGCACGGCCGTGAACAAGGCTTCCAGGGTCAGCATCAACGAAGCGCTGGTGCCGCTAGTGTGCTGCAGCCCCCAGACCAGCGCCACCGGGCCGATGACCGCGCCGAAGCCGGCCATCGCCAGCAGGCGGGGCAGGTCGCTGCGCTGCAGGCGGGCTTCGCGGTCGATGCGCTGGCGTGACAGCAGGCCCACCGCCGCCGCGCCGGCATACAGCAGCGCCGCCGTGCTGAACGCGCCCAGCCCGGCCCCGAACTGCTGCACCAGGGGCGTGCTGGCGCCGAACAGCAGCGCCGCCAGCAACGCCAGCAGGCCGCCGCGCAGGGCGGGCAGGCTCGAACCGGAAGTCATCGCCAACGTTTCAGCCGCGCACCACCGCCAGCCGCCGAGCCATTTCCGCCTTCAACCAGATGGCGTCGTGCCCGGGCACGACGAGTTGCAGGCCCTGCGCCAGCATCGCCCGCGCCATCTCGGCGCTGGCGCACCAGATGCCGACGAACTTGCCGTGGGCGGCCGCAGCGGCCTGCACGCGGGCGATGGCCGCGGCCAGCTCAGGTTCGGTGTGGGCTGCGCCCGTGCCCAGGCCCAGCGCCAGCCCCAGGTCGCTGGGACCGATGAACAGGCCGTCGATCGAGGGCTCGGCAGCGATCTCGGCACAGGCCTCCAGCCCGGCCCTGGTCTCGATCATTGCCAGCGCCAGCACCAGCGCGTTGGCCTCTTTCGGATAGTCGGCGCCGCCCACGAGCATGCCGCGGGCGGGCCCGAAGCTGCGGGTGCCTTCGACGCCCCCCATCGGGTAGCGGCAGGCGCGGCCGAAAGCGCGGGCCTCGGCGGCAGAGTTCACCAGCGGGCAGATCACGCCCCAGGCGCCGGCGTCCAGCGCGCGGTTGATTTCCGGCAGCGCGTTGCCGCTCACCCTTACCAGCGGCACCGCCGGTGTGTGCGACAGCGCCTGCAGCATCGCGACCATCTCTGCATGCCCGGCCATGCCGTGCTGGCAGTCGATGACGACGGCATCGAAGCCGGCGCTGCCCACCAGTTCGGCGGCGTAGGCCGAATCCAGGCTCATCCAGCCGCTGACGACGCCCGGGCCGGACGCCATGCGTTCACGCAGCTCTTGGATCTTCATTGCATCGTCTCCAGGGGTGTGGCTGTGCTGGAGTGTGCCGCGGCGCGGCCCGGTCCCCCCAACGCCAGTAGGGCGCGGCCCCCCGCGGCTATGGTGTGGACCTCTGCCGCTGAAGGAGTCACCGACATGCCCGTGGGCTGGTTGACCGTGCTGAAACTCGTGCCCTGGGTCGAGGTGATCAAGAACGCTCCGGCGATTGCCGACGGCGCCAAGAAACTCTGGACCACGGTGGGCAGGTCGGCACCCCTGCCCGACGCGCCCGCCGGCACCGACGTGATGGCGGCCGATGCCGCCGTGGCCGCCGACCCGGCTTCTGCCCTGACGGCGCTTCAGGCGCGCGTGGTGCACGCCGAAGCGGCCGTGGCCGAACTGCAGGCGCAGATGCAGGCCTCGTCGGAACTCATCAAGTCGCTGGCCGAGCAGAACGCCGAACTCGTCAGCCGCGTGGAGACGAACCGGTCGCGTACCGTCTGGCTCTTCGTCCTGTTGGGGGTGGTCGTGGCCATCGCGGCCTTCAAGGTCGCGATGAACTGACCACCCCCATCGGCTTCAGCCCAGATCGAACCGGCCCAGGTTCATCACCTTGGTCCAGGCGGCGGCGAAGTCGCGCACGAACTTCGCCCCGCCGTCGGCCTGGGCATAGACCTCGGACAGCGCACGCAGCTGCGAGTTCGAGCCGAAGGCCAGGTCGACGCGGGTGGCCGTCCACTTCACGGCTCCGGTCTGGCGGTCGCGCCCCTCGAAGGCGTTGTCGCCGCTGGGCTTCCACACCGTGCCCATGTCGACCAGGCTGACGAAGAAGTCGTTCGTCAGCTGGCCGGGGCGCTGCGTGAAGACACCGTGCTTCGAGCCGTTGGTGTTCGCACCCAGCACGCGCAGGCCACCCACCAGCACCGTCATCTCGGGTGCGCTCAGCGTCAGCAGCTGCGCCCGGTCCACCAGCATGCGCTCGGGCGAGACGCTGAGCGCTGCCTGGCGATGGTTGCGGAAGCCGTCGGCCTGGGGCTCCATCGGTGCGAAGGACTCGGCGTCGGTCTGCTCGGCCGTGGCGTCGGTGCGTCCCGGGGTGAAAGGCAGCGTCAGCGCCTGTCCGGCGGCTCGTGCCGCGGCTTCGACGCCGGCGTTGCCGGCCAGCACGATCAGGTCGGCCAGCGACACCTTCTTGCCGCCTGCCAGCCCGGCGTTGAAAGTGTTCCGCAGGCCTTCCAGCACCTCCAGCACCTTCGCCAGCTGGGCCGGCTGGTTGACGGCCCAGTCCTTCTGCGGTGCGAGCCGCACGCGTGCGCCGTTGGCGCCGCCGCGCTTGTCGCTGCCGCGGAAGGTGGAGGCCGAAGCCCAGGCCGTGGCCACCAGTTCGCTCACCGACAGGCCGCTGGCCAGCACGCGGGCCTGCAGTTCGGCGGCGTCGGCAGCCTCGATCAAGGGGTGGTCGACGGCCGGCACCGGGTCTTGCCAGATCAGGTCTTCGGCGGGCACTTCGGGGCCCAGGTACAGGCGCTTGGGTCCCATGTCGCGGTGCGTCAGCTTGAACCAGGCGCGCGCGTAGGCGTCGGCGAACTCGTCGGGGTGGGCCATGAAATGGCGCGAGATCTTCTCGTAGGCCGGGTCCAGGCGCAGCGACAGGTCGGCCGTGGTCATGGTCGGCGGGTGCTTCAGGCCGGGCACGTGGGCGTCTGGGATCATGTCCTCGGCCGCCACGTCGCGAGCGCGCCACTGGTGCGCGCCCGCAGGGCTCTTCACCAGGTCCCACTCGTACTTGAAGAGCACCTTGAAGTAGCCCATGTCCCAGGTCGTGGGGTTGGGCTTCCAGGCGCCTTCGATGCCGCTGGTGGTGGTGTGCGCGCCATGTCCGCTGCCGTGCTGGTTGATCCAGCCGAAGCCCATGTTCTCCATCGGCGCGCCTTCGGGTTCGACGCCCACCAGCTTCGGGTCGCCGGCGCCGTGAGACTTGCCGAAGGTGTGGCCGCCGGCCACCAGGGCCACCGTCTCGTAGTCGTTCATTGCCATGCGGGCGAAGGTCTCGCGCACGTCGCGGCCGGAGGCCAGCGGGTCGGGCTGGCCGTCGGGGCCCTCGGGGTTGACGTAGATCAGACCCATCTGCACCGCCGCCAGCGGATGGGCGAGTTCGCGGTCGCCGCTGTAGCGGCTGTCGGCCTTGTCGCTGGTGGCCAGCCATCCCTTTTCGGCGCCCCAGAAGACGTCTTCCTCGGGCGCCCAGATGTCGGCCCGGCCACCGCCGAAGCCGAAGCACTTGAAGCCCATGGTCTCCATGGCGACGTTGCCCGCCAGGATCATCAGGTCGGCCCAGCTGATGGCATAGCCGTACTTATGCTTGACGGGCCACAGCAGACGCCGCGCCTTGTCGAGGTTGCCGTTGTCGGGCCAGCTGTTCAGGGGTGCGAAGCGCTGGTTGCCGGTGGCCGCGCCGCCGCGCCCGTCGGCCGTCCGGTAGGTGCCGGCGCTGTGCCAGGCCAGGCGGATGAAGAGCCCGCCGTAGTGTCCCCAGTCGGCCGGCCACCAGTCCTGGGAGTCGGTCATAAGGTTGGCCAGGTCTTTCTTCATGGCGGCGTAGTCGAGCTGCCTGAACGCCTTGGCGTAGTCATAGCCGGCGTCCATCGGGCTGCTGGCCGGCGTGTGCTGGTGAAGGATGTTCAGGTTCAGCTGCTCAGGCCACCAGTGGGCGTTGGACTGGGTGCCCAGGGTCGTGCGGGCACCCGCGTGGTGGACGGGGCATCGGGCTTCGCTCATGTCTTTTCCTCGAAATGGTTCTTGGGAGTCGATAGTTTTCATTGAACTTCAGATAGGCTCCAGTTGACTGTGCCAATCGCGCGCATTGCCGTCATGCATCGGGCTTCGACGCTTTCCTGATCCAGATCACGGTGGGTGTCGATCCCGTCACGCAAGATCTTGCGACCGGACCCGAGGCAAGCCCCATGCTCCAAGTCACGACACGCGTCCCGGCCACGGCCACCCTGCTGGAACAACTGGCGGACGCGGTGTATCTCGTGGACCCCGACAGCTCCAACATCATCTGGGCCAACCGTGTGGCCTGGGAGAGCCTGGGCCTGGCGCCAGCCGAAGTGTTGGACCACAGCATGTTGAGCCTGCAGATGGACGTGACCGGCACGCCCCAGTGGAACGAGATCGCGGCCGTGATCCGCAGCTCGAAGTGCTTCACCTTCGTCGGGCACCACCGCCATGCGCAGGGGCACGAGGTGCCCGTCGAAGTGAACACCACCCTGTTCCACGACGGCGGGCAGGAGTACTTCCTGTCGGTCGCGCGAGACATCTCACGGCGCGTGGCCCTCGAGGCCGAACTCAGCCAGCGCGAGAATCAGTGTGGTTCGCCTTGAAAGGCCACCGACGGCCTCTGGCACTTGGACATCGCGACCGGGGCGGCGTTTTTCAGCCCGCAGCTCAAGCGCATCCTGGGCTACGGGCCCGACGAGATGGCACCCACCCTGGCGACCTGGTCGACGAACATCCACCCCGACGATGCAGAGCGCGTTCACGCCGTGTTGACCGAGCATCTCCAGGACAAACGCCAGCGTAACGAGGCGAGCTACAGGTTGCGCAACCGCAACGGCAACTACCTGTGGATGCTGGAACGCGGCCGGGTGTGCGACCGTGACGCGTCGGGTGCGACCACGCGCGTGGTGGGCATGGTTCAGGACATCACGCGGCAGACCGAGGCGCAGGCTGCGCTGCAGCGCAGCGAACAGGAACAGCGCACCCTGATCGCGGCGCTGCCCGACGTCATCATGCGGCTCGACCGGCAGGGCCGGCACCTGTTCGTGTCGGAGAACGTCGGTTTGCTGTTGCCCCTGTCCGCGGTCGAGGTGCTGGGCCGCACCCACCGTGAGCTGGGCTTCCCCGAGCCCTGGTGCCGGCAATGGGACGAGATCGTCGAAGGCGTCTTCGTTTCGGGGCAGGCGCGGGAAGCCGAATTCACTGTCGACACCGCCGAGGGACAGCGCAGCGTCGGATGTCGGGTCGTACCCGACCTGGACTCGGCGCACAGCGTGCGTTCGGTGCTGGTGGTGTGCCGCGACATCACGGCCCGGCGCCAGGCCGACGCAGAGCTCAACCGCCATCGCCATCAGCTCGAGGATCTGGTGGCCGAGCGCACGGCCGCGCTCTCAGAGGCCAAGGTCTGTGCCGAGGCCGCCAATCGTGCCAAGAGCCGCTTCCTGGCCCACATGAGCCATGAGCTGCGCACACGGATGAACGCCATCCTGGGCATGACCGGTCTGGCCCTGGACCGCGCCCAGGAACCCGTGCTGCGCGAACAGCTGGGCAAGGTGGAGCAGGCCTCGCAGCACCTCCTGAAACTGATCAACGACATCCTCGACCTGTCGAAGATCGAGGCCGAGCGCATGACGCTGGAGCAGATCGACTTCCAGCTTGCCGGCGTTCTGGACAGCGTGGTCTGCCTCGTCCACCAGCGGGCCGAGGTAAAGTCTCTGGAACTCGTCGTCGACATCGACCCGGGGCTGGCAGGCCGCAGCTTTTCGGGCGACCCCTTGCGGCTCAAGCAGATCCTGCTGAACCTGACCGACAACGCCTTCAAGTTCACGGCCGTGGGGCGTGTGCTGGTGCGGGTGCGCTGCCTGCAGGCGCAGGCCGACGGCCTGCTGCTTCGTTTCGAGGTCAGGGACAACGGCATCGGCATCGAGCCCGATGTCTGCGTCCGCCTGTTTCGGCCTTTTGAACAGGCCGACCACACCACGACACGCGGAGGTCTGTCGGCGGTTTGCCGGTGCAGTGGTGCTGATCGCCGAAGACGACATGGTCAGCCGCGAGGTCTGCGCGACCCTGCTGCAGCAGGCCGGGCTGAAGGTGGAGCTGGCAGACGATGGCCTGCAGGCACTGGCCATGAGCCGCGAGCATCCTTATGCGCTGATCCTGATGGACATGCAGATGCCGCAGATGAACGGCGTCGAGGCGACCCGCGGCATCCGCCACGATCTGCTCAACCGGCACACCCCGATCCTGGCCCTGACCGCCAATGCCTTCGAGGAAGACCGCGAGCAGTGCCTGCAGGCTGGCATGGACGGCCACCTGACCAAGCCGATCGAAGCCCTGCGCCTGTTCCAGGCCGTGCTGGACGAGCTCGACAGGGCCCCGGGCGTCCCGCGGCCACGGGTACCCTAGGCAGCGCCGGCCTGAGCGCGGCTTGACAGCTCCGCAGCGGCGGTGCCAGCATCCGCGGCGGCGCGAGCAGGGCGCCGCCGGATCCGCGGACAGGGCTGCGCCCACCTGCATCGACGGCTCCGTGCTGCGATGTCCATCCTTTGTGCGGCCTGACCGTGCGGATCACAGGCCTTCATGCACGGAGGACCCATGAATCACCCCACCCCTGCTGCGCCGGCCGCCCGCCCGGCCACGGCGCTGGCCCGGCACCCCGACCCCGAACAGCTGCGCCGCCAGGCCAAAGAGCTGCTGCGCGCCTGGCGCAATGCCGACCCGGCGGCACTGGCGCGCGTGGCCCCGTTCGCGCTGCCCGCGCCGCCACGGCTGGCGCAGGCCCAGCTGGTCATCGCCCGTGAACTCGGTCTGTCCAGCTGGCCAGCCTTGATGGCCGAGGTCGAGCGCCGCCGAGCCGCCGCGCTGGACGACGAGCGCTTCAGCGAACGTGTGCTCGTGCTGGCGCTCGGGCGCGGCTTCGACGCACCGCGCCCGTCGCAGGCGCTGGCACTGCTGCAGAGCCGGCCGAGTCTTCGAACACCGGCCTTGCGGCTGCTGCAGGGCGACGCCGACGGCGTCGCCCCCGACCAGCCGCTGCCACCCTGGAACCTGTTGCCTCTGGTGCTGGTGGCGTTTTCCTCGCTGGCCACGGTGGGCCTCGAAGATGCGCTGGTGCGCGCGCTCGAGCGCTTGCTGGCCTCTGGCGCCGATCCCAACGCCAGCCTGTCCGACCCGGCGTCTGCCGACCGGCCCTTGCCCGCCTTGTACGGCGCGGTCGCGCGGGCCCGCAGCGCAGCGCTGGTGCAAGGCCTGCTGGATGCTGGCGCCGACCCGAACGACGACGAGTCGCTTTACCACGCGGTCGAGCAGGACGACCGCCGCATCGTCGCCGCGCTGGCGGCGGCGGGTGCACGCTGGGCCGGCACCAACGCCTTGCACCGGCAGCTCGACTTCGAATCGCTGCCGCATCTGCAGCAGGTGCTCGACCTGGGCGCCGACGCCAACGAGCTGTCGGCCGGCACCGGCACCCGCCCCCTGCACCATGCCGTGCTGCGCGGCCGGTCGTTGGCAAGCCTGCAGCTGCTGGTGGCACATGGCGCCGACGTGGCCGGCCGCGACGCCCACGGCCACAGCCTGGCCTGGACCGCGGCGCGCGCCGGCCGGCGCGACCTGCTCGCCTGGCTGGCGGGCCTGGGCCAGCAGCCGCCACAGGGCCTGCACGACAGGTTCCTGGCCGCCTGCGCCGCGGCCGACGAAGCCGGTGCGCGGGCCTTGCTGGCCGGGCATCCCGGGCTCATCCAGGCCCTGTCCGATGCAGACCGGTGCCTGCTGCCCGAGCAGGCTCAGCGTGGCGACCTCGCCGCCGTGCGCCTGATGCTCGACCTGGGCTGGCCCGTGGACGTGCCCGGCCCCTGGCAAGCCAGCGCGCTGAACCAGGCCGCCTTCCGGGGCGATGTCGACATGGTGGCCCTGTTGCTGCAGCACGGCGCGCGCTGGCATGAACGCAATGGCTACTGCGGCACCGCCTTGGGCAGCTGTCTTCACGCCGGCAGCAACGAGCCCGTGGCCGGCGGCGACTACGCCGGTGTGCTGCGGCTGCTGCTGTCGGATGGCGCGCCGGTGCCCGCGGACGATGACGGCCTGGACGAGGCCATGGCAGCCGTCGTGGCCGAGTTCAGCCCCCAGGCTTGACCAGCGGCCAGCCGCGGCGTGTCCATTCGGCCATGCCGCCGTCGACGAAGCGCACATGGGTGTAGCCGCGTTCGCGCAAGGCGCGCCAGGTGGCCGCAGACCGGTTCTGCGTTCTGCAGATCAGCAACACGGGCAGGGCCGGATCGGTGGGAATCTCGGCCAGGCGTCGGCCCAGTTGCCGCATCGGCAACAGCCTGGCCCCTGCGGCCACCCCGGTAGCGTGCTCGTCGGGCTCGCGGATGTCGATGAGCACCGCGCGTCCGGCCTCGTGTTCCGCACGTGCGAAGTCCAGGCTGACCGAGCCGCTGTCCGCGCCGGCGCTGCTGACGGCCGCCGTGGCCGCAGCGATGACCAGCGCTGCCCGCACCAGAACCAGACGCCGGGCACGCGACGTCAGACAGGCCACTGCAGGGTGTGCTTTGGAGGGCAGGAAAGGCGTCGACATGTTTCGTGTTTCTCGACACACCCCCCTAAGTGAACGGAATCTGTCCGCAAGAGGGATGAAGAAGTGCCGACCGGCGCTTTCAAGCGCTGTCTGGCTTGACATCAGGGCGAGGGCATCTGCTAGTGTCAGGGGCGGTGCCGACCGGACAGGTTTGGCGTCGAACCCGATCTTTCCTCAACGCCCGTTCGACCATGTCCACGCCCATGCCACCCCCGCAAGTTCCGAAGGTTTCCGGCATGCCGGAATCGCCGCCGCGGACACCGGCTGCCGCCAACCCCGACCCCGACGCCACTCAGATTGTGGCCGGCGCGGGCTGGCCGCGGGCCGACGATGCCACGCTCATGTTCGCCGGCGTGGGCCCGGGTGCCGGCGCGCCCGCCGACGGCGATGACCGCACGATCATCGCGCCGCTCTCCGACAGCCGTTTTGGATCCTTGGCCGCCACTGGCGGGTCGGCGCTGCGCGAAGACCGCACCACGCCCACCGTCGCCAGCCGTCCCGAGCCCCTGAACCGCGACTCGGTGCTGCCCGGCGGCATGCCGTTTGACGACCCGCGCGGCGGGCCGGGCTCGACCCCCACGCCCCATTCCGGCCTGGGCCTGACCGGCATCGGCGGAAACAGCCGGCCTCCTGCCGGGGCCGACCTCGGCATCGAACCCGGCCAGGTCCGCCAGGTCGGCCGCTACCTCGTCAAGGCGCGGCTCGGTCGCGGCGGCATGGCCACCGTCTACCGTGCCAGCGACCCGCAGATCGGTCGCGACGTGGCCATCAAGTTCCTCCACGCCTCGCTGAGCGAAGACGAGGAATGCCGCATGCGCTTCCTGCGCGAGGCCCGTGCCGCCGGCGGCCTGTCGCATCCGAACATCGTCGTGGTCCACGACGTCGGCGAGATCGAGAGCCGGCCCTACATGGCCATGGAGCTGATCGACGGCCAGCCGCTGTCGGAAACCCTGGAAAAGAAGAAGTCGCTGCCGGTGCGCGACGTCGTCATCATCGGCCTTCAGCTGGCGCGCGCGCTGGAGTACGCCCACGCCCGCGGCATCGTGCACCGCGACATCAAGCCCGGCAACATCATGCTGCTCCAGGACGGCCAGACCATCAAGGTCGCCGACTTCGGCATTGCCCACATGGACGACGGCCAGGCCGAGCAGCGCACGATGGTCGGTGCGGTGATGGGCACGCCCCAGTACATGTCGCCCGAGCAGACGCGCGGCGAAAAGGTCGACGGCCGCTCCGACCTGTTCTCCGCTGGCATCGTGCTCTATCAGATGCTGGCCGGCGAGCGCCCTTTCCGTGGCGACAGCCTGGTGGCCGTGGCCACGCGCATCGCCACCGAAGACCCGCCACCGCTGAACCAGAAGCGCGCCGACCTGCCGCCTTCGCTGCGCCGCGTCGTCGACCGCTGCCTGGCCAAGCAGCCGGCGCAGCGCTACCAGACCGGCAAGGAACTGTCGGAAGCCCTGCTCAAGGTGCTGGGCGAACTCGACGAAGCCTCGCGCGATCGCGACAAGCCGCGCATCGTGCCGCTGCGCGTGAAGTGGGCCTTGATGATGGGCCTGATCGTGGCCGTGGTGATGGGCCTGAGTGCCGCCGTCATCACCCAGCGCCAGTACGCCGCCATGATGGGCCAGGCCAGCGACTACGGGGCATCGCTGGCGCGATTCATCGCAGCGCAGAATGCCGCCCAGGTGCTGGGCGAAGACTGGGACTCGGTCGAGGTCGCCGTGCAGGAGATCATGAAGACCGGCAGCTTCGAGCGCATCGTGGTGATGGACATGGCGGGGGTCGTGAAGGTCTCCAGCGAGACCGCGTTGACCGGCAAGCCCTATGTCGCGCCCGGCGGCGCCGCCAGCTCGGGCAGCGAGGGCAAGGCACGCGCGCAGTCCTACGTGAGCAACGGGCAGGACGTGCTGGGATTCGAGGCTCCCGTGCTGTTCCAGGGACGGCAGGTCGGTCGCGTCGCCCTGGGCATTCCCGAGGCACCCCTCACCGCCGTGGCTCGGCTGTCGATCACGTTGATGGTCGTGCTGGCGCTCATCACCGTGCTGGCGGTGGCGGTGGCGATGTACTTCGTGGCCAACTGGTTTGCACAGCCCATCCGGCTGGTGGGCGAGTCGATGGCGGAGATCGGCAAGGGCCGCTTCGACCATCGCATCGGCGAGCAGCGCAACGACGAGTTCGGGCAGCTGTTCCACTCCTTCGATGCGATGGCGCAGTCGCTGCAGCAACGCGTGCAGGCGCCTGCGCTGCCGCCGGCCGCAAGCCCTGCCGATGACGGAAAGGCTGAAGGAGCCTTGCGGTGAGCGCCGGCCGGCTTGCCGCCCGGCTGCCGCTGGCGCTGGTGTCCCTGATGGTCGGGGTCTTGCTGGCTGGCTGTGCCGGCGCGCCGCCACAGCCGACTCGGGGTGGCGAGCCGCCGTCGACGGGCAGCGCCCAGGCGCCCGACGACCCGCCGCCCGCGCCACCCGGCGCCGTGCCGGGCGCTGCCGGGCGCGTGGCTGCACGCAATGCCCAGCTGGCCATCTACGTTCCGGCGCCGGGCGACCGTCTGCCGGAGATCGCCCGGCGCCTGCTGGGTGACGCGGCCCTGGACTGGCGCATCGCCGAGGCCAACGGTAGCTGGGAGCCGGAGGCCGGTGCGCCGCTGCTGGTGCCGCTGCAGACACTGAGCATCACCGGCGTCACGCCTGAAGACTTCCAGACCGTGCCGATCCTCTGCTACCACCGCTTCGGCGGCGGGCAGTCGAAGATGATCGTCTCGCCCGAGCGCTTCGAGGAACAGCTGGCCTGGTTGAAGCGGAACCATTTCCGGGTGCTGCGGCTGTCGGAGCTGCAGGGTTTTCTGGAAGCCCGCCGGCCGGTGCCCGAGCGTTCGGTGGTGATCACCATCGACGACGGCTACGAGACCGTGTTCCGCCATGCGTTTCCATTGCTGAAGAAGTACGGCTTCACGGCCACGCTGTTCGTCTATGCCGATTTCGTCGGCGCCCGCGACGGCCTGAGCTGGGCCCAGCTTCAGGAAATGGCCAGCTCCGGCGTCATCGACATCCAGGCGCATTCGAAGACGCACCGCAATCTCGTCCAGCGTCGCGAGGCCGAGACCGAGGCCGCCTACGCCCAGAGCCTGCTCGAGGAACTGCGCCACCCGCGGCTGATGCTCGAAAGGCGCCTGGCCGACGCGGGTGTGAAGGTCACGCAGTTCGCCTATCCCTTCGGCGACGCCAACGAACAGGTGCTGCAGATCATGAGGCGGGAGGGCTACGACATGGGCCTGACCGTGAACCCGGGTGGCAACCCCTTCTTCGCCCACCCCTTGATGCTGCGCCGGACGATGATCTTCGGCGATCATGACCTGAACGATTTCAAGGCGAGGCTACAAACCCGGCGTCCGATCGGAGGCCGGCCGTGAGCCCCTGGCCTCGGCAGGCCTGGGCCTGCGGCATGGCGGCTCTGGTGACGGGC
Source organism: Burkholderiales bacterium (assembly GCA_031411875.1). Taxonomy (GTDB): domain Bacteria; phylum Pseudomonadota; class Gammaproteobacteria; order Burkholderiales; family Burkholderiaceae_C; genus Rubrivivax. The sequence continues at coordinate 10,433 of JANOBX010000149.1, read as the reverse complement.
TGTGCTGTCGCGCCGCCAATGCCGCCGACTGCGCCGCAGTCAACGAATGCTGCAACGCCGGTACCACAGCGCGACTCGGCGGCGCGCGACCAGGCGTCGCTGGCCCGCTTCGAGTCAGAGCAGCGGACGGCTGCGCTGGCAGCATCCACCGCAGGTCACTGGCGCCAGGCGGCACTGCGCTGGGAAGCCGTGGCCGTGCTGCGGCCAGAGGACGCGCAGGCGCGGGCCGAAGTCGAGCGCGCTCTGGCCCAGGCCACGCAGGCGGCTGAAGCCAGGTTGCCGCTGGCGCGGCGCGCACGCCAGCGCGGCGACGCCGATGCCGCCCAACGCCTGTACCTGGAAGTGCTGGCACTGGCTCCAGGTCAGGCTGAAGCGGCCGAGGCCCTGCGTGCGCTCGAGCGTGAACGCGTGGCCCGCCAGCATCTGGGGCAGCTGTCGAGCTTCACCCTGACCAGCCGGTTCACCGCCAGCGCCCTGATGCAGGCCGAGGCATCGCGCGCACCGCGCGGCCGTGCACCGCAGAGCAACGAGATCGAGCACGCCACGCTGCTGGCCGATCAGGGCGAACTCGACGGTGCGATCGAGCTGCTGACGCCGCTGGTCAGCACGTCCAGGCCCAATCCGGCCGCGCAATCGCTGCTGGCCGACCTGTACCTGCGTCGTGCCAAGGCGCTGGCCGAGAGCAATCGTCCTGGCGCCATCCAGGCTTTGCAGCGCAGCCTGCAGATTCAACCGGCTCAGGCCGAGGCACGCCGGCTGCTCCAGCAGTGGCAGCCCGAGCGCAAGCCCGCGCGGCGCCCTGGACCATGAACGTTCCCGCCCCCGCTGGGGGTCCGACGCCGGCGCCGGCTGGCGACGACGACGACGCTACCGTGCTGCACGGCGCTGCACAGACGCCGAGACCGCCGGACAAGACTGGCGATCGCCAGGTCGGCCGCTATCTCATAAAGGACCGGCTGGGCAGCGGCGGCATGGCCACCGTGTTCAGGGCGCACGATCCGACGATCGCCCGCGACGTGGCCATCAAGTTCTTGCATCCCTCGCTGTGTGGGGACGATGAATGCCGCATGCGTTTCCTGCGCGAAGCACGGGCTGCTGGCGGCCTGTCGCACCCACACATCGTGGTCGTGCACGACGTAGGCGAAGTGGGCGGTCGCCCATCCATGGCGATGGAACTCGTCGACGGCGAAACCCTGTCGGAACTGTTGCAGAGGCGCAAGCAGTTGCTGCCACGCGAGGCGGCCACGATCGCGCTGCAGTTGGCCGAGGCCCTGGACTATGCCCATGTCCGCGGCGTCGTGCACCGTGACATCACGCCCGGCAACATTGTGTTGCCGCCAGGCGGCGGTGGCGTCAAGGTGGCCGATTTCGGCATCGCCGACATCGAAGAGGCCGGGGACGACAGCACCCAGGTCGGCGCAGTGATGGGCAGCCCGCGCTACATGTCTCCCGAGCAGACCCGCGGTGACAAGGTCGACGGACGATCCGACCTGTTTTCGGTGGGTCTCTTGATGTACCAGATGCTCAGCGGCCAGCGGCCAGCGGCCAGCGGCCTTTCGGCGGCGACAGCCTGGCGGCCGTGGCCACCAGCATCGGCAAGGACGAACCACCCCCCCTGACCCGTCTGAACCCGAACGTGCCGGCCTCGCTGCGCCGCGTGGTCGACCGGTGCCTGGCCAAGCAGCCGCATCGACGCTGGCGGTCGGGCAGCGAACTGGCGGCGGCGCTGCGCAAGGTCATTGGCGAGATCGACGATGTCGCCGACGAACCGAACCGGCCACGCATGGTGCCGCTGCGCATCAGGTGGGCCGCCGCCATGGCGCTGGTGGTGGCTGTGGTCATGGGCATGACCGCAGCGGTCGTGACCCAACGCCAGTACGCAGCGCTGATGGGTCAGGTCAGCGACTATGGCTCGTCCCTGGCGCGCTTCATTGCCGAAGTGACGGCGGCTTCAGCGCTCGGCGAGGAATGGGACGCCGTGGACGTGGCCGTGCAGGCGATGATGAACACCGGCAACTTCGAGCGCATCGTCGTCAGCGACAGCTCGGGCATCGTTCGCGTGTCCAGCCAGCCCGCGCTGGTGGGCAAGCCTTTCGTGGCACTGGGCACGGAGGTCGTGGAAACCGACAACTTGCTGGCACAGGTGGTGCGCTACCGCTGGGCAATGACAGCCTGCTGGGATTCGAGTCGCCCATCCTTTTCCAGGGCAAGCAGGCCGGCATGGTGGCGCTGGGCGTGGCCGAACAGCCCATCACGCGAGTGGCCAGGCTGTCCATGGGGCTGATGGGCATGCTGGCCGTGGTGACGGTGGTGGCGGTGGCGCTCGCCATGTTCTTCCTGGCCGATCGACTGGCAAAACCCATCCGGCTGGTGGCCGATTCGATGGGAGAGATCGGCAAGCGCCGTTTCGACCACCGTATCAACGAAACCCGCAATGACGAGTTCGGCCTGCTTTTCAAGGCCTTCGACGACATGGCCGAGGCGCTGCAAACGGACGCGGCACCGCCGCCTTCAACGGCTGTTGCGTCGGACCCGGTCCCGCCCGTCACCTCAGCTTCGTGAGTTTTTCCCTCAATGCCATCACTTTGTCTTTCTCGAGGATGGCGATGCGGTTGTCCGGGTCGATCTTGAGTACCTCTTCCCAGGCGCGGATGGCAGCGTCCAGGTCCTGCTTGGCGAAAGCGCTGCGCGCGTTGCGGGTGTGGCGGGACACGGCCTCCGCGCGCGCTCGGTCGGAGCCAGACGGAGTTGCGGTCTGTTCAGGAGGTGCTGGCGGCGCAGGCTGAACGGAGACGAGGGCGCCTGATGGCTGGGGGATGCCGACCACACTGGCTGGAGGCGCCTTTCCGGGCACACGGATGGTCTGGCCGCCGGCCAGCGCACGGGGCACTTTGATGTTGTTGTAGCGCGCCAGGATGTAGAAGAGGTGCACGTCGTTCATGAAGCGTTGCGAAATCTTCGACAACGATTCACCGGCTTGCACCTTGTAGCTGAAGGATTCGCGGCCGAGCGCGGTCTGCGGGTCGTCCTTGATCTGCTGCAGAAGGCTCAACGCCAGCCGGTTCGTCGGGTCTGCTTGCAGCACACGCTTCAACTCGGTCTCGGCCGGAGCTTCCTGGCCGGCTTCGAGTTGTTCGATGGCGGCACTGACTGCACGCGAAATCTCGGCACCGCTCAAGGCCGGCGACTGCATGGCGCGATCCGGAACGGGCGCCGTCGGGACCGGTGGGGTGGCGGCAGGTGCCGCGGCGGCCTCTGCCGGTGGCGCCGCAGGCGGCTGCGCGCAGCCGGCCAGCAGGCACAAGCCGATGAGCAAGAGCACCGCATGCCAGGAATCTGCTGCGGGTGCCGTCGCTTTGGTTGCCAGTTGCTTCATCCACAGAATTGTCCACGACGTCTCCCGCGCGGCCAAGCCGCAGCGACCACATACCGTGACGGCTTCACTCGCACCATCGGGTTGGCACGCAGCACGAAATCATGGAATACCTGCGAGGCTTGTGATACCTTTTACAGCTGTGGAGACGTGCTTTCCTGGCGCGGCTTCGACCGGACATCTTCCGCCACGCACCTTGAGGAAAGCATGAACAGCGTCCACGAAAAACTGGCCAGGGTGCGCAAGCCCCGCGTCCACATCACCTACGACGTCGAGACCGACGGAGCCGCCATCGTGCGCGAGTTGCCGTTTGTCGTGGGCGTCATGGGCGACTACGCGGGTGACCCCACGGAACCGATCAAGCCCTTGGCGGAACGCAAGTTCGTGCAGATCGATCGCGACAATTTCAACGATGTGATGGCACGCGTCGCGCCGGGTCTGAACCTGAAGGTGGACAACACCCTGGCTGGCGACGACAGTCAGATGGCGGTGAACCTGAAGTTCAAGTCACTCGACGACTTCGACCCGGCCAAGGTGGCCGAGCAGGTGCCTGCCCTGAAGGCGATGCTTGAAACCCGCAGCCGCCTCAGGGACCTGGTCAGCAAGGCCGACCTCTCCGAGGAACTCGAAAGCCTGCTCGAACAAGTGCTGCAAGACAAATCCAAGCTCGATGCGCTGTCGGCTGAGCTTGGCCTGAAAAAGACCGGAGGCTGAGCTCATGAGTGCCACCGAATCGCAAGGCGCAGCCTCAACGACCGTCACCACCACCGAGGCGGGCGCAAGCTTTCTCGACCAGGTCATCGGCGCCACCAAACAGACCGAGCGGGACCGCGCGGAGGAACTCATCCGGGCCCTCACCGAAGAAGCACTGAAAGGCACCGTCACTTTCAACCGCAACCTGGTCGTCACCTTCGACCGCGCCATCGCCGAGATCGACCGCAAGGTCACGGAGCAGTTGAACAAGATCATGCACCACGAGCGCTTTCTCAAGCTCGAAGGCAGCTGGCGCGGCCTGAACTACCTGGTGATGAACAGCGAAACCGGCACCTCGCTGAAGATCCGCATGCTGCAGGCCTCGAAGAAGGAACTGGGCAAGGACTTGCAGAAGGCCGTGGAGTTCGATCAAAGCCAGCTGTTCAAGAAGATCTACGAGAACGAATTCGGCACGCCAGGTGGCGAACCTTATGGCGCCCTCATCGGCGACTACGAGTGGACGGCCCATCCGGAAGACGTCGAGACGCTCAAGCTCGTCTCCAACGTGGCCGCAGGAGCCTTCGCCCCGTTCATCTCGGGTGTGGGCGCGGGCATGTTCGGCTTCGACAACTGGAGCGAGCTGTCCAAACCGCGTGACCTGGCCAAGATCTTCGAAACCGCCGAGTACACCAAGTGGCGCGGCTTTCGAGAAACCGAAGATTCACGCTTCGTCAACCTCGTCATGCCCCGCGTCATTGCGCGCGTGCCGTATGGCGAGGCCACCAAGCCCGTCGACGAATTCAACTACGAGGAAGCACCCAGCAATGCCGATGGTTCGGCCAAGGCGATGGACCACGACCACTACTGCTGGATGAACGCGGCCTACGTGATGGGCACGCGTCTGACCGATGCCTTCGCGCAGTATGGGTTTTGCACCGCCATTCGCGGCGCTGAAGGTGGTGGCAAGGTCACCGGCCTGCCCACGCACACCTTCACGTCCGACGACGGCGACGGCGACGCCAAGTGCCCCACCGAAATCGGCATCACCGACCGACGCGAAGCCGAGCTGTCCAATCTGGGCTTCCTGCCGCTGTGTCATTACAAGAACACGGACTACGCGGTGTTCTTCGGCGCGCAGTCTGCGCAGTTGCCCAAAAAGTACGACCGGCCCGACGCCACGGCCAACGCGGCCATTTCGGCTCGCCTGCCTTACGTCATGGCCACCAGCCGGTTCGCCCATTTCCTGAAGGTGATGGCGCGCGACAAGATCGGGTCCTTCATGGAAGCCACCGACTGCGAGAAGTGGCTCAATCGCTGGATCCAGAATTACGTGAACCCGATGGAAGGCGCCGGTCAGGAAGCGCGGGCGAAGTACCCATTGCGAGAGGCCAAGATCGAGGTCAAGGAAATTCCGGGCCGGCCGGGCAGCTACAACGCCGTGGCCTATCTGCGGCCCTGGCTGCAAATGGAAGAGCTGACTACGTCAATGCGCATGGTGGCGCGCATCCCGCAAAAGTCCTGAAAGGCGCGGGCACCGCGCCATGTTCAGCACGTCCTCAGGGACACTTCGCGAGGCCGTCCTGGGGGGGAAATTCTGGGGCGGGTCTGCCGCCGCCGCGGAGCTGGCCACGTTCGTGGCCAGCTCTGATGGGCGGATCCACCTTCAGGCCTGGTTCGGTTCCGCCGGCCTGGCCTGGTTATGGGCCCAACCCGACCGCCTGGGCGCGCTGCGAGCCGCTGTCGACCGCGACATCGCGCGTCTCGACCAGTTGATTTCCGAACAGCTCGATGCCATTTTGCGCCACCCACGGCTGCAGCGACTGGAGGGGTCGTGGCGCGGTCTGGCATGGCTGGTGGGACGACTGCCCCAGGGCAAGGGGAACCCCGTTCGGCTGAAGATGCTGCAGGCTCGTTGGGTCGAGGTCTGCCGCGACATCGACCGCGCCGTCGAATTCGACCAGAGTCAGCTGTTCCGCAAGATTCACGAGGAGCAGTTCGGCATGGCCGGCGGCGAACCCTTCGGTGTGATTGCTTGTGACTACGAAGTCCGGCACCGTCCGGGCACGGCGCACCCCACCGACGACATCGGTGCGCTGGCAGGTCTGGCCGGCATCGCTGCTGCCTCGTTCTCACCCATGATCTTCAGTGCCGCTCCGGAGCTCCTGGGCGTCGACCACTTTTCTGCCATCGGCCCCAGCTTCGACCCGGCCAAGGTGTTGCAGGGCCCCGAGCATCACCGCTGGCGCCAGGCTTCCGTACAGGAAGACCTGCGTTTCATCGGTGTGGCCCTGCCGCGCGTGCTGGCGCGCCCGGCCTGGGCCGACGACGGCAGCCGGGTCGACCGCTTTCGCTTCCGTCACCATGCGCCTTCGGCTGTCGACCGCGTCTGGACGAGTCCGGTCTATGGCTTTGCCGCCGCTGCCGTGCGCGCCTTTGATCGCTACGCCTGGCCAGCGGAGCTGCGGGGCGCCGACATCCAGGACGAGGCCCGAGGTGGCGTCCTCGACGACCTGCCTTACGAGCGCCTGTTCTCCGATGTGCCGGGCGAGGCCCCGGCACGTGCCCCCTTGGAAGTGGCGTTCACCGACGAACAGGAAAACCAGATCAGCGACGCCGGCCTCATTCCGCTGTCGGCCTTGGACGGTCTGTCCGAAGCCTGCTTCGGCGCCTTGCCTTCTCTGCACCGGCCACCCCGCATGTCGACGGCGGCGGCCCAGGCCAATCAGCGCATCTCGGCGCAGATCAATTCCATCCTGTGCGTCAGCCGCTTCGCACACTGCGTGAAGATGATGGGGCGTGACATGGTCGGTAGCTTTCTCGATCCGAAGGACGTGGAGAGCCGGCTGCAGCGCTGGCTGAACGGTTTCGTCAGTGGCGGTGGCCTGAGCAGCGCAGAGTCCACCGCGAAATACCCGCTGCTGGCCGCCCGCGTCGAAGTGCGCGAACGCGAGAGCCGGCCCGGCGTATTCAACTGCACCGTTCACCTCCAACCCCACCATCAGCTCGATGACATCGGCGCCACCTTTCGACTCGTCACCGAGTTCGCGCCCCGCAGCGCCCCCGCCTGAATCCCCCTCGAGAAAGAAGCCGATGACCACTGCTGGAGATGCCCTTCGCGCAGGCGACCTTGCCGGCGCCCTTGCTGCCGCCACTGCGGCCGTGAAGGCCGCGCCCACCGACGCCGACGCCCGGTGGCTGATGGCCGAATTGCTGTTGTGCACCGGCGACGCCGAGCGCGCCGACCGCATGCTCGACGCAGCTGCCTTGCACGAGCCGAACCCGGCGGTGCTGGAGTTCCGAAAGCTGCTGCGTGCCGAGGTCTTGCGGGGGCAGGTGCTGCGCGACGGCCGAGCTCCGAAGTTCCAGGGTGACGACGCCACGCCGGCGCAGCAGGCGGCCCTGCGCGCCCGGATGCTGCTGCGCCTGGGCGACGCGCCCGCCGCGCAGGCGGCCGCCGAGGAGGTCGAGACCCTGCGCCCCCGGGCACCCGGCCGACTCGAAGCAGCCGACGGCAGTGTTCAGGCCTTCGACGATCTGCGCGATGCCGACGATCTGTTCGCTGCGGAGTTCGAGGTCCTCACCACCGCCGGCGACCACATCTTGGTGCCGGTCTCGCGCGTGCGGTCGCTGGTCTTCGACCCGCCACGACGTACCCGCGACCTGATCTGGCGGCGCTGCGCCATCGACCTGAAGGACGGTACCGAGGGTGTGGTCTTCCTGCCCGCCATCTACCTGGGTGCCACGCCCGAGTCCGACAGCGCTCTGCAGCTCGGCCGGGCCACCGAATGGACCGCGCCCGAACAGGGCCCTGTGCGCGGCCGTGGCCAGCGCATGCTGCTGGTGGGTGAGCAGGTGCTTGCCTTCACGGCCCTAGAAACCTTGGTGTTCGATTGAGCCAGGGCAAGCCCGGAGGCGGCTCCGGCGGCAGTGGCCGTCAAGCCCCCTTGCGTGCCCAGCTGCCCTTGCTCGACAGGCTGTTCGATGCCGATGGCGACGACTCCCCTGCCCACGCCACCAGCGCGGCCGACGCGCTGGACAAGCTGCACTCGGCCGTGCGGCGCGACATGGAATGTTTGCTCAACGCCCGTCGTCGTCGACGCCCTTTGCCCCGCCTGCTGACCGAGCTGCCCTCGTCGCTGGTGAATTACGGCATCCCCGACCCGGCCTCGGGCAGCTACAGCGTGCCGGAACTCCGCGCCGGCCTGCTGCGGGAAGTCGAAGCCACGATCCGGCGCTTCGAGCCACGCCTCATGAACGTCAGCGTGAGCCTGGCCAAGCAAGGCAACAACCTGGGCGGCACCTTGCACATGAAGGTCGACGCGGTACTCCGCGCCGACCCGGTTCCCGAGCCCGTGAGCTTCGAAACCCTGCTCGAACCGGTCAGCCGAGACGTCATCGTGCGCGAAAGCTGAAGCCATGGCCGACGCCCTGCTGCCCTACTACGACCGCGAACTTGCGGCGATCCGCAAGCTGGCCGGCGAATTCGCCGAGGCCAACCCCAAGATCGCCGGCCGCCTGCGCATCACGACCGATGCCGTTGACGACCCCCACGTCGAACGCCTGCTCGAAGGCGTGGCCTTCCTCGCAGCCCGCGTGCAACACCGTCTGGACGACGACTCGGCCGACCTCTCCGACGCGTTGCTGGAACTGCTGTGCCCGCACCTGCTGGCGCCAGTTCCTTCGATGACAACGGTGCAGTTGCTGCCCAAGCCAGAGGCCCAGGGCGCCTCGCTGGTGCCGCGCGGTACGCCGCTGCTGACGCAGCCGGTTCGAGGCGAATCGCTGCAGTACAGAACCTGCCACGACACGGTGCTGTGGCCGGTAACGATCGAGAAGGCTCGGCTGTCCGGGTTGCCGTTGCCTGCACCCGCCAATCGGCATGCGCCACGCGCTGCGGCCGTGCTGCGGCTCTGCCTCGCCACCACCGTGCCCGACCTGGGCTTCAGTGCGCTGGGCCTGGACAAGCTGCGCCTGCATCTGCGCGGCACCGGGCAGTTGCCCACACAGCTGCTCGAATTGCTGTGCACGTCGACACTCTCGATCGCGGTCGCCGACGGTGCCGCCGACCCGCGGCCCACCTTCCTGCCGCGCGAGTCGTTGCGTCACGTGGGCTTCGAGGCGGAAGAAGCCGCCTTGCCCTGGCCGCAGCGCGCGTTTTCCGGCCACCGCCTGCTGACCGAGTACTTCGCCTTTCCGGCCAAGTTCCTGTACATCGAACTCTCCGGTCTCGAAGCGCGCACCCTGGTGCATGCGGGCAGCACGCTCGATGTCTTCATCTACCTGGCCAGCACCACGGGCGAACTCGAACGCAGCGTCAACGAAGAGAACTTCGTGCTCGGCGCCACGCCGGCCATCAACCTGTTCCACCACCCGGGCGAGCCCATTGCAATGGACGGCACGCAGTCGGAATGGCTCGTGGTGCCCGACGCGCGCCGGCCCGCGGCTCTCGAGGCGTATGCCGTCGAAGACGTGCGCCTGAGCCGGCCAGATGCGCCGCTGCCGCGCAAGGTGCCGCACTTCCAACGCCTGAAGCATGGGGCAGGCACAGAACTCGATGACGAAGGACTGAGCTGGCTGGCGGCACGGCGCCCGGCGCCGGCTTTTCTGGGCGGCACCGAAACCCGTTTGATGATCCGCGATCCGCAGTTCAACCCCGCATTGCCCGCCGACGGCGTGCTCAGCCTCGACCTGCTGTGCTGCAACCGTGACCTGCCGTCCCTGCTGCCCTTCGGCGGTGGCCAGCCCAGCCTGCGCATCACCGACCCGGCGTCCCAGGCCGGCGCGGCATTGTGCCTGTCGCCGCCCACGGCCACGTTGCGGCCGCTGTTGCGTGAACGCAGTGGTTGGCGGCTGGTGTCGCACCTGGCGCTGAACCATCTGGGGGTGACGGGGGGTGAACAGGCCGCGTTGGCACTGCGCGAGATGCTGCGCCTGCACGACCTGCGCGACGTTCCGGAAACGCGGCTTGCGCTGGACGGCATCGTGTCGGTGACTGCCACGCCCAGCGTCGCCCGCCTGCCGGGCACCCGGCCCGGCAACTTTGCCCGCGGCATGGACATCCAGATCAGCTTCGAACCCCAGGCCTGGACGGCCGGTGGCCTGTTCCTGCTGGCTGGCGTGCTCGAACGCTTGTTCGCGCTGCAGGTGTCGATCAACGGCTTCGTGCGCACCTCGGCGCATCTGCGCGGGCGCAGCACCGCGGTGGCCTCATGGCCCCCGCGCAGCGGGACGCGGGTGCTGCTGTGAGCGACGAAGGGACCCCGGTCGTTCCTTTTCCCCAACCTCGCCGGGCGCCCAGCGCGCAGGTGCGCCTGGAACTCGAAACCCCCCGCAACAGCAAGGACCACGCGGCCGCGGTGATGGCGCC
>JANOBX010000148.1:0-3869 GCA_031411875.1 Burkholderiales bacterium | reverse complement strand
CCCGCCGTCAGCGGTGACAGCTTGAACTGGCCGGCATTGCCGGCGATTCCCACGGGGGCACGGTGGTGGTGGGCGGGTGGGCTTGCCGTGTCGACCCACGCTACCACGCCGTTCTCGCCGTCAAGGTCTGCGCGCCCGCGGGGCGGGCGCTTGCGGCCTGCGTCCGTCTTCGAGCCCTGACGGCTGCGCTGCGCCGTGGTGCTCCGGTCTCGGGCAATCCCGCCCGACACAGACCGGAGTTCGCCATGTCGTTGTCTTCCACTTCTTCCGTTGTCGCTGTCGATGCGCTGCTGGTGCGCGATGTCGATGGCCAGTACCGTCCGGCGCGTGCCGACGAGGTGCTGCATCAGGCACGGCGCGTGCTGTCGCAGCGGGTGCGGCGCGGTGCCACGATGTCGTCGCCGCAGGCGGTGAAGGATCACCTGCGCCTCGAGATCGGGGTGCTGGAGCACGAGGTGTTCTGCGTGCTGTTCCTCGATGCGCAGCACCGGATCATCGCGCTGAAGCAGATGTTCCGCGGTACGGTGACGCAGACCTCGGTGTATCCGCGTGAGGTGGTCAAGGAGGCGCTGGGGCTGAATGCCGCGGCGGTGATCCTGGCGCATAACCATCCCTCGGGGGCGGCCGAACCGAGCCGTGCCGACGAGTTCCTGACGCAGACGCTGAAGACGGCGCTGGCGCTGGTCGACGTGCGGGTGCTCGATCACCTGGTGGTGGCGGGCGCGGAAGTCACCAGCTTTGCCGAGCGTGGCCTGCTCTGACATCTGCGGGGGGCGCCTCGCCGCGCCCCATCTCGACACATGACGGTCGGGTGCGGTTCAGGCGAGGCTGATTCGCTTGATGTCGAGCGCGAAGGGACCGGCCTGGCGTGCGGCGATCATCAGCCCGACTTGGCGGATGCGGGCGGGATCGAGACCGGGTGCTCCGAGAACCTCACGTCCGCGGAAACTGGCGCGGAAGTCGGTCAGCGGAAGCTGAAGGGTCCGCCAGGAGCCTGCCGCGGGTGCGAAGGTGGCCTGGTAATTGAGGCTGTCGAAGCCGTCATCCGTCAGCAGGCTGAGCTTGAACTGCTTGCTGTCGCCGCGCACTTCGATCACGCAGACCTCGGCCCCGGCTTGGCCCCGATTGCCCGCGCTGGATCGCACGGAGGCGAATCCACCGTTGCTTTCCAGCGAGACCTCGCCTTCGAACACAGCGTGTCCGGCGAGATCGTTGCGCAGCGTGCTGTGCGAGACGCCGCCCATCACACGGTCGTCGACGGGCCACCACGCGTTGACGGCGTCGGGGTCAGTGAAGTCGAACAACACCTTGGGCATCGCCCTAATCTTGTCTGTTGCCTGGCATGGTGTGTCGCCGGTCGTGGGGTCACCCATCGGTCAGGATGGCGATGATGTCCGGCCGATCGCCGAGCACGCGCACGACATCGAGGTGGTCTTCGGCCTCGGAAGTAGAGCCACTGCATGGGGAAGTCGGTGACGCGCCATGAACGCAGGCCCGGGATCTCGCAGAGTTCGCCGAGGCGGGGTGAGCCCATGCCAGGCATGCGCTCGATCGGTTCCAGCGCCGCGATGGCGGCGTCGAACATGCGCTCGGCAAGCTCGGCGCTGCCTTCCGTCGCGTCATGCCTCGTAGCCTCCAGCAGGTCGGCCTTTGCTGCGGGCACAGGTGCTCGCGTTTCGAGGAGGCTTGCCCAGGGCCTGCTTCTTCAACTGGGCGGCACGCTGCGGCGTTAGCGCCTGACCGGGGCCGGAGTTCAGGCCTTCCTCGATCAGTTCGCGCAGTCGCTTCTTGGCCTGTTCTTCCTGGTCGCGCCGGATTAACTCGCGCAGGTATTCGCTGGTGTTGCCGTACTGACCGGAGCGCACGCGCTGATCGACGTAGCTGCGCATGGCTTCCGGCAGGGCAAAGCTCATGGTGTTCGTGCTCATGGTGTTGATGATTCGCCGGACTATCAATGGTGGTCAACATCGCGCCCGGTTGCGAGCGGCCACGTAGCGGAGAAGACGGGCGCTCAACGCACGCGCAGCATGTGATCGGACTCGCCCTTCTTGACCTCGATCACGGCTTCGTGGGCCTTGACCATGTCGGCGAAACTGGCGTGGCCATGGTCCTTTGGATCGAAGGTTGGATCCAAGCGCTTGATCATGTTCCATGCCGCCGCCTTGTTGACCCACGGTTCTCCCTTGGTCTCGGCGAGCAGACGTACGGCACGCTTGAGCATCTCGGCGGCCGGGTCGGCTGGTGGCGGCGGTGGGGTGTCCTTGGCTTCGCTGGGTTTGGGCGTTTCTTCGGTGCTGGGGACTTCGACCAGGCTGTCGTAGTAGCGGAACTCGTGGCAGCTCTTGGCCCAGTGCTTATTGGTGTTGCGACGGTTACCGATACCGATCAGGGTGCGGCCGGCGGCCTTGATCTTCTGGGCCACCGGCATGAAGTCGCTGTCGCCGCCGACGATGATGACGGTGCCGATGTGGGCGAAGCGACTGATGTCCTCTGTGGCGTCAAGGCAGAGCTTGATGTCGGCGCCGTTCTTGGCGGAGGCGCCCGGCGGGAACAGTTGGATCAGCTCGACGGCGCTCTGCAGGAGCGCGTCGCGGTAGCGGCCAAAGTACTGCCAGTTGCCATAGGCGCGGTTGATGGCGACAGGGCCGAAGGAAGCGCCGAGCTCGACCAGGGCCTGGACGTCGATGAGGGGTTCCTGGACCTTGAAGCGGTTGTCCTGCTTGGCGTAGGCACCTTCGCCGTACTTGGCCTCCATCAGGCCAGCATGCAGGTTCTCGAAGTCCCAGTAGAGGGCGACGGATCGGGTGTCGTCGCTGTCGTTCGGGTTCATGGTGCGCTCCCTGGCGGTTTTATTGAAGTCATCGTAGTTCCTCCGGGCGAGGTGAAATTGGCCGGTAACGTTGGGCCGGATGGTGCCCTGGCGGGTGTTGGCGCAGCAGCATCTGCGTGCAGGTCTCTGTGGGCCGGGGCGTCTCCCCGCTGCGCGGGGTCGGGCAGTCGCGCTGCGCGTCGAGCCACCGGGGTACCGGCGTCTCGCCCCTGACGGGCTTCCATCCCTGACGCAACACGGTCAGGCCGGCGGAGCCGGCTGAAGCACGCGGCGGCCCTTACCCGTGCCCGGGGACCGCGGGCCTTGATTCCTTCACGCTGCGCGTGAACGAGGCCCGCTTGGCGAACTGACCGGCTTGCAGGTCGCTGCGCTCGGTGCGGCGCCGGCCAGATCGCCACCCCGGTCACCCGCCAAGCCCGGAGCCGGGCCGCTGAAGCCCAGGTGCTGTGAAGTGCCCGCAGCGGCCTTGCCGCTGCACAGCCAGCGATCAGCGGCTCGACCGCCGCGCCAGTCGCTGCGCTTTGTGTCACGTCGGCCGCAGAGCCGCCGCTGCTCGTGATTGTTCGGTCGGCTGCGCTGCAACCGCTGCGCCAGGCGAGCTGGCACATCGGCAGCGACGCTGCGCCGGCCGTGGTGAGGTGGCAGCCCGTGCGCCAGTCGTCCCACCGCGCTCCCCCCACGGCGCCCCCGTCAAGAGTGAGGGGGACTTGTGGGGGGATCTTCAAGCGGTGGGCCGGGAAACTGGCTCACTGCTTCGGCTGCGATGAACCCCACCCATCCCCAACCCCTTCCCGTGAGGGCAGGGGCCATGCCCACCCCCCGCCCGCCCGTGGGCGGGAGCGAGGAAGTCCGAGCGAGAGGATCAGTTTTCAGGGAACCCGGACCGGGACCCGGCTGGTTGCTCTCGTTTGGAGATCGTCATGGCAAACGTTTCTGTCATCCAGCGTCACGCGCACCTGGCCGGGGCCGTCAAGCTCGAATTCGTCAACGGCCGCGAAGGCAAGATCGCCAAGGGCGTGCTGACCGCGATCAGCAACAC
>JANOBX010000147.1:0-11416 GCA_031411875.1 Burkholderiales bacterium | reverse complement strand
GGGCGTGGTGGGCACGTAGACGCTGACGAAGTCGCCGGCCAGGTGCTCGGCCACCTCGCCGCCCGGGCGGCCGGTGACGAAGGCGATGGTCCAGGAACCCTGCCGCGGGTACTGCACCAGCACCGCTTCACGGAAGGCGTTGCCGTTGGTCGAGAACAGCGTGTCGCTGACCTGCTTGACCGAGTTGTAGATGCTCTTGACGATGGGGATGCGGCTGATCAGCCGGTCGGACTGGCGCAACCAGAATTGGCCGAACATGTTGGCCGCGAACACGCCGGTCAGCAGCAGCACCAGCGCAAGCACGGCAACGCCCAGGAAGGGGATGTTCTTCAGCCGTTCCAGGTTGGCCGCGGCCTCGACCGGCAAGACAGCCTGCGAGGCCGACAGCACACTGGCGAACACGCCGTTCAGGGCGCCGTAGAGCCAGGTCAGGACGGCGATGGTGATGGCCAGCGGAAGCCACACCAGCAGACCGGCGACGAGGTATTTCTTCACCTGCGGCTGCCCGGCGGTTTCAGCGGCCGCTGCCCGAAGGCGTGGCCGGTGGCGAAGGCGCGGGGGCGGGGGCCGGGGCTGCTGTCGACGCGGCGGCTGCCGGGGCGGCGGAGGCAGCGGGCTTGTCGCCGGCCGCTGGCGCCGCGGCATCGGCAGCGGGTGCGGCGGCGGCCTCGCCTTCCTTGCCGTCCGTGCTGTCCTTCTTCGCCGGCGCAGCGCTGTTGCCGTTGCGGAAGTCGGTCACGTACCAGCCCGAGCCCTTCAGCTGGAAGCCGGCGGCCGTGACCTGCTTTTCATAGGTGGCAGCAGCGCAGGCGGGGCAGACCGTGAGCAGCGGGTCGGACATCTTCTGCAGCACGTCCTGCGCATGGCCGCACGTGGCACAACGGTACGCGTAGATGGGCATGTTGGAGAGGAAATTCGATGGACAACCCGCGATTGTAGGCGGGCCATCGGTTTTCAGCCCAGGCGATACACCAGGAACCGGGTCACCAGCAACCCCAGCACGAAGCCCGCCGCCAGCCACAGCATGGTGCGCAACAGCCGGTTCGTTCGCCTCTGTTCGGCCAGCAAGGCCAGCAGCGCCGGCGATTCCTGTGGTCGCGACTGTTGCTGCAGGGCGCCGTGCAGCAGGCGCGGCAGCTCGGGCAGCAGCTGCGCATAGCGCGGCGCCTCGGCCTTCATGCGGTTGAGCAGCGCACGCCAGCCGATCTGCTCGTTCATCCAGCGTTCCAGGAAGGGCTTGGCCGTGGTCCACAGGTCGAGCTCGGGGTCGAGCTGGCGGCCCAGGCCCTCGATGTTGAGCAAGGTCTTCTGCAGCAGCACCAGCTGCGGCTGGATTTCGACATTGAAGCGGCGGCTGGTCTGGAACAGGCGCATCAGCACCTGCCCCAGCGAGATGTCCTTCAGCGGCCGGTCGAACTGCGGTTCGCAGACGGCGCGAATGGCGCTTTCCAGTGCGTCCACGCGCGTGCCAGGCGGCACCCAGCCGCTTTCGATGTGCAGTTCGGCCACGCGCTTGTAGTCGCGCTGGAAGAAGGCAAGGAAGTTGTAGGCCAGGTATTCCTTGTCGTTGTCGGTGAGCGTGCCGACGATGCCGAAGTCCAGCGCGATGTAGCGGCCGAAGCTGGCCGGGTCCAGGCTGACCTGGATGTTGCCGGGGTGCATGTCGGCGTGGAAGAAGCCGTCGCGGAACACCTGGGTGAAGAAGATGGTGACGCCGTCGCGGGCCAGCTTCTTGATGTCGACCCCGGCTTCGCGGATTCGCTCGAGCTGGCTGATGGGCACGCCCTTCATGCGTTCCATGACGATCACGCCCTGCGTGCACAGCTCCCACACCATCTCCGGCATCAGCACGAGGTTCAGGCCGTCCATGTTGCGGCGCAGTTGCGCGGCGTTGCCGGCCTCGCGCACCAGGTCGAGCTCGTCGTGCAGGTAGCCGTCGAATTCGGCCACCACCTCGCGCGGCTTCAGGCGCTTGCCGTCGGCGCTGAGGCGCTCGACCCAGCGCGCGAGCGTGTGCAGCAGGCTCAGGTCCTGGTCGATGACCCTGAGCATGCCCGGCCGCACCACCTTCACGGCGACTTCGCGGCCGCCGTGAAGCACGCCGAAGTGCACCTGGGCGATGGAAGCGCTGGCCACGGGCTCGGCGTCGAAGCCGGCGAAGATGTCCTCGATGCGCTTGCCGAAGGCTTTTTCGATCAGGGCGCGGCTTTGCGCGGCCGGGAACGGTGGCACGCGGTCCTGCAGGCGGGCCAGTTCGTCGGCCACGTCCAGCGGGATCAGGTCGCGGCGCGTCGACAGCACCTGGCCGAACTTCACGAAGATCGGCCCCAGCCGTTCCAGACCCTGCCGCAGGCGTTCGCCACGCGGTGCGTCCAGGCGCCGTCCGACGGTGACGATGCGCACCAGCAGACGCACCCAGCGCTGCGGAAACACCGACAGGGCCACCTGATCCAGACCGAAGCGCAGGACCGTGACGACGATGAAGACGAGCCGACCGAAGTGGTTCACGCGCGCCCCGGCGCGTGATGCGGATTCACGGTCGACCCCGCGCTGGCCTCGTGGCGTTCATTCCGATGCGCGGGGTCGCAGGCGCTCGCCCAGGCCCTGGGCACCGCGCACGGCGGCCCGCAAGGCGCCGGCGAGCGCCTGGCCTGCCCTGTGAATCTGCTGGGCCACGGCCGGGCCGAACAAGCGTTCGAGGTCGGCGGCCACGTCCCAGCGCAGGTTCTGGGACAGCCAGTTGATGTCGCCCGCCAGCTGCGCGTCGCCGTCGATCTGCAGCGAGGGCGGCTCTCCCGCCAGCAGCCTGGCGGCCAGCGCCGCGGGGTTCGACGCGTCCAGCCGCACCTGCAGGTCGGCACCGGGCTCGGGTTGCATGCCCTGCCATTCCAGCAGGCCGGCCGGGGTGACGCGCCAGACCAGGGCCGGCGGCGCGGGCAGCAGCGAGGGCCAGGCGGTGAACTGCAACTCGATGCGACGACCGGCATGCGGGCGCAGGCGGTCGGTGGCAGCGACCTCGCCGCCGAGCACGTGATTGACGACCAGCGTCAGGCGCTCGACGACAGACGGGGCCAACATCGAATGGAGTGTGTGAAGCATGTCGTCATTGTAGGCAGCACCCCCCGCCAAGGTGTGCCTGGGCAGCCGGCGGATGGCCGGAGGGTTTCAGCGAGAATCCGCCCGAGCCTTGCTCGAGGCGGGGTGCCTGTTCGGTCCCGGCCGGCACGCTTCTTTCTTATTCGAAGCGACCTGAACGCGATTCATGTTCCAAGACAGAGCGTACAAGAGAACCTTCTACAGCGCACCGCAGTCGGTGACTTCGCTGGTGGCGGCGTTCCTGGAGCCGACCATCACGGTGGCCACGTTCCTGGTCGTCTCCTGGTGGTTCAACGAGCCGATCGTCCGTTCGGACCTGACGCTGTGCCTGCTGATCTTTGCGCTGACCTTCCCGGGCCGCAACCGCTTCTGGGACCGCCCGCTGAATGCCGCGGTCGACATCACCACCAGCTGGCTCAGCCTGGTCTTCATCCTGCTGCTCTGCGGCTACGCCACACGCAGTCTCGGGCTGTTCAAGGTCGATGTCATCCTGTGGTGGGCGGTGCTCACGCCGCTGTTGCAGCTTGCCGCGGTGTTCGTGGGCGGCGCGGTGCTGCGCCACCTGGCCGGCCTGCCGGAAAACCGGCGTGCCGCCGTGGTGGTGGGCGCCGGCGCCCTGGGCGTCAAGGTCGCGCGCGCCTTCGAGGCCCAGGGCAACGTCGGTGTCCGTTTCCTGGGCTACTTCGACGACCGCGCCGACGACCGTGTCGACGCAGAAGCCGCCGGCGCCCGCCTGGGCAGCCTGAAGCAGGTGGCCGGCTATGTTCGCGAGCACGGTGTCAACGAGGTCTACATCACGCTGCCGCTGGGTTCGCAGCCGCGCATCGTCGAGCTCATGGAACTGGTGCAGGGCACCACGGCCAGCGTTTTCTTCGTGCCCGACGTCTTCGGCATCAGCATCATCCAGGGGCGGCTGCAGGACATGAGCGGCATCCCCGTCGTCGGCCTGTGCGAGACCCCGTTCACCGGCACCAATCGCCTGGTCAAGCGCGCCTCCGACCTGGTGCTGGGATTGGCCATCACCATCCTGATCTCGCCGCTGCTGCTGGCCATCGCCCTGGGTGTGCGCCTCACCTCGAAAGGGCCGGCCATCTTCAAGCAGCGTCGCAACGGCCTGGACGGCAAGGAAGTGATCGTCTACAAGTTTCGCTCGATGCGCAGCCAGGACGACGGTGCCGTCGTCAAACAGGCGACCAAGGACGACCCCCGCATCACCCCGTTCGGCGCCTTCCTGCGCCGCACCAGCCTGGACGAGCTGCCGCAATTCATCAACGTGTTGCAAGGCCGGATGAGCATCGTGGGGCCGCGGCCGCATGCGGTGGCCCACAACGAGCAGTATCGCCAGCTCATCAAGGCCTATATGGTGCGCCACAAGGTCAAGCCCGGCATCACCGGCTGGGCCCAGATCCACGGCCACCGCGGCGAAACCGACACCATCGAAAAGATGCAGGCACGCGTCGAATACGATCTGGAGTACCTGCGCAACTGGTCGCTGGGCCTGGACCTGCAGATCATCGCCCGCACCATCAAGCTGGTGTTCTTCGACCGGCACGCCTACTGAGCGGCAGCCAACCACCCACAGGGACAGTGCATGCGAACCGTTCCACACCACCTTCAGACCCACGGCCAAAAGCATGGCCCGATCCACCCCCGGACCCGCGGACTGGCCACGCTGCTGGGCTTGGCATTCGCCTGCGCCGCAGGCGCGCAGGCCCAGAGCAGCCCCTACTACATCGGCGTTGCCCAGACCATCACGCATGAGTCGAACCTGCTGCGCCTGCGCGAGAACCAGGCGCCCCCGCCGGGCCGCAGCGAATCCGACCTCATTTCCAGCACCGCCCTGGTGGCCGGCATCGACCAGAGCTTCGGCCGCCAGCGCCTGTCGGGCAGCGCCTCGCTCCGCACCAACCGCTATGCCGACAACAAGGAATTCAACAGCTCCGGCTACGGCCTGAACCTCGGCCTGGACTGGGAGACGATCCTCAGCCTTTCCGGCCGGGTCAGCTTCGGTGCCGACCGCAGCCAGCGCGCCGACCTGCGCGACCGCTTCGGTCAGTTCATCGTCGGCGGCAACGCCGAAAACTCGCAACGTTTCGGCGCCACCGGAAGAATCGGCCTGGCCGGGCCGCTGTCCTTGGAAGCCGGCGTCAACTGGAGCAACCTGAGCTACGAATCGGCGTCGGCTTCCTATGCCGAGTTCTCGCAGGTGGGCGGCTCGCTGGGCGTGCGCTACCGCCTGGGCGGCGCCACCAGCGTGGCGCTCGCCCTGCGCAGCGCACGCACCGAATACCCGAACCTGCTCATCAGCCAGGCCGACCCGCGCGACAAGCGCAAGAGCCAGAACATCGACTTCAACGTCGTCTGGGCGCCGTCGGGCGCGAGCCGGCTTGACGCCACCCTGAGCCAGGGGCGCACCCGCTACGACCAGATCGCGGAACGCGACTTCGACGGCATCACCGGTGCCCTGACCTACGCCTGGAACCCCGGTGGCCGGCTGCGCGGCAACCTGCGGCTGGCGCGCGACACCGGCCAGACATCCGACCTGGCGACGAACGCCTTCAGCGAGTCCACCGACACCCTGCGCGTCGCCGCCGACTACGACGTCACCGGCAAGATCGTGGCCAGTGCCTCGGTCCAGTACTACCGCCGCGTGCTCGACGGCGCCGACCGTTTTGCGCAAAGCGTGCGCGGCAACGACAACGGGCAGGTGCTCACCCTGGGCCTGCGCTGGGCGCCCATCCGCAGCCTCACGGTCGGCTGCCAGGGCAGCTACGAGAACCGCGGCAGCAACAGCAACGTGCTGCTCAACGACGCCTACTCGGCCAACACCGTCAGCTGCTACGGGCAGTTCACGCTGCAGTAGCAAGACACCGCCGCCATGACGACTGTCCTGCTGACCGGAAGCACCGGCTACATCGCTTCGCACACCTGGCTGGCGCTGCTGGCGGCCGGCTGCGAGGTGGTGGGCGTCGACGACTTTTCCAACAGTTCGCCCGAGGTGCTGAACCGCCTGCAGGAGCTGAGCGGCCGCACGCCGGTGTTCGAAAAGGTCGACGTCTGCGACGAAGGTGCGCTGGACGGCGTGTTCCAGCGCCACCGCATCGATGCCACCGTGCACTTCGCCGCCTTCAAGGCGGTGGGCGAATCCGCCGCCATGCCCCTGGCCTACTACACGAACAATCTGGGCGGCCTGCTCACCACCTGCCGTGTGATGCAACGCCACGGCAGCCGCCGTTTCGTGTTCAGTTCCAGCGCCACGGTCTACGGCGACCCGGAGGTCCTGCCCTTGCGCGAGGATGCGCGGCTGTCGGCCACCAACCCGTACGGCCAGACCAAGCTGATGGGCGAACAGATCCTGCGAGACCTGGGCGCCTCAGACCCCGCCTGGCAATCCGCCATCCTGCGCTACTTCAACCCGGTGGGCGCCCACGAGAGCGGCCGCATCGGCGAAGACCCGCGCGGCACGCCGAACAACCTGATGCCCTACGTCGCGCAGGTGGCCGTGGGCCGCCGGCCCGAGCTCACCGTGTTCGGCAACGACTACGCCACGCCCGACGGCACCGGCGTGCGCGACTACATCCACGTCGTCGACCTGGCCGAGGGCCATGTCGCCGCGTTGCAGCATTTGTTCAGCCACCCCGGTTCGCCGACCGTGAACCTTGGCACGGGGCGTGGCTACAGCGTGCTCGACGTGGTCGCCGCTTACGCCGCCGCCAGCGGGCGCGAAGTACCCTACCGGATGGCCGCGCGCCGCCCCGGCGACGTCGCCGCCTGTTATGCCGACCCCGCGCTGGCGCGTGATCTGCTTGGCTGGGAGGCGCGCCACGACCTGGCGCGCATGTGCGCCGACAGCTGGCGCTGGCAATCCACCCACCCCGACGGATTCAATTCATGAGCCTTGCCGTTCAACCCGTGATCATGGCCGGTGGTTCCGGCACCCGGCTTTGGCCGCTGTCGCGCGCCGGCTATCCCAAGCAGTTCCTGGTGTTGTCGGGCAACACCAGCCTGTTCCAGCAGGCGGTGTCCCGCCTGCAGGGGCTGGCGGCGCCGGGCCAGGCCTTGAAGGCGCCGCTGATCGTCGGCAACGAGGAACACCGTTTCCTGGTGCTGGACCAGCTGCGTGAAGCCGGGGTGGAGCCCGCTTCGGTGCTGCTGGAACCGGTGGGCCGCAACACCGCGCCAGCCATGATGCTGGCGGCCCTGCAGGCGGCCGACAACGGCGCCGACCCGGTGCTGGTGGTCACGGCCGCCGACCAGACGATCCAGGACGAAGCCGCCTTCATCACCGCCTTGCAGCGCGCCGTGCTGCAGGCGGCCGAGGGCGCCATCGTCATCGCCGGCATCACGCCGACCCAGCCCGAGACCGGCTACGGCTACATCCGGGCCGAAGCGGCCGGCGCTGAACAGCTGGTGGCCCAGTTCGTCGAGAAGCCTGATCTGGCCACCGCGCAGAAGTACCTGGCTGCCGGCAACTACTACTGGAACGCCAGCATCTTCGTGCTCAAGGCCTCGGTGTGGATCGCGGCACTCGACCGCTTTCGCCCCGACATCGCCGCCGCCTGCAGGCTGGCCTGGGCCGCACGCTCCGCCGACGCCAAGTTCGTGCGGCCGGGCAAGGCCGAATTCGCCGCCGTGCCTTCGGAGTCGATCGACTATGCGGTGATGGAAAAGTGCCCTGGCACCCTGGACATCCGCATGCAGCCGCTGGATGCCGGCTGGAACGACCTGGGTGCCTGGGAAGCCGTGTGGCAGGTGGCACCGAAGGACGCCGACGGCAACGCCAGCGTCGGCGACGTCATGGTCCAGGACAGCCACAACACCCTGGTGCACGCCACCAGCCGGCTCGTCAGCGCCGTGGGCCTAACCGACGTGGTCGTGGTGGAGACGCCCGACGCGGTGCTGGTGGCCAGCCGTGAACGCAGCCAGGACGTGAAGAAGATCGTCGCCCAGCTCGGCGTCGAACAACGCGGCGAACAGGCCCTGCACCGCAAGGTGCACCGGCCCTGGGGCTGGTACGACAGCGTCGACAGCGGGCCGCGCCATCAGGTCAAGCGCATCATGGTCAAGCCCGGCGCGTCCCTGAGCCTGCAGATGCACCACCACCGCGCCGAGCACTGGATCGTGGTCAGCGGCACGGCCGAGGTCACGGTCGACGACAAGGTGGTGCTGCTGGCCGAGAACCAGAGCATCTACATCCCGCTGGGCGCCACCCACCGGCTGCGCAACCCGGGCAAGCTGCCGCTGGAGATCATCGAAGTGCAGTCGGGCAGCTACCTCGGCGAAGACGACATCGTGCGCTTCGAGGACACCTACGGCAGGGTCGCCAAATGACCGTGCTCGTCACCGGCGGTGCCGGCTTCATCGGCAGCAACTTCGTGTTGGACTGGCTGGCGTCACCGCCAACCCGCGACGAACCCGTCGTCAACCTCGACCTGCTGACCTACGCCGGCAACCTGCAGAACCTGGCCTCGCTGCAGGGCGACCCCCGACATGTGTTCGTGCAGGGCGACATCGGCGACCGCGCCCTCGTCGACCGGCTGCTGGCCACGCACCGGCCGCGCGCGGTGCTGCACTTCGCTGCCGAAAGCCATGTCGACCGCAGCATCCACGGCCCGGGCGCCTTCATCAAGACCAACGTCGAAGGCACGTTCACCCTGCTGGAAGCCACGCGCGCCCACTGGCAGGCGCTGCCCGAAGGCGAACGCAGTGCGTTCCGCTTCCACCACGTCAGCACCGACGAGGTCTACGGCAGCCTGAAGCCCGCCGATCCGGCCTTCACCGAGACCCACCCCTACGAGCCCAACAGCCCCTACAGCGCCAGCAAGGCCGCCAGCGACCACCTGGTTCGCGCCTGGCACCACACCTACGGCCTGCCGGTCGTCACCACCAACTGCAGCAACAACTACGGGCCCTGGCATTTCCCCGAGAAGTTGATCCCGCTGATGATCGTCAACGCCCTGGCCGGCAAGCCCCTGCCGGTGTACGGCGACGGCCAGCAGGTGCGCGACTGGCTCTACGTCACCGACCATTGCAGTGCCATCCGCGCCGTGCTGGCCGGCGGACGGCTGGGCGAGACCTACAACATCGGCGGCTGGAACGAGAAGGCCAACATCGAGATCGTGCAGACCGTCTGCGCCCTGCTCGACGAACTGCGGCCCAGCCCCGAAGGCCCGTATGCCCGGCTGGTCACCTACGTGAAAGACCGCCCCGGCCACGACCGCCGCTACGCCATCGACGCGCGCAAGATCGAACGGGAACTGGGCTGGCGCCCGGCCGAAACCTTCGACAGCGGCATCCGCAAGACCGTGCAGTGGTATCTGGACCATGCCGACTGGGTGGCCAACATCCAGAGCGGCGGCTACCGCGACTGGCTCGCAACGAACTACAGCGAACGATGAAGATCCTGCTTCTGGGCTGCGGCGGTCAGGTCGGCTGGGAACTGCAGCGCTCCCTGGCACCCTTGGGGCTGGTGACGGCCTGTGACTTCGACACGCCCGGCGACCTGAAGGCCGATTTTTCGCAACCCGAGAGCCTGCGCGCCCTGGTGGCCCGGGTGCAGCCCGGCCTGATCGTCAACGCCGCGGCCCACACCGCCGTCGACAAAGCCGAAAGCGAACCCGAGCTCGCCCGCGCCATCAACGCCACTGCCCCGGGCGTGCTCGCCGCAGAAGCCGCACGCCACGGCGCGCTGCTGGTGCACTACAGCACCGACTACGTCTTCGACGGCAGTGGCGACCAGCCCCGCCGCGAGGACGCCGCCACCGGCCCCTTGAGCGTCTACGGCCGCACCAAGCTGGAAGGCGAAGAGCTGATCCGCAGCAGCGGCTGCAGTCACCTGATCTTCCGCACGAGCTGGGTTTATGCGGCGCGCGGCGGCAACTTCGCAAAGACCATGCTGCGGCTGGCGGCCGAACGTGATGCGCTCAACGTCATCGACGACCAGATCGGCGCGCCCACCGGCGCCGAGCTGCTGGCCGACGTCACCGCCCATGCCGCGCTGCGCGCCCTGGCCGAACCGGCCCTGGCCGGCACCTACCACTGTGCAGCCGCGGGCCAGACCAGCTGGCATGGCTATGCGCGCCTGGTCATCGAGCACGCCCGGGCCACGGGTGTGGCAATGAAGGTGGCGTCCGATGCGGTCAAGCCCATCGCCACCAGTGCCTACCCCACCCCGGCGCAACGGCCCCTGAACTCGCGCTTGGCCACCGACAAGCTGCAGCAGACCTTCGGTCTGAGCCTGCCCGACTGGCAGAGCGGCGTGCGTCGCATGCTGACCGAACATCTCGGCCGCTGAGGCGCTGAAGCGCTGACGCGCGCGAAAAGGAACGACATGCAACGCAAGGGCATCATCCTCGCCGGGGGCTCCGGCACCCGGCTGCATCCGGCCACGCTGGCCATCAGCAAGCAGCTGCTGCCGGTGTACGACAAGCCGATGGTGTACTACCCGCTGTCCACGCTGATGCTGGGCGGCATGCGCGACGTGCTGGTCATCAGCACGCCGCAGGACACCCCGCGCTTCCAGGCCCTGCTGGGCGACGGCAGCGCCTGGGGCATGAACCTGAGCTACTGCGTGCAGCCCAGCCCCGACGGTCTGGCGCAGGCCTTCATCTTGGGTCGGCAGTTCGTGGGCGGCGCCCCCAGTGCCCTGGTGCTGGGCGACAACATCTACTACGGCCACGACCTGGCCGCGCTGCTGCACCGCGCCAATGCCCGCACCCAGGGCGCTTCGGTCTTCGCATACCACGTCCACGACCCGGAACGTTATGGCGTGGTCGAGTTCGACGACCAGCAGCGTGCCCTGAGCATCGAGGAAAAGCCGAAGCAGCCGCGCAGCAACTATGCGGTCACGGGGCTTTACTTCTACGACCAGCAGGTGTGCGATATCGCCGCCAGCATTCAGCCCAGCGCGCGCGGCGAGCTTGAGATCACCGAGGTCAACGCCCAATACCTGCGCCAGGGTGAACTGGACGTGGAGATCATGGGCCGCGGCTATGCGTGGCTCGACACCGGCACCCACGACAGCCTGCTGGAAGCGGGACAGTTCATCGCCACGCTGGAAAAGCGGCAGGGCCTGAAGGTGGCCTGCCCGGAGGAAATTGCCTACCGACGCGGCTGGATCGACGCCGCGCAGTTGGAAAGGCTGGCGCAGCCGCTGCTGAAGAACGGCTACGGCCAGTACCTGAAGCAGATCCTGAACGAGAAGATCTACTGATGCGTCTCACAGCCACCGACCTGCCCGGCGTCGTCATCGTCGAGCCCGCGGTCTTCGGCGACGACCGCGGCTGGTTCATGGAAAGCTTCCACATCGGCAAGTTCGAAG
>JANOBX010000146.1:0-3971 GCA_031411875.1 Burkholderiales bacterium | reverse complement strand
GTTCCTCGTTGACCGACTGCAGCTCTTCCTTGGAGGTCTCCAGCTCCTCGTTGGTGGACTGCAGTTCTTCGTTGACCGACTGCATCTCCTCATTGGACGACTTGAGCTCCTCGGCCGAGGTTTCCAGTTGCTCGTAGGCGCACTGGAGATGGTCTTCCTTGGCGCGCAATTCAGCCTTCAGCGCCGCGATGCGTGTATCGGCTTCGGGCGGGACCCCGCTGCTGGCTGTGGCGGCCAGCAGGTCATCGTCCGGGGTGTCCGGCGGCACGTCTGCCCCAGTCGATGCCTCCTGCAGGACCACCAAGTACAGCGGCGAAGCCGACGTGGCCCGCCCGCCGTCGACCACCGGGCGCACCGTCAGGTCCACGCTGGTGAAGTGGCCGTTGGTCTTGACGCTCAGTCCCCGGCACTGCACGGTCTCGTGCAAGCGGGCGGCCTGTTGCAGGCTGAGGGACAGATCGCGACGCAGGCCTTCACGCGCCATCTTGAGGATGTTGTTGATCCCCGCCTCGCCTGGACTGGGTTCAAGGAAGAGCCCGCTGCGGCCATACAGGTACAGGATGTCGCCTGCGCTGTTGACGAGCGCGCCAGCGACCACCAGCTGCGCCAACAGCGCCTGTTCGGTCGTCTCGCGCAGCGATCGACCCGGCGGGCCGGTCCGCTTGCGCGTGTCGCGCGTCGCTGAAGAGCTGTCGAGTGCGTCGCGGACCTGTTGGACGGCTGGGGCATCGGACGCGTCCGAGGCGTTGGCGCTCTCAACCGGGAGGGTCTGGGGCGTCAGCGGCGGCAGGAAACTCCCCAACGGCAACCGGCGCTGCACCACCTGGTCTTCCTTGCGCTGATAGAGCTTGGCCTTGCGGTCCAGTGCGGCGAAAAGCGCGTCGAACTCGCCGACGCCTTCCGAGGTTCCCAGGAACAGCCAGCCCCCAGGCCGCAGCGCGTAATGGAACAGCGGGATCAGCTTCTTCTGCAGTTCGACGCCCATGTAGATCAGCAGGTTGCGGCAGGTGATCAGGTCCAGGCGGGAGAAGGGCGGGTCCTTGATCACGTCCTGCTCAGAGAACACCAGCAGGTCGCGGATGCCCTTGTGGATGCGGTAGCTGTCGCCTCCAGGCTCGAGCGTGAAGAACCGCGCCAGCCGTTCGGGGGTCATATCGGCGGCGATGCTGGCCGGGTACAGGCCCGTGCGGGCCGTCGCGATGGCCTGCGGGTCTATGTCGGTGGCGAACATCTGCAAGCGGTGGCTCGCTTCCAGCGTTTCCATGTGCTCGACCAGCAGCATGGCGATTGAGTAGGCCTCCTCGCCCGTGGAGCAGCCGGTGGTCCAGACGCGAACCGGCTGGCCCGGCGGCTTGTTGGCGAACAGCTGAGGAATCACCTGCTCATGCAGCACCGCAAACGCCTCAGGATCGCGGAAGAAGCTGGTGACGCCAATGAGCAGGTCGCGGAACAGCGCCTGCACTTCGGCCGGCGCCTTGTGCAGGTAACGCTGGTAGTCGTCGATGCCGCCGATGCGGTGCACGGCCATGCGCCGCTCGATGCGGCGGTGGATGGTGCTGGGCTTGTAGAGCGAGAAATCGTGGCCAGTCTGGCTGCGCAGCAGCACGAAGATCTTGTTCATCGCGTTGTCAGCGCGCGGCCCAGGCGTTGCGGCCGACGCTGACTTGCCGCTGTAGGCGTGAGCGGTGTATGCCAACAGCTGGGCGGGCATCTCGGCCGGCGGCAGTTCGAAGTCAACCAGACCAGTGGCGACCGCGCTGCGCGGCATGCCGTCGAACTCGGTGGAGGCCGTGTTCTGCGCCATCACCATCCCGCCTGCATCCTTGATGGAGCGCACGCCTTGCGTCCCATCGCTGCCCGTACCCGACAGCACGATGCCGATGGCCCGCTCGTGCTGGTCATGCGCCAGCGACTTGAAGAAGAAGTCGATGGGCAAGCGTTGACCGCGAGGCGCAGCCGGTTCCAGCAGCTGCAGCGTGCCGTTGAGAAGGGCCATGTCGCGCCCCGGCGGGATGACGTAGACGCAGTTGACCTGCACCACCATGCCGTCGACAACTTCGGTTACCTGCAGGCGCGTGCAGCGACGGATCAGGTCGGTGAGGAGGCTCTTGTGGTCGGGCGCCAGATGCTGTACCAGCACGAAGGCCATACCCGGCGCGGCATCGGCCGGCATGCCGGAGAAGAAGGCTTCGAAAGCCGCCAGCCCGCCCGCTGAGGCCCCGATGCCCACGATCGGGAAGGCGCCAGACGCGCGCTCCTGAGCCGGTTGCGAAGCGTCGGTGTCGGCAGGGGTCGGCATAGGAGCGAGGATCCGGTTCTTGTGCAGCCTGCAGCGCGCGCATCGAATCAGCATGATGCGTGTCGCGACCCGCCACTGTGAGGTGAGTATGCGCGCGGGTGGCCCGGGGTGGCCGTTGAAGTGCCTGCTGCGGTGCAGGTTCGACCGGCCGCTTCTGGGTCGCGAGTTCAGGGCACAAGACGTCAGCTCGGGGTCGGGAAAAGACCATCGACCAGCCGCCCGACAGCAGACATCCGTCCTCGCCGACGGCTGAGGCAAGCGATCTTCCCGAGCAAGGCGCCGGATAGCAGGCGACTACTGCGCTCGTCGATCGAAAGGTACGCAATGGGGCGGCACACCACACCGGCATTCGGCGCGGCGGGTGTTCAGGCGGTCATCGTGACTTTGAGAACGGCACCGATCAACAGCATCGCCGCCATCACCCTCCCCCAGCGCCAGGTCGTGAACCAGTAGCGCTGGTTCACCCAGATGGCGCGATGCAGGCGCCCCAGACCCAGCAGTACCGCCATGGCCGTAACGAACGGGCCCATCAGGCCCACCGGTTCGGGCGCGTGCTGAATCAGCAGCACCCACAGCAGTGGCCAAACGATTGCATCGACGGCCGCGAGCACGCGCCGGCCGGGCCAGTCAGGCGCGTCCGGCCGGGGTTCGCGAGCAACCAGCAGCCACATGACTCCTCCGACTCGAATCGCGCGGGCGGGTTCACACCGCCCACGCGGCTCGTTCAGCCTGGTGATTGCCGCAGCGGTTCCGGCAGCCAGCGCTTGCCGGCCAGCCGCGATGCCGCTGCAGTCACCAGCGCGTCCTTCTTCATCGCTTCGACGCCGCCACCGGCAAGGTCAGGCCCAGCTTCCTTCAGCGCTTCGACGATCTGCGCCTTGGGGACGTGGTTCAGGTAGCCCTCAGGGGTCGGCTCCCACCAGTCGGCCATATCCAGGCCGAGTACTGCCGCCAGGTCGTTGGCGCTGGCCGATGCCCCCGCGCCCGGCAGCGCGTTCACCGTCAACGCACTGCATAGCGCGAGCAGGTCGATCAGTTCGGACTGGGGCAAGCCGATCAACCACCCGAACCACTCGTCCTGGTGCTCGGGCAGGCGGGCCTGCCACGCCTGCTTCGCCTGCTGCACGGCCTGCCATGCCCGGCTCGTCTTGAGGTCATCGGCCACGGCCTCCAGGGCATACGCCGACAACTGCGGCGACACCTGGAGCGCGGTCGCTTCACGCGGGTAGTCCGCGCCGAAGGTCCGCAGTACGAAGACATGCACCACGGACGCGAGGGCCACCGCTGCGTTCTGCGCCAGCATTGCCTGCAAGGCGATCGTCCGGTGCGCGGCGAGCCGCTTGGCAAGGGCTTCACTGCAACCCAGCGATCGGCGTTCCGGTGCTGCCGGTGACGAAGGCGAGCCCAGGTGGTCACTGTCGGTGCCGCCATGAGCGCTGCGATCCACTCTGCCGGTCGAACGCGCACCAGCGGCCACGGCCTTGCGATCCTCGTCCCGCACAAGCCCGCGCATCACCTCGACATCGCCTTCGCGGCCAACGGTGACGATGACGCCCGCGTAGGCCTTCTGCTCCGGCGTCCAGGTTTTGAGCGCCTCGTGGATGGCCGACGGGCTTCGGCGATCTTGTCATCACGCTCAACGATCTTGGTGGCGACCTTGTCGCGCTGAGCT
>JANOBX010000145.1:0-14754 GCA_031411875.1 Burkholderiales bacterium | reverse complement strand
ACCTGCTCGCGCATCTGCTCGATGGCCACCTTCATCTCCACCGACAGATTGGTCAGCTCCAGCGCGGCGCTCTTGCTGCCCAGGGTGTTCGCCTCGCGCTGCAGCTCCTGGATCAGGAAGTCCAGCCGCTTGCCGAGTTCACCGCCGGTCTTCAGCAGCCGTTCGATCTCGTCGATGTGCGACGCCAGGCGGGTGAGTTCCTCGGCCACGTCGATGCGGATGGCGTAGCTGGCGGCTTCGGACATCGCCCGTTCGCGCAAGGCCTCGTCGGGCACGGCCGGCGTGCCGCCCTGACCGTTCGCGCTGGCCACCGCTTCCTGCCAGCGGTCGAGGAAGCGCTTTTGCTGCCGCGCCACCACCGCCGGCACCATCGGCTGGGCCTGGGCGGACAGCTCGCGCAGCCGGCCCAAGCGGTCGCGCAGCATCACGGCCAGGCGTTCGCCTTCGCGGGCGCGTGCCTCCCGAAGCCCAGCCACGCAGCGGCCGGCGGCGGCCAGCAGGGTGTCGTCCAGGTTGACGGCGACCGTTCCGCCCTTGCACCAGTGCAGTGCTTCGTTGACCGACAGGCCGCGGGCCTGTGGCAGCCAGGCCTGCACGCTGCCTTCCAGCCGCGACAGGCGGTTGAGCTGTTCCTGGGTGGGTTGTGGCCAGGCGGTGTCGCTGCCCTGCCCGGTGGATACACGCAACTCGATCTTGCCGCGCTTGAATGCACCGGTGAACAATTCGCGCAGGGCCGGTTCGAGCCCGCGGCATTCGTCTGGCAGCCGCAGCGCCAGGTCGAGAAACCTGCCGTTCACCGAACGGGCCTCGACCGTGATTTGCGGGGTTCCCGGCAAGGCCTCGGTCGAGGCGCTGGCATACCCCGTCATGCTATAAACAGCCATCGCGTTCGCGCCTCGTTTCTGTCACACGATTATGTCAAAGCCCAAGCCTGCGCCGTTGCCCTCGGGCACCGTGGTCGGGGGTTATCAGATCGTCAAGAAACTGGCCGCCGGCGGCTTTGGCGTGGTGTATTTGGCCGAAGGCGAAAACCAGCATCTGGTGGCCATCAAGGAATATCTGCCGGCTTCCCTGGCCGAGCGCTCGCCCGGGGAATTGACGCCGCGTGTGAAGCCCGACAAACAGCCGCTGTATCGGCTGGGGCTCAAGAGTTTTTTCGAAGAAGGCCGCAGTTTGGCGCAGATCAGCCACCCCAGCGTGGTCAGCGTGCTGAATTTCTTTCGCGAAAACGAAACCGTCTACATGGTGATGAATTACCTGCAGGGCGACACCCTGCAGGATTTCATCGTCACGGCCCGCGACCTGAAGCGCGACAAGGTATTCCGCGAAAGCACGATCCGCAGCCTGTTCGACGAAATCCTGCGTGGCCTTCGCATCGTGCACCAGCACAAGATGCTGCACCTCGACATCAAGCCGGCCAACGTGTTCGTCACCAACGACAACAAGGCCGTCATGCTCGACTTCGGCGCAGCGCGCGAGGTGCTGTCCAAGGAAGGCAACTTCATCCGCCCGATGTACACCCCGGGTTTCGCCGCACCCGAGATGTATCGCCGCGACGGCACGCTGGGCCCCTGGACCGACATCTACGCCATCGGCGCCTGCATCTACGCCTGCATGCAGGGCTACCCGCCGAACGACGCGCCGCAGCGCCTGGAAAAAGACCGCCTCGCGCTCAGCCTGTCTCGGCTGCGGAACGTCTATTCCGACAACCTCATCGAAGTGACCGAATGGTGCATGTCGCTGGATGCGCTGAGCCGGCCGCAGAGCGTCTTTGCGCTGCAAAAGGAACTGTCGCGCGAGACCGAGCGCCGCTACACCAAGCTGAGCTTCAGCGAACGCCTGAAGCTGCAGCTGGAAACCCTGAAGACGGGGCAGAAAGCGTGAGGGCGGGCACGTGAAGTTCAGTGTCTACCAGGTCAGCCGCAAGGGCGGCCGCGAGAAGAACGAAGACCGCATGGGCTACTGCTACACGCGGGATGCAGGCCTCTTCGCCCTGGCCGACGGCATGGGCGGCCACCCCGAGGGCGAGGTGGCCTCACAGCTGTCGTTGCAGACCCTGGCCGCCAGTTTCCAGCGTGAGGCGAAGCCCAGGCTGGCCGAACCGTTGCGCTTCCTGAACGAAGCCATCATCGCCGGGCACCACCAGTTGCTGCGCTACGCCACTGAGCGCGCCTTGATCGACACGCCCCGCACCACCGTCGTGGCCTGCCTGCTGCAGGGCAACGCCGCTTACTGGGCGCATTGCGGCGACTCGCGCCTTTACCTCGTGCGCGGCGACAAGCTGGTGGCGCGCACGCGCGACCATTCCTATTCCGAGCTGCAGGACACCCTGTCGCAGGTGGTGCCCATGGGTGACCGCTTCAACCGCAACGTGTTGTTCACCTGCCTGGGCAGCCCGGGCAAACCGGTCGTCGACACCGCCGGCCCGCTGCTGATGCAGCCCGGCGACCGCGTGCTGCTGTGCTCCGACGGCCTGTGGGGCAGCGTCAACGACATGGACATCACCGAGATCCTGGCCAGGTCGGCCATCTCCGATGCCGTGCCCGAACTGGTCGAACGAGCCTTGCGGGTGGCCGGGGAAAAAAGCGATAACGTCACGGCACTCGCGGTGGAATTCGAAGCCTCGGAAATCAACGACGCCGTGAGCGGTGTGTCGACCTCGTCGCTGGGGGAAGAGGTCTTTGCGTCGACCATCCAGGCCAGCATCGGTCCCGATGCGGCTTCCGAAGAGCTGGACGAAGCCGAGATCGAACGGTTGATCCGCGAGATCAACGAAGCCATCCAGCGCTCGTCGGGCAAGAAGAGATAGCCCGCGTGGCCTTGACTGCGGCGCCGGCTGTCGATGCCGTGGGGTGCTGCAGCCGTTCCCTTTCGAAAGCAAAGCATGAGTTACGAACGATCGTCCGGCCGACGTGCCGACCAGTTGCGCCCCGTCAGCCTGCAGCGGCGCTATACCGTGCACGCCGAGGGTTCGGTGCTGGTGTGTTTCGGTGACACCCGGGTGCTGTGCACCGCTTCGGTGGAAGAGAAGGTGCCACCCCATAAGCGCGGCAGCGGCGAAGGCTGGGTCACGGCGGAATACGGCATGCTCCCGCGCAGTACCCACACCCGCAGCGACCGCGAAGCCGCGCGCGGCAAGCAGAGCGGTCGCACGCAGGAAATCCAGCGTCTCATCGGCCGCTCGATGCGCAGCGTGTTCGACCTCGCGGCGCTCGGCGAACGAACCATCTCGCTGGACTGCGACGTGTTGCAGGCCGACGGCGGCACGCGCACGGCAGCCATCACCGGCGCCTTCGTCGCAGCGCACGATGCGGTGAGCTGGCTGCTCGGAAAGGGCAAGCTGGCCGCCAGCCCCATCCGCGACTTCGTGGCCGCCATCTCGGTGGGGGTGGTGCAAGGCACACCCTTGCTCGACCTGGAATACACCGAGGACAGCGGCTGCGACACCGACATGAACGTGGTCATGACCGGCAGCGGCGGCTTCGTCGAAGTGCAGGGCACGGCCGAAGGGGTGCCTTTCTCACGCGCCGAGATGGACGCCCTGCTGGCGCTGGCCGACCACGGC
The DNA here is from genome assembly GCA_031411875.1 of Burkholderiales bacterium. GTDB lineage: Bacteria > Pseudomonadota > Gammaproteobacteria > Burkholderiales > Burkholderiaceae_C > Rubrivivax. Next base: position 11,189 of record JANOBX010000145.1, on the reverse strand, counting down.
ATCCGCCAGCTCGTGGGCCTGCAGCGCGCCGCCCTGGCGAAGCCGCTGTGATGTCCGCAGCCAAGAACGGCGCGGCGCCCATGCGACTGGTGCTGGCGTCGAACAACGCGAAAAAGCTCAGCGAGCTGTCGGCCATGCTCGCTGGCCTGCACGTGACCCTGGTGCCGCAGGGCGAACTGGGCATCACCGAGGTGGCCGAGCCGCATTGCACCTTCATCGAGAACGGCCTGGCCAAGGCGCGTCATGCCGCGGCCGCTGCCGGTGGCCCGGCCATTGCCGACGACTCCGGCGTCTGCATCGAATCCCTGGCGGGTGACCCGGGCGTGAACTCGGCGAACTTCGCCAGCGTGGCCCTGCCCGGCGCCCGCAAGAGCACGCGCGAGGTCGACCGCGAAGCCCGGCGTCGCGTCCAGGACGCGGCCAACAACAGCATGCTGCTGCAGCGCCTGCATGGTGCGGCCGACCGCCGTGCCTACTTCGTCAGCACCCTGGTGGCCGTGCGCCACGCCGCCGACCCCGAGCCGCTGATCGCGGTGGGCCGCTGGTCTGGCGAACTGCTGAGCGAGCCACGGGGCGAGCTCGGTTTCGGCTACGACCCGCTGATGTTCATCCCCGAGCTGGGCCTCACCGTGGCCGAAATGACGCCCGAGCAGAAGAACCAGCACAGCCACCGCGCGCGTGCCATGAAGCAGATGCTGCAGCTCCTGCACGATGTCTGGCATCTGTGACTGAAGCGAGCGGAGCGACGGGGGCGGCGGCAGCGGCCGGCGCGGCCCTGCATTACCTGCGCCCGGGCACCCTGCAACTGACTGCGCTGCCGCCGCTGTCGCTGTACGTGCACCTGCCCTGGTGCCTGAAGAAGTGCCCCTACTGCGACTTCAACAGCCACGAGAACCGCGGCGAGTTACCCGAGCAGCGTTACCTGGACGCACTGCGCGCCGACCTCGAATCGGCATTGCCCCTGGTCTGGGGCCGCCGCGTGCAGACCGTGTTCATCGGCGGCGGCACGCCCAGCCTGTTTTCACCGGCCGGCATCGACCGTCTGCTGGCCGACATCCGCGCCCGCGTGGCGCTGGAGCCCGACGCCGAGATCACGCTCGAGGCCAACCCCGGCACCTTCGAGCGCGAGCGCTTCAAGGCCTTCCGGGCGGCCGGCGTCACACGCCTGTCGATCGGCGTGCAGAGCTTCGACGATGCGGCACTGAAACGCATCGGCCGGGTCCACGACGCTGCGCAGGCGCGGGCTGCCGTGGAAGAAGCGGCGGCAGCCTTCGACACCTGGAACCTGGACCTGATGTATGCGCTGCCCGGCCAGGACCTGGCTGCGCTGGCGCTCGACCTGGACACCGCGCTGGCCTTCCGGCCGCCGCACTTGTCGGTCTACCACCTGACGCTGGAGCCCAACACCTTCTTCGCCACCCACCCGCCGGTGCTGCCCGACGACGACACGGCCTCGGACATGCTCGACCTGATCACCGAGCGCACTGCAGCGGCCGGCCTGCAGCGCTACGAGGTCTCGGCCTTCGCGCGGCCGGGCCACCGCTGCGCGCACAACCTGAACTACTGGGCCTACGGCGACTACCTGGGCATCGGCGCCGGCGCCCACGGCAAGCTGAGCTTTCCGCACCGCGCGTTGCGCCAGGTGCGCTGGCGCGAGCCGGCGGCCTACATGCAGCAGGCGCTGGCGGGCACCCCCGTGTCGAACGAGAACGAAGTGGCCCGCCGTGACCTGCCCTTCGAATTCATGCTCGGTGCGCTGCGGCTGCGCGAAGGCTTCGAGCTGGCGCGCTTCGCGGAGCGCACCGGTCTGCCGCTGTCGGCCGTGCTGCCGACACTGGACCAAGCTGCGCAGCGCGGCCTGGTGCAGATCGATGGCGACCGGGTCGTGCCCAGCGCGCGCGGCTTCGACTTCCTGTCCGACCTTCAGGCGATGTTCCTGCCGGTCAAGACCCCGCCCCAGGCGGGCCAGCCGGACGGGCCGCAGGGACGCTAGACGCGCGAGGTCGCCGTGCCCGCGTTGGCGCGCAGCCACTCCATCAGCCGTGGCGCGATCTGCGTCAGCGGCAGCACCTCGTTCGCGGCGCCGTGGGCAATGGCCTCGCGCGGCATGCCGAAGACGACGCAGCTGGCCTCGTCCTGCACCAGGTTGAAGCTGCCGGCGTCCTTCATCGTCTTCATCGCCTTGGCGCCGTCGGCACCCATGCCGGTCAGCATCACCGCCAGGGCGTTGCGGCCGACGACGCGCGCGGCGCTCTCGAACAGCACTTCCACGCTGGGCATGTGCCGGTTCACGGGCTGGCCCACCTGCACGCGGGCGATGTAGTTGGCGCCCGAGCGCTCCACGCTCAGGTGGTGTCCGCCCGGGGCGATGTAGGCATGGCCGGGCAGCACCCGTTCGCCGTCGCGCGCTTCGGCCACGGCAATGCGGCACAGGCCGTCCAGCCGGGCCGCGTAGCTCTTCGTGAAGCCCGGCGGCATGTGCTGCGTGATCATCACCGCGGGCGCGGCGGCCGGCAGCTGCATCAGCACCTCGCGGGTGGCCTCGGTGCCGCCGGTCGACGCGCCGATGAAGACGATCTTCTCGGTCGACAGCCGTCCCAGCGACGCCGGTGCGGCGGCCGGTGTGCCGGCTGCAGCACCCGCTGCTGTCGCCCCGGGCAAGCGGTGCACACGGGCGCGCGCCGCGGTGCGGATCTTCTCCGTGATGTCGGCGCCGAGCTGGCGCAGGCCGTCGCTCACGCCGATCTTCGGCTTGGCCACGAAGTCCACCGCGCCCAGCTCCAGCGCCTTCAGGGTGATGTCGGCACCGCGTTCGGTCAGCGTGCTGACCATCACCACGGGCATCGGCCGCAGGCGCATCAGGCGCGACAGGAAATCGATGCCGTCCATGCGCGGCATCTCGATGTCCAGCGTGATGACGTCGGGGTTGACGTTGCGGATCATCTCGCGCGCCACCAGCGGGTCGGCCGCGGCGCCCACGCAGCACATGTCGGGCTGGCGGTCGATGATCTCGGTGAGCAGGCCGCGCACCAGGGCCGAGTCGTCCACCACCACCACGCGAATCTTCGCTGCCGCCATCGTCGTATTCCTCTTGTCTCTTCTTGTGTGTTGCCGGGGGGCCTAGAACAGGTCGACAGAACCACCACTGCTGGCGGCCGGGGCGCTGCGTGTGGCCGCGGCGCGTTCCTGCGCGGCCAGGGCCTCGGTGTTGGCCGAAGCCAGGCGCTTGACCATGGCCTTGCCGCTGTGCGGCAGGAAGCACACCTTTCGCGGGTAGATGTCCAGCACGTCCTTGCTGACGACGCTGATGCGTTCGGTGCGCAGATAGTCCAGCACGAAGGCGGTGTTGCGCTCGCCCACGTTGATGGTGTTCATGCCGCTGATGACGGCACCGCCACCGAAGATCTTGGCTTCCATGCTGCCGCGCGTGGCACCACGCTTGATCAGTTCGCCGATCAGCAGGTCCATGGCGTAGCTGCCGTATCGGCCGCTGTCGCCGCCGCCGGCGCCGGTGTCGGGCAGCAGGAAGTGGTTCATGCCGCCGATGCGCCGGTCGCGGTCCCACAGGCAGGCGGCGATGCAGCTGCCCAGGGTCGTCATCACGAGGATGTCCTCGTCGTGCACGAAGAATTCGCCCGGCAGCACCTTCACGGCTTCGTTGCGGAAATGGGCGTCGTAGAAGAAGAAGCTGGCTTCTCCGGACTTGCGCGGTGCGGCCTTCAGCTTGTCCAGGCGGGCCGTGCCGCCGAGCACAGGACGCGTGGGCGGGAAGGTGGGTGTGGCGGATGCGAGCATGGTGTGATGGGGTTGTCGGCAGCGCGGCGTGGAAGTTGAGCCCCCCGGCCGCGCGACCAGGCTGGGCTCACACGCGCTCGTAGACCGTCTTGCCACGCAGCCTGAAAAGGTCGCGTGACTCGGTGAAGTTTTCGGAGTGGCCCACGTAGAGCAGGGCGCCCGGGGTGGTGGCGGCGTGGATGCGTTCGAGCACGCGCCTTTGCGTGGGGTTGTCGAAATAGATCATCACGTTGCGGCAGAACACCAGGTCGAAGGGTTCGCCCAGGGCCGCCCAGCTCGGGCTCATCAGGTTGAACGTGCGGAAGTCGATGAACCGCGCCAGTTCGGGCTTGACGCGCACGAAGCCGGAATTGGCCCCCGTGCCCCGCATGAAATGGCGCTTCAGCCGCTCCTGGCTGAGGCCGCGCGCGTCGACCGCGTAAACCCCGCGCTGCGCCGTGGCCAGCACCTTGGTGTCGATGTCGCTGCAGACGATCTTCACCTGCGCCGACAGCCCCAGGGTCTCGGCCACCGTCATGGCCAGCGAGTAGGGTTCCTCTCCGGTCGAGGCCGCGTTGCACCACATGCGGATGGGTCGCGAGGCACGGGCCTTCAGGTCGTCGACCAGGGCGTGGAAGTGGTGTTCCTCGCGGAAGAACGCGGTCAGGTTGGTGGTCAGGCAGTTGACGAATTCCTGCCATTCCGCGTCGGCACTGGCGCCCGTGGCGCGTTCCAGCCAACCCAGATAGTCGGCGAACGAGGTGTAGCCGGTTTCCCGCAGGCGGCGCGACAGGCGGCTGTAGACCATGGCCTGCTTGCCGGCGTTCAGGCTGATGCCGGCGCGCTGGTAGATGAGCTGCCGGATGCGTTCGAAATCGGCCGGCGACAGCGTGAACTCTGGCTCGGACAGGCCGTTCTGGGGGGCGATAGCAGCGCTCATGGGGTCCTGTGGGCGGGGGGGCTCGCGCAGAGTCTGGGCCCGCGCAAGGGCTTGCCATCCGACGAAATGATGGTTGTCTGCCGGGCATTTCACGCTTCGATGCCCGGTATGCGCGCTGATAGACTGCCGCGTCGCTCTTACCGGCGGCTGGACGGCCTTCAGCGCTGTCGTGCCGCAGCCCATTGGACCGTCCTGCCGCTTCCCAGTTGCCATCGCACGCCGCTCTGCAGCTGGACCAGGCACTGCAGTTGCTCGGCGCGTCGGGCCGCGACTTGCCCGCCGGCGCCCAGGGCAGCCCGGCCTTCCTGCAAGGGCTGGTCGACGCACTGGTGGAACTGTCGAGCCGCGACGCGCTCACCGGCCTGGCCAACCGCCGCGCCTTCGAAGTGGCCCTGGAACGCGAGATCGACCGGGTGGCCCGCAGCGGCGAACCCGCCTTGCTGCTGACGCTGGACATCGACCATTTCAAACGTGTCAACGACACCTACGGCCACAACGCCGGCGACAGCGTCATCAGGGCCGTGGCCACGGCGCTGCTCGACAGCGTTCGCCCGATGGACCTGGTGGCGCGCGTGGGCGGCGAAGAATTCGCCATCATCCTGCCCAACTGCGCCAGTGCCTTCGGCGAAACCGTGGCCGAACGGGTGCGCCGTCGCGTCGAACACATGCCGGTGGTGGTGGGCAAGGGGCAGGAGATCTCGGTCAGTGTCAGCATCGGTGGCGCTTTTGCACCGCAGTGGGTGCGCTCGACGCCCGCCTTGTGGGTGGAGCGCGCCGACCAGCAGCTCTACCGCGCCAAGCGCCAGGGCCGCAACCTGGTGCAGCTGGAGCCCAGCGCCGTTTCCGTGGTCAGCAGCGAAGAGAAGCGGCTGCTCTTCGACAGCTTCCAACACCATGACCATGACTGAACGCCCCAACGGCCCCGCCCATGTCTGAACCCGATCCCGAAATCCGGCGCGGCCCGGCGCCCGCCAACATCCTCGCCGTGACCAGCGGCAAGGGCGGGGTGGGCAAGACCTTCGTCTCGGCCAACCTGGCCGCGGCACTGGCGCGCGCCGGCCGCAAGGTGCTGGTGCTCGACGCCGACCTTGGCCTGGCCAACCTGGACGTGGTGCTGAACCTGTTCCCGAAGATCACGCTGCACGACGTCTTCACCGGCAAGTCCACGCTGGCCGACGCCATCCTGCCCGCGCCCTGTGGCTTCTATGTGCTGCTGGCGGGATCGGGCATGGTCGAGTACTCGCGCATGACGCCCGAGGTGCGCGATCAGCTGCAGAAAGTGATCGACGAAGTCACGCCGAAGTTCGACCACGTGCTGCTGGACACCGGCGCCGGCATCTCCGACGTCGTGCTGTACACCGTGTCGCTGGCCGGCGAGATCCTGGTCGTGGCCACGCCCGAACCCACCTCGCTCACCGACGCCTACGCCACCATCAAGGTGCTGGCCACCACCCAGGGCCGGCGGCGCATGGGCCTGCTGGTGAACCAGACGCGCAAGCCCGGCGAAGGCCGGCAGGTGCGCCAGCAGCTGCAGCAGGTGGTGGACCGCTACGTCAACCCGCAGCTCGACAGCCCCGTGCGCCTGGACCTGGTGGGCGAGGTGCCGGCCGACCCCGCGGTGCGCGACGCCGTGCTTCGCCGCCAGCTGGTGCTGGAGTGGCTGCCGGGCACGCCGGCGTCTCTGGGCATCGTCGCGGCGGCGGCCAAGCTGCTGCAGCCGTGACCTTCGAGACGTCGCCGTTCGAGCAACTCGGCGGCGAGCCCGGCGTGCGCGCCCTCGTCGACCGCTTCTACGACCTGATGGACCTGGAGCCGCAGTTCGCCGCGCTGCGCGCTCTGCACCCGCAGGACATGAGCGGCTCGCGCGACAAGCTCTTCTGGTTCCTGTGCGGCTGGCTGGGCGGGCCCGACCACTACATCAGCCGCTTCGGCCACCCCATGCTGCGCGCCCGCCACCTGCCTTACCCCATTGCGAGCGGTGAACGCAACGAGTGGATGGCCTGCATGCTGATGGCCATGCAGGACCTGGCGGTGAGCGAGCCGCTGGCCGAGCGGCTGGGCCAGTCCTTCCAGGGCACGGCCGACTGGATGGTGAACCGGCGCGGCTGAATCCCTTCAGCCCGTGAGCAGGACGATCAGCGCCCCGGCCCCGCCCTGCGGCCCGCTGGCCTGGGCGAAGGCCAGCACCTCGGCGCTTTGCGCCAGCCAGCGCTGCACCTTGCCCTTGAGCACCGGCTGGCGGCCGGGCGACCCGTGGCCCTTGCCATGAATCACGCGCAGGCAGCGCAGCCCGCGGCAGCGGCTGTCGCGCAGGAACTGCGCCAGTTCGTCACGGGCTTCCTCGCGGCGCAGGCCGTGCAGGTCGATCTGGCCCTGGATCGACCAGTGCCCGCGGCGCAGCTTGGTGGCGACGTCGGGGCTGACGTCGGGGCGGCGGAAGCTCAGGCCGTCGTCGGTGAGCAGCAGGCTTTCGACGTCGACCTCGTCGGACCACGCTTCGCGCAGCGCCGCGGCCTCGTCGAGCTCGCGCTGGCGGGGCACGGGCTCGGGCCGGGGCAGGCTCAGCTCGGCCAGGTTCGGCAGGGGCAGCGGGTGCACCGGGCCCACGCTGGTGGCGAACAGCTGGCGCGCGCGCTCGGCCGCGGCCCGCGCCGCGCGTTCGCGGGCCAGGGCTTCGGCGGCGGCGAGCTCGCGCTGTTGCAGGGCGTCGCGCAGGCGGCCCAGGTCCTTCAGGCTGCCGGCCTTCATGGCGCAGCGCCGCAAGGCAGGGCGGGCATCACATCAGGCCCCGCTCGGCCATCGACACCACCTGCCCACGACCCACCACGATGTGGTCGAGCACGCGCACGTCGACGAGGCCCAGTGCCGAGCGCAGGGTCTGGGTGAGGAATTCGTCGGCACGCGAAGGCTCGGCCGCGCCGGAGGGGTGGTTGTGCGCCAGCACCACCGCGGCAGCGTTCAGCGACAGCGCGCGCTTGACGACTTCGCGGGGGTAGACGCTGGTCTGCGTCAGAGTGCCCTGGAACAACTCCTCGAGCTGCAGCAGCCGGTGCTGGGCGTCGAGGAACAGCACCGCGAACACCTCGCGTTCGCGTCCGCCCAGGTTCAGCGCCAGGTAGTCCTTGACGCTGCCGGGGCTGTCGAACACCGGGCTGGCCTGCAGCCGCTGCGTCAGTGCGCGGCGTGCCATCTCCATCGCGGCCAGCAATTCGGCCTGCTTGGCCGGGCCCAGGCCCTTGATGCCCAGCAGCTTGCCGGGCTGGGCGGCCAGCAGTCCGGCAAAGCCACCACAGCGGTCGAGCACCTGCTGCGCCAGCGCCAGCACGCCGGTGCCGGCGGTGCCGGTGCGCAGCAGCAGCGCCAGCAACTCGGCGTCGGCCAGCGTGGTTGCGCCGCGTTCCAGCAGTTTTTCGCGCGGCCGCTGGTCGGCGGGCAGGTCCTTCATGGGCATGGGGGCTCGGTAGAATCTGCGGTCCAGTCTATGCGACGCCTTCGCCCCGTGCAGGTCGACCCCGTGAACCTTGTCCAGCCCGGCTCCTTTCTGACGCTGCATTACCGCCTGTCGGGCCCCGACGGGCGCGATGTCGTGAACACCTTCGGCGACAAGCCGGCCACCTTGTCCCTGGGCATGGGCCAGCTGGCCCCGGCCATCGAACAGCATCTGCTGGGCCTGGCCGAAGGCGCGCACGAACACTTCGACCTGCCCGCAGGCGCCGCCTTCGGCCAGCGCAGCCCGGACATGCTGCAGCGCGTGAAGCTGAGCCTGCTGCACGAGCTGGGCGACGCCGACGCCGCCTACGAGGTGGGCGACGTGGTCGAATTTCCCACCCCCGACGGCCAGGGCACCTACGCCGGCGTGGTGCGCGAGAAGGGCGGCGACTGGCTGCTCTTCGATTTCAACCACCCCCTGGCCGGCCAGGCCGTGCGCTTCGAAGTGAAGCTGCTGGGCGTGATGTGAACCATCTGCTGAAAGGCGAGAAGAACGTGTCGATCGAGGAAGTGCTGCTGGCTGAACCGCGCGGCTTCTGTGCCGGCGTGGACCGTGCCATCGAGATCGTCGAACGCGCCATCAAGCGCTTCGGCGCGCCCATCTACGTGCGCCACGAGATCGTCCACAACACCTACGTCGTCAACGACCTGAAAGCCAAGGGGGCCATCTTCATCGAAGACCTGGCCGACGTGCCCCCCGGCGCCACGCTGGTGTTCAGCGCCCATGGCGTGAGCCAGGCCGTGCGGGCCGAGGCTGCGCAGCGCGGCTTCCAGGTCTTCGACGCCACCTGTCCGCTGGTGACCAAGGTGCACGTCGAGGTGGCCAAGCTCGCCAAGGAAGGCTACGAGTTCATCATGATCGGCCACAAGGGCCACCCCGAGGTCGAAGGCACCATGGGGCAGCTGAGCGAAGGCATCTACCTCGTCGAGGACACCGCCGACGTGCAGCATGTGCAGCCGCGCGGCGACAAGCTGGCGGTGGTGACCCAAACCACCCTGAGCGTGGACGACGCCGCCGAAATCCTGGCCGAGGTGAAGCGCTGCTTTCCGCATGTGCGCGAACCGAAGAAGCAGGACATCTGCTACGCCACGCAGAACCGGCAGGACGCTGTCAAGGTGCTGGCGCCGGCGGTCGACGTCGTCATCGTCGTGGGCAGCCCCACCAGCAGCAACAGCAACCGCTTGCAGGAACTGGCGCAGCGTCTGGGCACGGCCGCCTACATGGTGGACGCGGCCGAAGACCTGCGCGCCGAATGGTTCGACGGCCGCCGCCGCGTCGGCCTGACCGCTGGCGCTTCGGCACCGGACATCCTGGTCAACCAGGTCATCGTGCGCCTCCGCGAGCTGGGCGCCGTGAGCGTGCGCAAGATGGACGGTGTGGTCGAGGCCGTCCACTTTCCGCTGCCGCGCGGACTGGGTGACCGCAGCATGGCCGGCCTGGCCGGAACGCCGACGCTCCCATCGATTTCCAACGCCCGGATGGACCCGCCCGCCCCATGATCGACATCAACCTGCTGCGCCGTGACCTGGACGCGGTCGTTGCACAACTGCAGCGGCGCAAGAACCCGCAAGCCTTCCTGGACGTGGCGCGCTACAGCGCGCTGGAAGGCGAACGCAAGCAATTGCAGACGCAGACCGAACAGCTGCAGGCCCAGCGCAATGCGCTGAGCAAGCAGATCGGCCAGATCAAGTCGCAGGGTGGCGACACCGGCGCGGTGATGTCCCAGGTGGCTGGCCTGGGCGACCAGTTGAAGGCCGGTGCCGACCGGTTGGAAGCCATCCAGGCGGAGCTGCAGGCGATGCTGATGTCGCTGCCCAACCTGCCGCAGCCGGGCGTGCCCGACGGGACCGACGAACACGGCAATGTCGAGCTGAGGCGCTGGGCGCCGAACGGCACCGAGCCCCTGCCGCTGGGCTTCAAACCTCAGGACCATGTCGACCTGGGCGCACCGCTGGGCCTGGACTTCGAGACCGGCGCGCTGCTGTCGGGCTCGCGCTTCACCCTGCTGCGCGGCCCGGTGGCCAGGCTGCACCGTGCGCTCGCGCAGTTCATGCTCGACGTGCACACGCTGGAGCATGGATACACCGAGTGCTACACGCCCTACATCGTCAACCGCGAAGTGCTGGAAGGCACGGGGCAGCTGCCGAAGCTGCGCGAAGACATGTTCTGGGTCACCCGCGGCGGCAGCGAAGACCAGCCCGAGCAGTACCTGATCCCCACGTCCGAGGTCTCGCTGACCAACACCGTGCGTGAACAGATCCTGGACGTGGCGCAGCTGCCCATCAAGCTGACGGCGCACAGCCCGTGCTTTCGCAGCGAGGCCGGCAGCGGCGGGCGCGACATCCGCGGCCTGATCCGTCAGCACCAGTTCGACAAGGTCGAGATGGTGCAGATCGTCCAGCCCGAACACAGTGACGCCGCGCTCCAGGAGATGGTGGGCCACGCCGAGACCATCCTGAAGAAGCTGGAGCTGCCCTACCGCCTGCTGGCGCTGTGCACCGGCGACATGGGCTTTGCGGCCGCACGCACCTACGACCTGGAGGTGTGGCTGCCGGCGCAGGACACTTACCGCGAGATCAGCTCCTGCAGCAACTGCGAAGCATTCCAGTCGCGCCGCATGCAGGCCCGCTATCGCAATGCGCAGGGCAAGCCCGAACTCCTGCACACGCTGAATGGTTCAGGCCTGGCAGTGGGCCGCAGCTTGGTGGCGGTGCTGGAGAACCATCAGCAAGCCGATGGCTCGGTGCGCATTCCTGCCGCGCTGCAGCCGTACATGGGTGGGGTGACAGAACTGCGTCCGTGATGCGCTAGACTAGGGGGCTTCGCCGACCGCGAAATCGCCCGTGCACTGAGCTGGCGAGCAAACACCAGGAGAGGTGGCAGAGTGGTCGAATGTACCTGACTCGAAATCAGGCGTACCGCAAGGTACCGTGGGTTCGAATCCCACCCTCTCCGCCAAAATTCCCAGCATCACGGGCCCCTCGG
>JANOBX010000144.1:0-16216 GCA_031411875.1 Burkholderiales bacterium | reverse complement strand
GGCCTTCAACGCGATGAAGCCGAGGTAGAGGAAGAGCAGGATCAGTTCCGAAGTGAGTCGCGCATCCCAGACCCACCACGTTCCCCAGGTGGGCTTGCCCCACAGGGCGCCGCTCCACAGCGCGATGAAGGTGAACATCGCGCCGGTGGGTGCAATGGCCTGCGCCACCATCGACGCCAGCCTGGCGTTGAAGGCCCAGCCGATGCCGGCCCAGAACGCCATCACCAGGTAAAGCAGCATGGACATCCATGCAGCCGGCACGTGGATGAAGATGATGCGGTACGAATCGCCCTGAGTGGCGTCGGTCGGCGCGACGAAAAAGCCCATGTACAGGCCGACCGCTGCGAACCCCAGAGTCACGGCCCAGCACAGCGGAACAAGCCAGCCGGTCAGCGCGTAGAAGCGCGAGGGTGCTGCGAAGCTGAACAGGCGCAGCGGCGGCTTGTCGACGGCGGGATTGCGGGACGAGGTGGGCATGGTCAGTTCACTCTGTCGAGATGCGCAGCGCCGCTGCCGTGGCCACGGGGGCACCTACGGACGTGGCGATGAGCAGTGCGCCGAGCAGCGAATAATGTCCCGAAGCCGACAAACCTGCCTCGACCATGCCCACGGCGCCGGCGCCGAAGATCAGTGCCGGCGTGGCCAGCGGCAGCACCACCAGGATCAACAGCATGCCACCGCTGCGCAGCCCCAGCGTCAGCGCGGCGCCCAGACCGCCCAGCAGGCTGAGGATGGGTGTGCCCAGCACCAGACTGAAGACAAGGGCCCACATCGCCGGGCCCGACATGTTGAAGACCAGTCCCGCCAGCGGCGTGGCCACGATCAGCGGCAGCCCGGTCAGCAGCCAGTGCGCCGTGCATTTGGCCGAAGCCACGGCGATGGCTGAGGCCGGCGCCAGCAGCATCTGTTCCAGTGAACCGTCGGCCATGTCGCCCGCAAAGAGCTGGCCCACCGACAACATCGATGCCAGCAGGGCGCAGACCCAGACGATGCCTGGGGCGATCTCGCGCAGCGTCCGCGGTTCCGGCCCCACGCCCAGCGGGAAGAGGCTCAAGGCCACCAGGAAGAAGGCCAGGGGCAGCAGTGCGTCGACGCGCCGTCGCGACGCGAGCTTCAGGTCGCGCAGCAGCACACACGTGAAAACGCTGGTCATCGGCCGGCCGCATCGCTGGCTTCGTCCCGTGGGGGGCGCGCTGCCGGCTGCGGCGCGAAATGTTCCAGGTCCAGCACGTCCGGCGCGGGCTGGCTGATCGACAGGGCCTGGTGGCTGGTGAGCAGCACGCAGCCACCGGCCAGGGCGTGTGCGGAAATGACGGCGTTCAAGGCTTCGATGCCGTCGCTGTCCAGGGCGTCATAGGGTTCGTCCAGCAGCCACAGCGGGGCGGCAGCCGACAACGCCAGGCGTGCCAGCGCCACGCGCCGGCGTTGCCCCTGGCTGAGCGTGCGCACCATCGCGTGGCGGCGCTGGGCGATTCCCAGGCGCTGCAGCGCCTGCCGCAGGGCAGCGTCTTCGTGGGGCAGGCCGTGCAGCCGAGCCAGGAAACGAAGCGCTTCGGTGACGTTCAGATCGTCCTTCAAGGCGTTCTGATGCCCGATGTAGACCCAGAGCCTGCGCCCTTCCAGGCCGGCTTCACGCTGTGGTCGACCCAGCAGCCGGATGCTGCCGGCGGCCGGAGTCGCCAGGCCCGCCAGCAGCCGCAGCAGCGTGGTCTTGCCGCGGCCGTTCCGACCGCGCAACCAGGTCACGGTGCCCGGCGCCAGTGCCAGGTCCAATCCCTCGAACAAGCGCCTGTCGCCCCGTTCGCCAGCCAGCGCCTCGGTCTGCAGGATGCAGCGGCCGGCAGGCCATGGCTGCGAGGCAAGCGGTTCGACGGTGGCCGGGTACAGCTGCAAGAGACGAAAACGGGCGTGAAAGACAGACTCGATACGTGCAGGGAGTGTACGTTCGGCTTTCGAATCCTTCTTTGAGGAGGCGCAAGCCCGCCATCTGGGGCGGGGCTGCTCAGCGGCCACCTTCCGCGGCAGACCCCGGCATGGCGTCGAGCGTGAATTCCGCGACCGTGCCGACCCCGGGCGCACTGCGCACCCGAACCTCGCCGCCGTGCAGTTCGACGATTCTGCGCACCACCGACAGACCCACGCCGCTCCCCTCGAAGCGAGGCCCAGCATGCATGCGCTGAAAAGGCTGGAACAGGCCCGCGGCCCGTGACATGTCGAAACCCACCCCGTTGTCGGTGACGCGGTACCAGGTGCCGCGCTCGTTGTGGTGGCTGTCGACCCGCACCCGAGGCTGCGCCACGCCGACGGTGAACTTGCCCGCGTTTTCCATCAGGTTCTGCCACACCTGCGCCACGAGTTCGGAGTCGGCCTGGGCCACGGGCAGGGTGGCCACCTCGCACTGGGCCTGCCAGTCGCGGTGGGCGATGCCCAGCATGGACCAGGTGCCCTGCGCAAGCGTGGTCATTTCGATCGGCTGACGCTGCAGCGGCTGCCGCGTCACCTGCGCCAGCCTGGACAGCGAGCTCACCATCGCGTTCATGCGCTGGCCGGCCCGGCCGATGTGGTCGCTGTAGGCCAGGGACTCGCGGGTGTGGCCGGCCAGCAGGCGTTCGCGCAGCAGGCCGACAAAACCCTGCAAGGCCCGCAGCGGCGACTGGAGGTCGTGGGTCACGGCCTGGGTGAAGTCTTCCAGCCGCTGCTCTGCCCGCACGCGGGCGTCGCGTGCGGCGTCCAGGGCGTCTTTCGCGCTGCGCAGCTCGCCGAGCAGGTGGTCATAACCCTGCTGCATCTCGGCATCGAGCTTCAGGTCCTCGCTGATGTCGCGCAGCAGGCAGAAAACCTGCAGCACCTCACCCACCTGCATCTCGTCTGCGCTGAGCAGGCAGTCGCGCCGACTGCCGTCGGCCAGGTTCAGCTGCAGGGGCAGGCCGCTGATCTCGCCGTTCTGATCCAGCATGGCCGTCAGCGGCGGCAGGGCGCCAGCGGGCAGGTGCTGCTCGAGCAGACCGAGCGGCCGCCCGATCAGCGCCGCGTGGGCCACCCCCAGCAGGCGGTGGGCCGCCTGGTTCGCGTCGCGCACGATGCCCGTGCCACGCTCGATCACGAGCATGGCTTCAGGGTGCTGGGTGAAGCTGCGTCCGAGCAGCTCTTCGGCGCGCCTCAGCGCGCCCTCGGCCTGCATGCGGCGCCGGCGCTCGCGCTGGGCGGCGAGGTTGCGGCGCTGCAGCGTCCATCCCAGGGCCCCGAGCGCTGCCGCCGCCAGACCGGCCATGCCCAGCGTCTGGTAGCGCCCGATGGTGAGGCCCGTCTCCATCCGGTGGGCATCGGCCAGGGCACTGTGGCTGGGCAACCAGGCCGTGCGCAGGGCCTCGAGCGTGCCGTCGGCTTCCATCGCGTCCAGGCCGACCTGCAGCAAATTCAGCAGGTCCTGCCGGCCGGGCAACACCGCCAGTGCGTAGGTCTGCAGCAGCAGATTCAGTGTGCTCGCCACGACGCCGGGTGCCCGGCCGGCGGCCAGCACCGGGTCTGCATAGGCGCGCAACAGCACGGCCACGTCGGCCCGTCCGTCGGCCACCGCGCGCAGCGCATCGGTGGCGTCGGACACCGTCAGCACCGGCTCGGGCAGGTGGCTGAAGGTGGTGGCCAGCGTTTCCCGCATCGCCTCGCCGGCCAGCACGACCAGGCGCTGGCCCGCGAGCGCTTGCGGGCCCTGGGGGTCGGGCTGCCCCTGCTGGTGGTAGGCCGCCAGCACCGGCGAGGCGTGGCCGCGGCAGAACAGCGCCCAGCTGCGGCGCGCGGGCGTCGGCACCATCGCCAGGACGTCGATCTCGCCGTTGCGGAACGCCGCTTCGGTCTGCGCCCAGGAACGCAGCCGGATGTCGATCGGCCGGGCGATGCGTTTGGCCAGCACGCTCAACATTTCGACTTGGAAGCCGCCGGGGCGGCCCTGCGCATCGAGCGACTCGAAGGGTGCGAAGCCGGCGTCGCCCCCATAACGCAGCACGTCCACGGCTGCAGGCGGCACGGGTGCGGTCTGAGCCTGCGCCTGCGGCCAGAAGTCGAGGGGCGAGCGCCGGCCGGGCGTATTCATGGTGGCAGGCGTTGATGCCGCGCAGGGCAAAGAACCATGCAGCGATGCTACTGGTCGTCGGGCGTTGTCGCGTCCCCAGGCGGCACTGCCCGACCCGCTAGCCAAGGGGGGTCCGGCTCCAAACGGGGACGAGGGTGACGGCCGTCACACGCGCAACGGTCGAAGGCTGCGACATTGTCTGGACTGGCGCTTGCCAGCACGGGAGCCCACCGTCATGAAGATCGACAGAACCCGGCCAGAACCAATGGCCCCCCACCCCGCGCTGCACCCGGCGCTGCACCATCGCAGCGAGGCCTTTGCCGAAGACCTGGAGGGCCTGCTGCCCGGCGTGGAGGCCGTGGCCGGTCCGGAAGGCTCGCCCGGGCGTCCCTACTGGCTGTTCCTGCTGCCCTTGGCCGTGGTGCTGATCGGGTCTGCTTCGGCCCTGGCGTGGGCCTGAATCCGCGTTCTAGGTGCTTCGCAAGCGCTGCATCAGTGCCTAGCATGCGCGCCTTGCCCACCCACCGCGAGGAACCCGTCCATGTTCAAGAAGCTGGCATCAGAGGCGCTGGGCCTCAGCGACATCGGTGTCATCGTTCCGCCGTCCGACTACAACAAGGTCGACGCTGACGATTACCTGTTCACCGAGGACGGGGAGAAGATCTTCTTCCTCATCAAGTCGAAGAAGGACGAGTACTGCTTCACCAATCTCGGCCTGATTCACGTCGACGGCGATTCGGCGGTTTCGTCCAAGCGCACCATCCGTCGCTATGAATTCGCCACCCACGCGGTCACCGGCGTGATGCTGGAAACCGCCGGCACCATCGACATGGACGTGGAACTGAAGTTCACCGTGGACGGCGACACCGTCTTCAGCATCGACGTGCGCAAGAACTTCATCGAGCAACTCAAGGACATCTACAAGGCCCTGATCACCATCGGGCGGATCCAGCGCCGCGACGAGATCGCCCGCGCCAATGCGCGGGATTGCCTGCAGGTGGCGGGTTCGATCTACAAGCTGAACACCTTGGCCGCCGACGACAGCGTGGCGCAGCAATTCAACACCCTGCTCACCCACTACAACGCTGCGGTGCTCGACCGCTTCAGCCGCCGCGACTACGGCGCGGTCTTCGAGCGCTACATCCACAGCTGAGCCCGGCGCTGCGGCGCCGCGTTCAGCCGACGGCGCGGTAGTACAGGTTCTGGGTGTGCTGCCCCTCGGCGAAGAAGCTCCAGCGTTCGGCCAGCAGGCCCGGCCACTGCAGCAGGCACAGCGCCCACCACAGCGCCGAAGTGGGTGGCGCCATCAGCAGCAGCCCGGCCGGCAACGCGAAGCCCAGCCCGGCTGAAGCCCAGCGCATGCGTTGGACGAAGGCTTCGGGTCGGCCATGGAAGAACTCGCGGGTGTCGAAGCTGTCGCCCATCGAGCCCTGCGAGATCTGCCCGATGGACGGATGCGCGGATGGCGCACGCCTATGACGGCCAGCAGCGTGGCCGCCGTGGTCGCCGAGGCCAGCCACGGCACCAGCCGGCACCTCGGGGCCCTTCGTGCCTTCCCGCAGATGCACGCGGATGCCGCATCGACAGGCGCACATGTAGCAGGTGGAGGTCTTGATCTCGGTTCTGGCACCCGACAGCGGTGGCGCGCTCGGGTCGTGGATCGGGACGGTGGCAGCCATTCGGGTTTCCGGGTGTCTGGTCCGGGCGATGCCAGGGCCGAGCGCTGACCCCAAGAAGTGGAGAATTCAGCTTGCCGTGACCGCCGAAACCCATCGATTGCAACCCCCCGAAGAAAACCGCCAGCGGCGCTGGGCGCCCCCTTGTTCGACCGCCGGGGGCGCCGGCTGGTGCTGAACGAAAACGGCCGTGCGCTGCTTCCACGCGCCCAGGCGCACCTGCCGCAGGTGCGGGTGGGCCTCGAGCGCGGCAGCAACGAAGCCGTCAAGCGCGTGGTGGCCGAGGGCGTGGGGCTGGGCTGCCTGTCACGCCATGCCATGGGCTCGGGCCTGGACGACCGCCGCCTGGTCCTGTTGCCGACGCGCCTGCCTGCGGCCCGGCGTCGCCTGGCGACGGTGCTGTATCGCGACAAATCCCTGGGCGCCGTGACCCAGGTCTTCATGCGCCATTGCGGCGCCCAATGATGAGCGACCCGCCCGGCGGCAGCGCCAGCCACGCCGCGCCTGCACTGTGGCGGCGGCTGCTGCCGGCCTGGCGGCGCTGGCCCCGCATCACGCGCGCCACGCTGCGTGCCGACGCCATCGCCGGGCTCACCGGCGCCCTGGTGCTGATACCGCAGGGCGTGGCCTTTGCCACCATCGCCGGCATGCCGCCCGAATACGGGCTGTACGCCGCCATGCTGCCGGCCATCGTCGCGGCGCTGTGGGGCTCTTCCTGGCACCTGGTGTCGGGGCCGACGACGGCGATCTCGATCGTCATCTTCGCCAGCATCGGCCCGCTGGCGCCGCCCGGCAGCCCGGCTTTCGTGAGCCTGGTGCTCACGCTCACGCTGCTGGTGGGCCTGATCCAGCTCGCGCTGGGTCTGTTGCGGTTGGGGGCGCTGGCCAATTTCGTCTCGCACACGGTGGTGGTGGGCTTCACGGGTGGAGCGGCCATCCTCATCGCCTTCAGCCAGGTGCGGAACTTCTTCGGCGTCGACATCGAGCGGGGTGCCTCGGTCAAGGCGGTCCTGCAGGCGCTGGTGGAACAGGCCGACCGCATCAACCCCTGGGTCACGGCCGTGGCGGTGAGCACGGTATTGGCCAGCCTGGCCTGCAGGCGCTGGGCGCCGCTCGTGCCGCACATGATCGTCGGCCTGCTGGCGGGTGCTGGCGTGGCGGCCCTGCTCGACCACTGGGCTGGCGGTGCGGCGGTCACCGGCATCCGCAACATCGGGGCGCTGAAGATCGGCCTGCCGCCCCTGTCGATGCCCGAATTGTCGCCAGCGACGCTGGAGCAGCTGATGCCGATCGCGGTGGCGGTGGCGCTGCTCGCGCTGACCGAGGCGGTGTCGATCTCCCGGGCGATCGCGCTGCGCACCCAGCAGCGCATCGACGGCAACCAGGAATTCATCGGCCAGGGGCTGTCGAACCTGGCCGGTGCGTTCTTCTCGGGTTATGCGTCCAGCGGCAGCTTCAACCGCAGCGGGCTGAACTTCGAGGCCGGCGCGCGCACGCCACTGGCCGCGGTGGCCTCGGCGGTGCTGTTGCTGGTGCTGATGCTGTTTCTCGCGCCATGGGCGGTCTACCTGCCGATGCCCGCGATGGCTGGCCTGCTCTTCGTCGTGGCCTGGGGCCTGTTCGACTGGCACCACATGCGCGCCATCGTGCGTGCCAGCCGTCAGGAAGCCGGCGTGCTGCTGGCCACGTTGGCAGCCACGCTGACGCTGCAGCTGGAGTTCGCCATCTACATCGGCGTGTTGCTGTCGCTGATGCTGTACCTGAACCGCACCTCGCGTCCGCCGCTGGTGGCGCTGCGCCCGGCGCAGTCCGGCTGGCCGGCCGCGCTATCGACCGATGTCGAGCCGCCCGGGCGCGCGCCCTTGACGGTGCTGCGCCTGGACGGGTCGATCTTCTTCGGCGCCGTGAGCCACCTGGCAGAAGGGCTGCAGCAGGTCGACGAGGCAGACGGCGCCCGGCGCCACGTGCTGCTGCTGGCCGGCGGTGTGAACTTCGTAGACTTCGCCGGCGCGCAGATGCTGGCCAGCGAAGCGCGCCGCCGCCGCGAACTGGGCGGCGGCCTGTACCTCTACGACGTGAAGCTCGAAGTGCTGGCGATGTTGGCCCAGACCGGTGTCGACCGGGAACTCGGGCCAGCGGCCCTGTTCAGCGCGGGTGAGGATGCCGTGGCGCAGTTGCGCGAACGCCTGGACACGCCCCGAGCTTCGGCGCCGCATTGATTACCATCCCGCCGCAGCGCACCGCGCACCCTCGACGTTCCGCGCGCAGGCTCGTTCCCAACCCACCGCATCTCGTGCAGACCGACCCTTCCCTGAGCCCCTGGCGCCTGTCCGTCGCCCCGATGATGGACTGGACCGACCGCCATTGCCGCGTCTTCCACCGCCTGATCACGCGCCACACGCGCCTGTACACCGAGATGGTGACCACGGGCGCACTGCTGCATGGCGACGTGCCCCGTCATCTGGACTTCAGCACCGAAGAGCACCCGCTGGCCCTGCAGCTGGGCGGCAGCGAACCCGCCGACCTCGCCACCTGCGCCAGGCTGGCCGAGGAATGGGGCTACGACGAGGTCAACCTGAACTGCGGCTGCCCCAGCCCGCGCGTGCAACGCGGTGCCTTCGGCGCCTGCCTGATGAGCGAAGCCGCGCTGGTGGGCGAATGCGTCGACGCGATGCGCCAGGCCTGCACGCTGCCCGTGACGGTGAAGCACCGCATCGGCGTCGACCGGCAGGACAGCTACGACTTCGTGCGCGACTTCGTCGGCACCGTGGCCAGCCGCGGTGGCTGCAGCGTCTTCATCGTGCACGCGCGCAGCGCCTGGCTGGAAGGGCTCAGCCCCAAGGAAAACCGTGAGCTGCCACCCTTGCGCCATGGCTTCGTCGCCCGCCTGAAGGCCGACTTCCCGGCGTTCAGCTTCGTCGTCAACGGCGGCATCGCCAGCGACGCCGCCATCGCAGAACACCTGGCCCAGGTCGACGGCGTGATGGTCGGTCGCCATGCCTACCACGAGCCCTGGGCCATGGCCGGCTGGGACAACGCGTTCTTCGGCGTTCCGGGCCCGTCCGCGGCGCGCGAGCAGGTCGAGGACGGCATGCTGGCCTACCTGTCGCGCCTGCATGCCGCAGGCCGCGCCTGGGCACCGGCCGCGCGCCACATGCTCGGCCTGTGGAACGGCACGCCGGGGGCCAGGCGCTGGCGGCAGGTGTGGTCGGACCACCGCCTGAAGACGCTGCCGCCCACCGAGGTCGCGCGCCAGGCCACGGCTGCACGCTCTGCCCGCCCTGCGACCCAATCCCTGGAGACCGTGGAATGAACAAACCCGTGCTGGCCATCATCGGTGGCAGCGGCCTGTACGACCTGCCGGGCCTGACCGACACCCGCTGGGAAACCGTCGACACCCCCTGGGGCGCGCCGTCAGACCATATCTTCCGCGGCCGCCTGCACACGGCCCAGGGCGAGGCCGAACTGGCCTTCCTGCCGCGCCATGGCCGCGGCCACTGCATCCCGCCCTCGGAAGTGAACTACCGCGCCAACATCGCGGCGCTGAAGATGCTGGGCGCCACCGACGTGCTGTCGCTGTCGGCCGTGGGCGGCCTGCGCGCCGACCTGCCACCGGGCAGCTTCGTCGTCGTCGACCAGTTCATCGACCGCACCCACGCCCGCGCCAAGAGCTTCTTCGGCACCGGCCTGGTGGCCCATGTGTCGCTGGCCGACCCGGTGTGCACGCGCCTGGGCGACCATGTGCAGACCGCGCTGCAGCAGCAGGGCGTGCCGCACGTGCGCGGCGGCTGCTATCTCGCCATCGAAGGCCCGCAGTTCAGCACCCGTGCCGAAAGCGAGCTCTACCGCAGCTGGAACTGCAGCGTCATCGGCATGACCAACATGCCCGAGGCCAAGCTCGCGCGCGAAGCCGAGCTCTGCTACGCCAGCGTCGGCATGGTCACCGACTTCGACTGCTGGCACCCGGCGCACGACGCGGTCACCGTCGACGCCATCATCCAGGTGCTGCTGGCCAACGCCCAGGCGGCGCGCACCCTGGTCGCCGGGTTGGCCGGGCAGATCACCGCCGACCCGAAGGCCGCGGCCTGCGCCTGCCGCAGCGCGCTGCAGTTTTCGCTGATCACGGCACCCGAGGCGCGCGACCCGGCCATGGTCGAGCGGCTGCGCTGCATCGCCGGCCGCGTGCTGGGGCCGGCGGCATGACGCGCGGCGAGCACGAACCCCCGCATCGGCTGCGACCGATCCGTGCTCTGGCGGGGCGTGACGCGGTCGAGGTGATCGACCAGCGCCAGCTGCCGCATGCCCTGCGCATGGAACGGCTCGACGGGGTGGAGGCGGTGTTCACCGCCATCCGCGACATGTGGGTGCGGGGCGCACCGCTCATCGGCGCCACCGCCGCCTTCGGCGTGGCGCTGCAGGCGCGCGCCGACGCCGGTGATGCGGCCATGGCGGCGGCCACCGAAAGACTCCAGGCTTCGCGCCCCACCGCCGTGAACCTGGCCTGGGCGCTGCGGCGCATGGCCCGGGTCTGGTCGCCCTTGCCGCCAGCCGAACGTGCCGCCGCCACCTGGGCCGAGGCCGAGGCCATCGCCACCGAGGACCTGGCGGTGAACGCCGCCATCGGCCGCAACGGCCTGCCCATCCTGCAGGCGCTGGCGGCGCGCCGTGCGGCCGTCGGCGGTGGGCCGCTGCAGCTGCTGACCCACTGCAACGCCGGCTGGCTGGCCACGGTGGGCTGGGGCACGGCCACCGCGCCCATCTACCAGGCCCATGCGGCAGGCTTGCCCTTGCACGTGTGGGTCGACGAGACGCGGCCGCGCAACCAGGGTGCCAGCCTGACGGCCTGGGAACTGGGGCAGGCCGGCGTGCCGCACACGGTGGTGGCCGACAACGCCGGCGGCCACCTGATGCAGCACCGGCAGGTCGACCTGGTCATCGTCGGCTGCGACCGCGTGGCCGCCAACGGCGATGCCTGCAACAAGATCGGCACCTACCTGAAGGCCCTGGCGGCCCGCGACAACGGCGTGCCCTTCTACGTGGCCATGCCCACCTCGACGCTGGACCTGAGCTTGAGCGACGGGCTGGCCGAGATTCCCATCGAAGAGCGCAGCGCGCGCGAGGTCACGCACCTGGCCGGCCGCGCGGCCAGCGGCGAGGTGCTGGAAGTGCAGGTCACCCCCGACGGCAGTGCCGCCGCGAACCCGGCCTTCGACGTCACGCCGGCCCGGCTGGTCACCGGGCTGATCACCGAACGCGGCCTGGTGCCGGCCCAGGAGGCCGCGCTGCGCCGCTTGATGGACCCATCATCCCGATGACCGGCCCGGACGTTGCCGACCTGGCCCTGCGCGAAGCGCTGGTCGCCACCGCCCGCCGTCTCGACGCGCAGGGCCTGAACCGTGGCAGCACCGGCAACCTCAGCGTGCGTGCCAGCGCAGACGTCCTGGCCGAGGCCAGCTTCTGGGTCACCCCCAGCGGCATGCCGGCCGACGAGATGGGGCCCGGCGACCTGGTGCGCGTGGGCATGGACGGCAGCGTGCTGGCCGGCGACTGGGCGCCGTCGACCGAGTGGCCGTTTCACCGCGCGGTGTACGCGACGCGGGCCGAACTGCAGGCCGTCGTGCACCTGCATTCCCCGCACGCCACGGCGCTGGCCTGCCTGCGGCGTGGGTTGCCGGCGTTTCACTATATGGTGGCGGTGGCCGGGGGCGACAGCGTGCCCTGCACGCCCTACCACCTGTTCGGCACCCAGGCCCTGTCGGAAGCCGTGGGCGCGGCATTTTGTGACCGCAACGCCTGCCTGATGGCCAACCACGGGCTCGTCGCCGGCGGCACGTCGCTGGACCACGCGGCCAAGGTGGCGGTGGAAATCGAGGCGCTGTGCGGCATTTACCTGCAGGCGCTGAGCGTGGGCGAACCGGTGCTGCTGTCGAAGCGGCAGATGGCCGAGGTCATCGACCGGTTCAGGAGCTACGGGCGGTCTCGTCGCCTGAGCTGACCCGTCCAGGCGCTCAACCAAGACTCAAGTTCGGGCCGCTGGCGCCGATACGCAGGAGTTGCGACCTGCACGCGCCCCACCTTGGCCACCTTCCACGCCTTGCCGATCAAGCCGCGCTTCGGCCCCCTGACGCGCGCGCTCATCGTCGACAGCCACCTCACCACCAGCAACATCCTGGCCTCGCATCTGCGCATGCTGGGGGTGGGGCAGGTGGTGCAGTGCGCGCGTGCGGCCGAGGCCATCCGCCACATCGACGAGCGCGGCTTCGACGTCGTGCTCTGCGAACAGCGCCTGGCCGACGGCACCATGGGGCAGGACCTGATCGAGGAACTGCGCCGCACCGCCAGGCTCTCGCTGCGCACCATCGTGATGGTGATTTCCGCCGACGCCACCTACAACACCGTGGCCGAGGTGGCTGAATCGGCCGTCGACGGCTTTGTCATCCGCCCCTACAGCCCCGGCGGGCTGGAAGACCGGCTGATCGCCGCCTACCGGCGCAAGGAGACCCTCGGTCCGGTGTTCGACGCCATCGACGCCAACCGCCATGCCGATGCCCTGAAGATCTGCGAGACCCTGTTCAGCCGCAAGGCGCCGCACTGGACCCATGCCGCCCGACTCGGGGCCGAACTCGCCTTGCGGCTGGACAAGGCGGCGTTGGCGTCCAAGCTTTTCGAAAACGTGCTGGCGGTCAAGGCCGTGCCCTGGGCCAAGCTGGGGCTGGCTCGCACGCTCGCGGCTTCCGGTGCACCCGGCAAGGCCTTGTCGACCATCGAAAACCTGCTGGCGACCGAGCCCCGCTATGTCGACGCCTACGACGTGCTGGGCAAGCTGCATGCCGAACAGGGCGACCTGCAGGCTGCCCTGACGGCCTACCGTCAGGCCAGCCAGATCACCCCGGCTTCGGTGCTGCGCGCGCAGAAGTACGGCATCCTGGCCTACTACGCCGACGACCCCATCAGCGCCCAGGCGGCACTGGAGCGTGCTGCCGCCATGGGTCGGCAGGCGCGCGAGTTCGATCCGCAGACGCTGCTGCTGCTGGCCATGCTGCATTTCCGGCAACGCGATGCGGCGGCGCTGCAGGCGTGTCGCCTGATGGTCGACGAGGCCCTGGCCGCGCCTGCGGCTGCGGGCCCGGTCGCGAACCAGGGCCAGCGCGGCGACGAGGCCGGCGGCACGCGGCCTCGGCGACTGGCGCTGACGGTCCAGGCGCTGGACGACGCCCTGCAGGGCCGCAGCGCTGAAGCGGGCGAGCACGCCCTGGCGCTGGCGGCGACGACCGATGAGCCGGCGTTCGACATCGAGGCCGCCACCAACCTGCTGTCGCTGCTGGCCGCATTGCAGACGGTGGACGTGAACGTCACCGCGGCCGGCGCGGTGGTGCGCAGGCTGGGCCTGCGCTTTTGCATCAGCCGCCATGCCACCGAGGTGCTGGCCCAGGCCTGCCAGGACCACCCGCCGCATGTCGACGTGTTGCGCCAGGCGCATGCCGAGATCAGCGAGATGGCCCAGGCGGCACTCGGCCAGGTGCTGGCCGGCGACCCGCGGCGCGCCGTCGACAAGCTGCTCTCGGACACCGAGTCCACCCACAACGCCAAGCTGCTGCACAGCGCCCAGGCCACCTTGCAGCGCTACCGTGCGCGCATCGCCGACGCCGCGGCCATGCAGACGCGCTGCAATGCCCTGCAGGTGCAGTGGGGCAGCCCGGGGCAGCATCCCCAGCTGCTGGGCGACGAAACCGCAGGCGAAGTGCCCACGCCGGCCGAAGCGGCCACGGCCGCGCCTGCGCGCACGGGCTGAGACAATCGAGCGGATGCCCGAATGGATGCCCGACTGGACGGCGGCACTGGCCCTGGCCTTGCTGGCCTTGAACCTGCTGCTGTTGCTGTGGCTGGCCCTGCGCCGGCCGGACGACGCCGCCGCGCGACGCGCTGCCGATCAAGCCGGCACGCTGATCGACCGGCTGGAGCGCGAGCTGCGCGACGAACTCGGGCGCCAGGGGCAGGGCACGCGCTCTGACCTGGCCACTTTCCAGCAGATGCTTCTGGCGCAGAGCGGCGACGCCGCCCGCACCCAGAACGGCCAGATCGACGCCTTGCGCGTGCGGCTCACCACCGATCTCCACAAGACCCAGCAGCAGCAGGACGCGGCGCTGCGCCGCTTCAGCGACACCCTGGCCGAACAGCTGCGCCTGCTGACCGACAGCAACGAACGCCGCCAGACCGAGATGCGCCACGCGGTCGAGACCCGCCTGGCCGCCCTGCAGGAGGGCAACGAGAAAAAGCTGGAACAGATGCGCGCCACCGTCGACGAGAAGCTGCACGCGACGCTGGAAACACGCCTGGGTGAAAGCTTCAAGCAGGTGGCCGACCGGCTCGAGCAGGTCCACATGGGGCTGGGCGAGATGCAGACCCTGGCACGCGACGTGGGCTCGCTCAACCGGGTGCTCACCAACGTGAAGACGCGGGGTGTCTTCGGCGAGATGCAGCTCGCCGGCCTGCTGGAACAGGTGTTCACGCCCGAGCAGTACGCCACCAACGTCGCCACCGTGCCGGGCAGCAGCGAACGGGTCGAGTTCGCCATCCGCCTGCCCGGCCAGCGCAGCGATGGCGCACCGCTGTGGTTGCCCATCGACGCGAAGTTTCCGCGCGAGGACTACGAACGCCTGCTCGAAGCCCAGGACCGCGCCGACCCGCAGGCGGTGGAGGCCGCCGCCAAGGCCATCGAGACACGGCTGCGGCTGGAAGCCAGGAGCATCCGCGAGAAGTACGTCTCGCCGCCGCACACCACCGACTTCGGCATCCTGTTCGTGCCCACCGAAGGCCTGTACGCCGAGGCCTTGCGTCGGCCGGGCCTGCTCGAGGCGCTGCAGCGCGAATTCAAGGTCATGCTCACCGGCCCGACCACCCTGCTGGCCACGCTGACCAGCCTGCAGATGGGCTTTCGCACGCTGGCGCTGGAAAAGCGCTCGGCCGAAGTGTGGGAAGTGCTCGGCGCCGTGAAGACCGAGTTCGGCAAGTTCGGCGACGTCCTGGCCAAGACCAAGAAGAAGCTGGGCGAGGCCACCGACACGCTGGACGCCGCGGCCGTGCGCACGCGGGCGATGGAGCGCAAGCTCAAGAGCGTGGAGGCATTGCCGGAAGCGCAGGTCGCGGCGCTGCTGCCCGGGCTGGCGCAAGCCGCCGGCAGCGACGACGACGAAGCCGATGGCTGAACCCGCGGCGTCGTCTTCCGGCGCTGCTGACGCACCGGGCGAAGGGGCCAGCGGCCGTGTGCTCGCAGCCCTGATCCTCAGCCAGCTGGGCCTGCACTCGGCGATGGCCGGTCTGCGTCTGGCGGCGCCGCTGCAGGCCCTGCGCGAGGGCTACAGCGCCTGGGCGGTGGGCTTGCTGCTGGCCCTGTTCGCGGCGGCGCCGGTGCTGCTGGCCCTGCACTCCGGGCGCATGGCCGACCGCCTGGGTTTTCTCCGCCCCATGCAATGGGCGGCCGGTCTGACGGCCGCTGGCATGTTGCTGGCGGTGGCTTCCAGCCTGATCGAAGGCCGCTGGCACTTCGCCCTGATGTGCGCGGCGGCGATGTTGTCGGGCAGCGGCGCCAACATGGGCATGCTGACGGTGCAGCGCAGCGCCGGGCTCGCCGCCCGCAGCGCCACCGAGCGGGTGCGCATCTTCAGCTGGCTGGGCATTGCGCCTTCCTTCGCCAATGTGCTGGGCCCCGTGGCCGTGGGCTTCATGATCGATGGCCAGGGCTTCGCCGCGGCTTACCTGATGCTGCTGGCGCTGCCGCTGGTGACGGTGGTGGCGGCACGGCGTGTGCCGCGGCTGCCCTTGCCCCAACCGCAGGGGCAGGTGGCCGGACGCCGCGCCTGGGACCTGTTGCGCGCCCCGGGCATGAAGCGCCTGCTGGTCATCAACTGGCTGCTGTCGATGTGCTGGGACGTGCACAGTTTCGCCGTCCCCATCCTCGGCCACGAGCGCGGGTTCTCTGCCAGCATCATCGGGCTGGTGCTGGGCAGCTTCACGCTGTCGGTGACCCTGTTGCGCCTGCTCGTGCCGCTGGTCGCGCACCGCCTGCAGGACACGCTGGTGCTGCGGGCCGCGATGCTGGGCACCGCAGGGGTGTTCGCGCTCTATCCGCTGGCGGCCACGCCGCTGCTGATGGGCCTGTGTGCGGTGTTGCTGGGCGTGACGCTGGGAGCGGTGTAGCCGGTGGTGATGAACACCCTGCACCATCTGACGCCCGACCAGCGCCACGGCGAAGCCCTGGCCTTCCGGTCCATGGCCATCAACGCGTCGAGCACGGTGATGCCGCTGCTGTTCGGAGCCAGTGGCGCGCTCGTCGGCGCGGGGGTGCTGTTCTGGACCGTGGGCGGCGCCGTCGGTGCGGGCGCCTGGCTGGCGCGCCGGCTGCGCCCCGAGCCAGGCTGACGCGGCGCGGCTAGAAGCGCACGCTTCCGGACGCCGGCGGCGGCGCAGCCGG
>JANOBX010000143.1:0-1566 GCA_031411875.1 Burkholderiales bacterium | reverse complement strand
GGGGCGCCCGATGGCCCCGGCCCCCGGCAGCAGCAGCTCGGGGGCAGAGAAGCCCACCATCGCGCAGAAGGCCGGGTTGACGTAGGTGATGGCGCCTTGCAGGTCACGTGCGCGCAGGCCGGTGCTGAGCGAGTCCTCCATGGCCTTGCGGAACGCCAGCGCCTCGGCGAGGGCACGTTCAGCCTCGGCGCGCCGGCGCACGTCGCGTGCCAGCAGAAAGACCACCGCGAACAGCGCCAGCGACAGGCCGAGCACCAGGGCCGTGGCCAGGTTCGGAATCAGGCTGGGCCGGCCGGCGGTGCTGTCGGCGCGAAGCTGCAGGGCGTTGCCGGGCAGGTCTACCAAACGCTCGGCCTTGTAGACGCCGGCGCCGCGGGCCGGACCGGTGCGGGCCAGCCGCGTGCCGTCGCCTTCGACGAAGCTGAGTTCGTAGCGTTGGCCGCCCAGCCCAGGCAGCGCCGAGTCCAGCACGGCCGGCAGCGCCACGCTCGCGACCAGATAGCCGACCTGCACCCCGCCCTCGAGGACCGGCACGCACAGGTCCACCACCTCCAGCCCCTGGCCGCCCGCCAAGGGAACGAAGTAGCTGCGGGAAAAGCTCGGCGCGCTGCTGCGACGGGCCGCCGCGCAGGCGACATCGCCATCGAGACGCAGGCTCGTTCTCGGGATGTGGTCGAACAAACGCGCGCCGAACGGTGTCTCGACGGCGTCGACGAGGCCGAAGGCGCTGTCCCGGCGCTCGATGCGGCGGATCTCGGAGCGGTTCTTGAGCAGCTCGACAGACCCGCTGCGCCAGGCCGACAGCGGTGGATCGCCCCAGCCCAGCGCCATCAACTGCTGGCTCGTGCGCAGCAGGTCGCGCCGCAGGCGGCCGGCGACCTCGGCGGCCGCGCTGTCGGCTTCTTCCTGCGCGCGCGCCGCTTCGACCTGCACGGTCAAGACCACGAGCAGCGTCTGCGCCACGGCCAGCAGCCCCAGCAGTGCAGCCCACAGCAGCGCGCGGCGCCAGCGTCGCGCGCCACGCGGCGCCGGGACGGCAGGCTGCTCGGCAGGGACGGCTTGGGGTGGGAAGGCCACGGTGCGTCGATTCTGGCCGGCAGGCCGGGCAAAGCCGTACGCAGTTTCGCGCATGGGCAGGCCAGGGCCTGCACGACGACACTGCGCTACCTACAATCCGCGACCCGCCTTGCCCAGGGCCGCCCAGGAGACCGCCGCGATGTCCACCGACTCGAACACGAACGCCGAGCGCACCCACGAGGACCGCGTCGCGGAACTGAAGCGTGCCGCGCTGGAGTACCACGAGTTTCCGGTCCCCGGAAAGCTGCAGATCGCAGCGACCAAGCAGATGGTCAACCAGCACGACCTGGCCCTGGCCTACAGCCCGGGCGTGGCCTTTGCCTGCGAGGCCATCGTCGAAGACCCGGCCAACGCCTTCCGCTACACCGCCCGCGGCAACCTCGTGGCCGTGGTCACCAACGGCACGGCCGTGCTGGGCCTGGGCGACATCGGCCCGCTGGCGGCCAAGCCGGTGATGGAAGGCAAGGCGGTGCTGTTCAAGAAGTTCGC
>JANOBX010000142.1:0-10385 GCA_031411875.1 Burkholderiales bacterium | reverse complement strand
CTGACGAGTTCACCTTCGTTGACTTCGAAGGACACGCCCTTGACCGCCTGGATGCCGCCGTAGGCCACCTTGAGCCCGCTGACTTTGAGGAATGTGCTGCTCATGTTCAATGCGCCTTGTGCCCGGCGCCGAGGTAGGCCTCGATCACCTTCTCGTTGCGTTGCACCTCGGCCGGCGAGCCTTCGGCCGGCGGCTGGGTGCCGGTGATGGCTTTCAGGGTCGTCGTCTTGCCGGCACCGTTGGCGCCGATCAGGCTGACGAGTTCACCTTCCAGGACATCGAAGCTCACGCCCTTGACGGCCTGGATGCCACCGTAGGCCACCTTCAAGCCGGAAACTTTCAACATGCATGCTGCCATCGCGTACTTTCAGGGTCGCTTCAGTGCTTGGCCGTGCCCAGATAGGCCTCGATCACCTTCTCGTTCTTCACCACTTCCGCGGGCGTGCCCTCGGCGATCTGCTTGCCGTAGTCCAGCACCGTCATGCGGTCGCACAGGCCCATCACCAGCTTCACGTCGTGCTCGATCAGCAGGATGGTGCGACCGTCCTTGCGGATGCGGTCGATGAGTTCGCGCAGCACGACTTTTTCGGTGGCGTTCATGCCAGCCGCGGGTTCGTCCAGGGCGATGAGCTTGGGGTCGGTGGCCAGCGCGCGCGCGATCTCGAGCCTGCGCTGGTCGCCATAGCTGAGGGTGCGGGCGCGGAAATCGGCATAACGGCCGATGCCCACGTAGTCCAGCAGTTCCTGGGCGCGCTGCGCGATGCCGGCCTCTTCGGCCTTGAACCCGGCGGTGCGGAACACGGCCCCGAGCAGGCCCGACTTCGTGCGCACGTGGCGCCCGACCATGACGTTTTCCAGCGCCGTCATCTCGGCGAACAGGCGGATGTTCTGAAAGGTGCGCGCAATGCCCTGCTTGGCCACCTCGTGCACGGCG
This sequence comes from Burkholderiales bacterium, assembly GCA_031411875.1. Classification (GTDB taxonomy): domain Bacteria; phylum Pseudomonadota; class Gammaproteobacteria; order Burkholderiales; family Burkholderiaceae_C; genus Rubrivivax. Next base: position 9,451 of record JANOBX010000142.1, on the reverse strand, counting down.
CTGGGCTTGTAGGGCTGGCCGCCCAGCTCGAAGCTGCCGCCGTCGGGCGAATACAGGCCCGTGATGACGTTGAAGAACGTGGTCTTGCCGGCGCCGTTCGGGCCGATCAGGCCGTAGACCTGGCCCGACTCGATCTTCAGGCCGACATCCGACAAGGCCTGCAGCCCGCCGAAGCGCTTGCTGACGCCCTGGACGTTCAGCACCGTGCTCATGCCGTGCTCCCGGTGGCGGTGGCGGGCACGGGCTGTGCGGCACCCTTGCCGTGTTCACGCGCTGGCCACAGGCCGCGCGGGCGCAGCAGCATGATGGAGATCATCGCCACGGCGATGAGCAGCTGGCGCAGGATGGACGCGTCCAGCCGCCCACCCGTCATCTGCTGCAGCGGCCCGGCCACGTAGCGCAACACCTCGGGCAGCGCTGCCAGCAGCACCGCCCCAAGGATGACGCCCGGCAGGTGGCCCATGCCGCCCAGCACCACCATCGCCACGATCATGATGCTTTCCTGCAGGCTGAACGACTCGGGCGAGACGAAACCCTGGAACGAAGCGAACATGGCGCCCGCCACGCCACCAAACGTCGCACCCATGCCGAAGGCCAGGAGCTTCATGTTGCGGGTGTTGATGCCCATGGCCTTGGCGGCGATCTCGTCTTCGCGGATGGCCATCCAGGCGCGGCCGATGCGGCTCATCTCGAGGCGATGGCAGATGACGACGCTGACCACCACCAGCACCAGGACCAGGTAGTAGTACAGCGTGACCGAGGGAATGACGAAGCCGCCGATTTCCAGGCGCTTGCCGAAGTCCAGGCCGAAGAAGGTGAGCGAGTCGATGCGGTCCAGCCCGCGCGGACCGTTCGTGATGTTGATCGGGTGTTCCAGGTTGTTCATGAACACGCGGATGATCTCGCCGAAACCCAGCGTGACGATGGCCAGGTAGTCGCCGCGCAGCTTCAGCACCGGGGTGCCCAGCAGCACGCCTGCGATGGCCGCCAACCCTGCGGCCAGCGGGATGACCAGCCAGATGGGCGTGTGCAGGCCGTTCGGGAAGGCCGCGGCGATCCAGGCGAAGTTCTCGCTGAGATGCGGGCTGGCCAGCAGCGCGTACATGTACGCACCCACCGCATAGAAGGCGACGAAACCCAGGTCGAGCAGGCCGGCATAACCCACCACGATGTTCAGGCCCAGCGCCAGCAGCACGTAGAGCATGGCCAGCGCCAGGATGCGGACCCAGCCCGCACCCAGGCCGCCAGCCTGCATCAGCAGGGGCAGCGACATCAGCCCGATGGCGCACAGCACGAAGACGATGATCTTGTTGCGCATGCTTTGCACTCCCGTCAAGCCCGGTCGGCCACGCGCTCGCCCAGCAGGCCTTGCGGCCGCAGCGTGAGCACCAGGATCAGCGCCACGAAGGCGAAGATGTCGGCGTAGTGGCTGCCCAGGATGCCGCCTGTCAAGATGCCCAGGTAGCCCGCGCCGAGCGCTTCCACCAGCCCCAGCAGGATGCCGCCGACGACGGCCCCGGCCAGGTTGCCGATGCCGCCCAGCACCGCTGCCGTGAAGGCCTTCAGGCCGGGCAGGAAGCCCATCGAGTGCTGCACGGTGCCGTAGTTGGCCGCCCACATCACGCCGGCCACCGCTGCAAGCGCCGCGCCGATGATGAAGGTGGCCGAGATCACCATGTCGGGCTTCACGCCCATCAGCGCGGCCACGCGCGGGTTCTCGGCGGTGGCGCGCATGGCGCGCCCGAGCTTGGTCTTGTTCACCAGGAACATCAGCCCCGCCAGGATCACCGCCGTCAAGCCCAGGATCAGGCACTGGGTGACGCTGATGACGGGCCCGCCCAGGTTGATGGGCTCGGTGGGCAGCAGCAGCGGATAGGGCTTGGGGTTGGGCTTCCAGATGATCATGGCCAGTGTCTGCAGCAGCAGGCTCATGCCCATGGCGGTGATGAGAGGCGCCAATCGGGGGGCGTTGCGCAAGGGCCGGTAGGCCAGCTTCTCGATGCTGTAGTTCAGCGCCGCGCACACGGTGATGGCACAGGCCACCGAAATGAGCATGAGGAACCAGCCCGGAATGCCGCTGGCGGCCATGGTGGACACCACCGTCCAGCTGACGAGCGCGCCGACCATCAGCACCTCGCCGTGGGCGAAGTTGATCAGGTTGATGATGCCGTACACCATGGTGTAGCCCAGGGCCACCAGGGCGTACATGCTGCCGAGCACCAGACCGTTGATGATCTGTTGGAAGAAGGTTTCCATCTGGAAGGGGGCTCCTGGGTCACTGCGTTCTTGTCGATGGGCTCATGCCATGCAAGAAGCTGGCCGGCCTTCCGTGCGGCGCGATTCTAGGTGTCGCTCCAGCACGGCCGCTGTGGGAGTTACCTACCCCCTTGGAAACGCCGCACGGCCCTGGGTTTACTTGGCCGCGGCTTCTGCGTTCAAGGCACGCAGTTCTGCCAGACGTTCACCGATGCGCAGCTCGAGCCCGCGAGGTGCAGGTTCGTAGAAATGCCTGCCTTCCAGGCCTTCGGGCAGATAGTCCACGCCGGCCGCGAAGGCACCCGGTTCATCGTGCGCATAGCGATATCCCGCGCCGTGGCCCAGGTCTTTCATCAGGCGCGTGGGGGCGTTGCGCAAGTGGACCGGCACGGGCCGTGTGCCTTCGCCCTGCACCAGCGCACGCACCCGGTTCCAGGCGTTGTAGACGGCGTTGGACTTGGGCGCCATGGCCAGGTAGACGGCGGCTTCGGCGAGGGCCAGCTCACCTTCGGGCGAACCCAGTCGTTCGTAGACTTCGGCAGCGTCCAGTGCCAGACGAAGCGCGCGCGGGTCGGCCAGGCCGATGTCTTCACAGGCCATGCGCACCAGGCGCCGCGCCATGTAGCGCGGGTCCATGCCACCGTCGAGCATGCGCGCCAGCCAGTACAGAGCGCCGTCGGGGTCGCTGCCGCGAACGGACTTGTGCAGGGCCGAGATCTGGTCGTAGAAGACGTCGCCACCCTTGTCGCTGCGACGCAGCATCTGGCCCAGGGTCTGCTCGAGCCGCGCTTCGTCGAGCTCGGTCACGCTCGGGTGTGCGGCCACCAGGTTCTCGTAGGCGTTGAGCAGGCGGCGCGCATCGCCATCGGCATGACCCAGCAGCTGCGTCCGTGCGCCAGCGCTCAAAGGGGGCGCCGCCAGCAAGGCCTGCGCACGCTGCAGCAGTTCGGCCAGTTCTTCGTCGCCCAGGGCCTGCAGCACATGCACGCTGGCGCGCGACAGCAGTGCGGCATTGACCTCGAACGAAGGGTTCTCGGTGGTGGCACCGATGAAGCTGAAGAGGCCCGACTCGACATGCGGCAGGAAGGCGTCCTGCTGGGCCTTGTTGAAGCGGTGCACTTCGTCGACGAAGACCACGGTGGCGCGGCCGGCCTGCTGCAGCGCCCGCGCCTGCTCCACGGCTTCGCGGATGTCCTTCACGCCCGCGAGCACGGCCGACAGCGTGATGAAGTGGGCCTCGGTAGCACCGGCCAAGAGGCGCGCCAGTGTCGTCTTGCCCACGCCTGGCGGGCCCCAGAGAATGATCGACGGCAGACGGCGCGTGCTGAAGGCCAGGTGCAGCGGCCGCCCGGGTGCGAGCAGGTGGCGCTGGCCCACCACGTCCTGCAGTCGTTGCGGTCGCAGCCGTTCGGCCAGCGGGGGCAGGCCGCCCGGCGACGCCGCCTCGCCTTCGAACAGGCTGTCCTGCACGGTGGCGGTGGCTACTGCTCGATGACGTCGGCGCCGGCCGGCGGCACGAAGCGGAAGCGCTCGGGAGCGATCACGGCGTTGGGCACGAAGCCGACGAAGCGCAACATCGAACGCTGGCCGAAGCTGTCCAGGATCTCGACGGCCGCCAGTTCACGCCCCTTGAAGCCCACGCGCATGCTCTGGAAGGCGCCGTCCTTGGCCTTCGGCGTGGCCAGTGCCCATTCCATGCCTTCGGCGGCCGGCGCGTTGCTCAGCACGAAGTCGGCTTCCAGCGAGGCGCCGGCCAGCAAGGCCGCGGGCGTGGCCCCGAGCGCCTTGCCGACGGCGCGGGAACTGGCCTGGTTCAGGTCGGCGTCGAAGATCCAGACCTTCTGCCCGTCGCCAACGATCAGTTGTTCGAAAGGCTTGCTGTAGGCGAAGCGGAAGCGATCGGGCCGCGCGAATTCGAAGTCACCGCTGCTCTGCTTCTTGCGCACGCCGTCTGCGGCGGTCACCGTTTGCGTGAACGCCGACTTGCCGGACTTCACCTCGCGCACGAAGTCGCGCAGGGTGCCCACGGCGTCGGCCTGGGCCAGGGTGGCGCCGGCCAGCAGGCCGACGGCGAGAAACTGTCTGAAGAAAGTTTTCATTCGTCTCTCTTCGGGACGAGGATGTCCCGGTTGCCGTTGTGCCCCATGCCCGATACGACCCCCTGCAGCTCCATTTGTTCCAGCAGGCGTGCGGCGCGGTTGTAGCCGATGCGCAGATGGCGCTGCACCAGCGAGATGCTGGCCTTGCGATGCTGCAGCACCACGGCCACGGCCTGGTCGTACAGGGCGTTGCTTTCGCCGCCAGGTCCGATGTCGCCGCCACTACCACCGCTAAGCGCAGCGTCGGCCTCGCCGCCGTCCGGCAACCCTCCTTCGAGGATGCCCTCGATGTAGTTCGGCTCGCCCTGGGTCTTCAGGTAGCTGACGACGCGGTGGACCTCGTCGTCGCTGACGAAAGCGCCGTGCACCCGCACCGGCAGGCCGCCACCGGGGGTGAGGTAGAGCAGGTCGCCCTGCCCCAGCAGCGCCTCGGCACCCATCTGGTCCAGGATCGTGCGGCTGTCGATCTTGCTGCTGACCTGGAAGCTCAGCCGCGTGGGGATGTTGGCCTTGATCAGGCCGGTGATGACGTCGACGCTGGGCCGCTGGGTGGCCAGGATCAAGTGGATGCCGGCAGCGCGCGCCTTCTGCGCCAGCCGGGCGATCAGTTCCTCGATCTTCTTGCCCACCACCATCATCAGGTCGGCGAGCTCGTCGATGACGATCACCAGATGCGGCAGCCGCTCAAGCGGCTCGGGTTCTTCGGGTGTCAGGCTGAAGGGGTTGCCGATCTTTTCGCCCCGTTCCTCGGCCTCGGCGATCTTCTTGTTGTAGCCGGCCAGGTTGCGCACGCCCATCTTGCTGAGCAGCTTGTAGCGGCGTTCCATCTCGCCCACCGCCCAGTTCAGGGCGTTGGCAGCCTGCTTCATGTCGGTGACCACCGGCGCCAGCAGGTGCGGGATGCCTTCGTAGACGCTCATCTCGAGCATCTTCGGGTCGATGAGGATGAGGCGCACGTCGCGGGCCTCGGCCTTGTAGAGCAGGCTCAGGATCATGGCGTTGATGCCCACGCTCTTGCCCGATCCGGTGGTGCCGGCCACCAGGCAGTGCGGCATCTTCGCCAGGTCGGCGACGATGGGGTTGCCGATGATGTCCTTACCCAGGCCCATGGTCAGCATCGAGGCCGACTGGTTGTAGACCTCGGAACCCAGGATCTCGCTCAGGCGGATGGTCTGGCGCCGCGCGTTCGGCAGCTCCAGGGCCATGTAGTTCTTGCCCGGGATGACCTCAACGACGCGGATGCTCACCAGCGACAGCGAACGGGCCAGGTCCTTGGCCAGGTTCACCACCTGTGCGCCCTTCACACCGGTGGCCGGTTCGATCTCGTAGCGCGTGATCACCGGGCCCGGCGAGGCCGCGACCACCCGCACCTCGACGCCGAAGTCCTTGAGCTTCTTCTCGATCAGCCGGCTCGTCATCTCCAGCGATTCCGGCGTGACGGTCTGCTCGCGGTTGCGGCTGGCGTCCACTCCGTCGAGCAGGTCCACCTGCGGCAGCTTGTTCTGCGCCAGTTCAGCGAACAGCGGCTTCTGGCGTTCCTTGATGACACGCAGCGAAGGCTGGATCTCGGGGGCAGCCGGCGCGATCACGATCGGCGCATGGGCCGGTCCATCGTCGGCCTCGAAGCGCAGATCCTCGACTTCCTGCTCGCGCTCGCGCAAGGCCTGTTCGCCGATGCGCCGGTCTTCCTGCTGCTCGATCTTGCCCTGGCGACGTTCGCGCAGGCGATCGAAGCGTTCGCCGATGGCGTCGGCCAGCGCCACCCAGGAAAAACGAAGTGCCAGACCCATGCCCACGACGAGCAGCGCGATCCAGAGGACCCCCGACCCGGCGAAACCCAGCCAGCGCATGGACACGGGCCCGATAAGGTGGCCCAGCACGCCACCGGCGTGCCCCGGCAACAGCGTTTCCCAGCGGTAGAGCCGCGTCCATTCGAGCGCCGTGCTGGCTGCGAGCAGCATCGACAGCCCCAGCCAGAAGGTCCAGCGGGGCCAGGCCGGAGGCGTGGCTGCGGACAGGTCTGAGGGACGCATCAAACGAGCCAAGCCGCCCAGCCAGGCCCGCAAGCCCACCGGCACCAGCCACCAGGCCGAGAAGCCCAGCAGGAAGTAGGAGAGATCGGCCGCGCGTGCGCCAAGAAGCCCGACGTGATTGCGCACCGCCTCGCCGGTGCCCGAGGTGGTGAAACCCGGGTCGGCAGGGCTGTGGCTCAGCAAGGCCAGCGTGTACAGGACCCAGGCCATCGCTGCCAGCAGCAACGCCGCCTGCGCGCGCCATCGGGGCACCGGCCCTGAGGCTTGACGATCGGTCGCGGAGGACAGGCCCTCACCGCGCATGGCACCCAGCGGATAACTCATGCGGCCGATTGTGGCCGATGGCTGGTCGTGCAAGGCAGGCGCACGCGCCGCGGCTTGAGCCTCAATCGTTTTGCAGCCGTTCCTTGATGACGACCCAGCCGTTGTCCTGGGTCTCGATGACGCCGCGGTCCTCCAGGTCCTTCATCACGCGGCTGACCATTTCGCGCGAGGCGCCCACCACCTTGGCCATGTCCTGACGGCTCACCTTGTGGCGGATGGTCTTGGCGCCGTCGACGTCTTCGGCCATGTCCAGCAGGGTGCGGGCAACGCGGCCATACACGTCCAGCAGGGCCAGCGATTCAATCTGCCGGTCGGCATTGCGCAGGCGCTTGACCAAGCCGCGCATGATGCCGTAGCTGAGCGTGCTGTTCTCGGGCAGGCAGCGTGCGAAGTCGGCGCGCGCCAGCACCAGCATGTCGGTTTGGATCTCGGCGCGCACGGTGGCCGAGTGCGGCTCGTTGTCGATGAGGCTCATCTCACCGACATAGTCGCCACTTTCGAGCACGGCCAGGATGACCTCACGGCCGCGCGTGTCGGCCGTCAGCACCCGGGCCCGGCCGTTCAGCAGGATGAACAGCGCGTTGCTCTTGCGGCCCTGCTCGACCACGAGTTCACCGCGGCGGAAGCGACGTTTGACGACACTGTCGGCGATGGCTTGGGCCTGCTCGGCGGTCAGCATCGAAAACAACGGCACGCGCCGAATCAGATCCAGGTTGGACAGCATCGACATCGACAGGCTCCTCTTGTGTTGCCTTGTTGTAGGCCCGTGTGCAGACAGAACACGGGCTTGTCCTGCAGCGGCCGTTGCCTGGCTAGGTCTGCAAGAATCTGGCTATTGTGCCGATTGGTGCCGTCCTGCGGTCTTGCAGCGCCCGCACACTGGCCCGATATGGCCGTTGACGTCGGATCGACGCGACGAAACCTGGTCGGGTTCCCGGCCACCTTCTCCTCGAACAAAGCAGACGACATGAGCTCGACAAGCAACCACGCCAGCGTCCTCATCCTAGGGTCCGGCCCGGCCGGCTACACCGCCGCGCTGTATGCCGCCCGCGCCAACCTGCAGCCCATGCTCATCACCGGCATCGCCCAGGGCGGACAGTTGATGACGACCACCGAAGTCGACAACTGGCCCGCCGACGTGGCGGGGGTGCAGGGCCCGGAACTGATGGAACGCTTCCTGAAGCACGCCGAGCGCTTCAACACCAAGATCGTCTTCGACCACATCCACACCGTCGATTTCAGCCGCCGCCCGTTCACGCTCACCGGCGACTCGGGCACCTACACCTGCGACGCGCTGGTCATTGCCACCGGCGCCAGCGCCAAGTACCTGGGCTTGCCCAGCGAACAGGCCTTCATGGGCCGCGGCGTCAGCGGCTGCGCCACCTGCGACGGGTTCTTCTACCGCAACCAGCAGGTCTGCGTGGTGGGTGGCGGCAACACAGCCGTGGAAGAGGCTTTGTACCTGTCGAACATCGCGAGCAAGGTGCACCTGATCCACCGTCGTGACAAGTTCCGCGCCGAGGCCGTGATGATCGACAAGGTGATGGGAAAGGTCGAGGCGGGCAAGATCGAGCTTCACCTGTTCCAGACCCTGGACGAAGTGCTGGGTGACGCCAGCGGCGTGACCGGCGTGCGCCTGCGCCAGGTTCAGGGCGGCGACACGAAGGACCTGGCGGTGGGCGGCTGCTTCATCGCCATCGGCCACCAGCCCAACACCGACATCTTCAAGGGCCAGCTGGAAATGAAGGACGGCTACATCGTCACGCGCACCGGTCTGGACGGCATGGCCACGATGACCAGCGTGCCCGGCGTCTTCGCTGCAGGCGACGTGCAGGACCATGTCTATCGCCAGGCCATCACCAGTGCCGGCACGGGCTGCATGGCGGCGCTGGATGCACAACGTTTCCTCGAACAGGAAGCGGGCTGACCCGAGTTGCAGGCCGGATCAGCCGAGAAAGCACGCTATACTCGCGGGCTTTGCCGCTGACGGCACACCTGGTAACGGGCGTGGAAACTGCGGCAGCGTCCAACCTAACCCCAAGAACGCTCCAGCGGATGTGTTCTTGCAGCATTCCCAGGAGAGCGTCATGGCACGCGTCTGTCAAGTCACCGGCAAGGGCCCCATGGTGGGCAACAACGTCTCGCACGCCAACAACAAGACCAAGCGTCGTTGGCTGCCCAACCTGCAGTACCGCCGCTTCTGGGTCGAGACCGAAAACCGCTGGGTTCGTCTGCGCGTGAGCAATGCGGCTCTGCGTTTGATCGACAAGAAGGGCATTGACGTGGTCATCGCCGACCTGCGCGCCCGCCACGAAATCTGATCCCCGTCACATTAGGAGCACACCATGGCGAGCAAAGGCGGACGTGAAAAGATCAAGCTGGAATCCACTGCGGGTACCGGCCATTTCTACACCACCAGCAAGAACAAGAAGACCACGCCCGAAAAGCTGGAATTTCTGAAGTTCGATCCGAAGGCGCGCAAGCACGTGCTGTACAAGGAAATCAAGCTGAAGTGAGGTCCCAGGCCCCACGATGAAAAGCCCGCCCTGAGCGGGCTTTTTACCTTTCAGCGGAGATCCGCTTTTAGCCCGATGCGGACGTTGCACTCCAACTGGTCCTTTGGGCTGGGCGAGCCGGGTGGCCCCTTCCGCTCATGCCCAGGGCTTGCGCCCTGGGCGCTCGCCAGGCACAAACAGTCCACTGGACTGTTTGTGTCCGGGCTCTCTCCCCCGCCCGCGC
>JANOBX010000141.1:0-12319 GCA_031411875.1 Burkholderiales bacterium | reverse complement strand
GCGGCCACTGCGCCGCCAGCTGCCCGTCGGCCGGCTCGACTGGCGCCAGCTGCTCGACTGGCTGCGCGCCGACGGCTGGATCAGTGTCGACGACGTCGACCGTGTCGCCCGGCGCTTCGGGGCCGGCAGCAGCAGCCTGCATGCCCTGGTGCGGCTCGGCGGCGCCGGGCTGATGCGCCAGGGCACGCAGCGCCCGCTGGACACCCAGGCGCTGACCGAATGGCTGGCCGTGCGCGCCGGGCTGCCGTATCTGCGCATCGACCCGCTGCGGGCCGACGTCGGCCGCGTCGCCGACGTGATGAGCGTGCAATACGCCGAGACCCGCCGCGCACTGCCCGTGCAGATCACCGCGACCGAAGTCGTCATCGCCACCGCCGAGCCCTTCGACACCGCCTGGGTGCCCGAGATCGAGGCCCACACCCGGCGCCGCGTGCGCCTGAACGTGGCCCACCCCGACGAGGTTCGCCGCTACACCACCGAGTTCTACGCCCTGGCCAAGAGCGTGCGCGCCGCGGCGAAGAACGGCGAAAACTCTTCGACCAGCAGCTTCGAGCAGCTGGTCGAACTCGGCCGCACCAACAAGCAGCTGGACGCCAACGACCAGGGCGTGGTGCAGGTCGTCGACTGGCTGTGGCAATACGCCTTCGACCAGCGCGCCAGCGACATCCACCTGGAGCCGCGCCGCGACATGGGCGCCATCCGCTTTCGCATCGACGGCGTGCTGCACACCGTCTACCAGGTGCCGATGTCGGTGATGAGCGCGATGACGGCACGCATCAAGCTGCTGGGCCGCATGGACGTGGTCGAGAAGCGCCGCCCGCTCGACGGCCGCATCAAGACGCGGCGCCCAGCGGCCGCCGGCGAGCCCCCGGAGTCGGGTGGCGAAGTCGAGATGCGCCTGTCGACCCTGCCCACCGCCTTCGGCGAGAAGATGGTAATGCGCATCTTCGACCCCGACAACGCCGTCAAGGGCGTGCAGGCGCTGGGCTTCGGCGCGCACGAGGCCAAGGCCTGGGCCGAGCTCATCGCCCGGCCGCACGGCATCATCCTGGTCACCGGCCCCACCGGCAGCGGCAAGACGACGACGCTCTATGCCACGCTGAAGAGCCTGGCCACGGAAGAGGTCAACGTCTGCACCATCGAAGACCCGATCGAGATGATCGAGCCGGCCTTCAACCAGACGCAGGTGCAGCAGGCGCTGGACATGGGTTTCGCCGAAGGCCTGCGCGCGCTGATGCGGCAGGACCCGGACATCATCATGGTCGGCGAGATCCGCGACCTGGCCACCGCTGAAATGGCGATCCAGGCCGCGCTGACCGGCCACCTGGTGTTCAGCACACTGCACACCAACGACGCGGTGGGCGCGGTCACCCGGCTGGCCGACCTGGGTGTGCCGCCTTACCTGATCGGTGCTACCGTGGTGGGCGTGCTGGCGCAGCGCCTCGTGCGTACGCTGTGCGTGGCCTGCAAGCAGCCCGACGAAGGTCCGGTGCTCGAAGCCCTGCACGACATGGCCAAGCCCTGGCGCCTGTCGGGTGGCGTGCGGCCCTACAAGGCCGTGGGCTGCCTCGAATGCCGCCACACCGGTTTCCGCGGCCGTGCGGGCCTGTACGAGCTGGTGACGCTGAGCGACGCGGCCCGCAGTTCCGTCCACCCGACGCTGGACGCTGCGGCCCTGAGGCGCCAGGCCATCAAGGACGGCATGCGGCCGCTGCGCCTGGCCGGTGCGATGCGCGTGGCCGAAGGCCAGACCACCCTCGAGGAAGTGCTGCGCTCCACCCCCGGGCTTTGAGCCCCCGGGCCGGCCTTTGCCGGCCTTACGTGGAAACCACAGCGGGTACCCTTGACCTCGTCCCTAGAATCGGCCGGCATTGCCAGGCGCCATGCCGGCGGACGATTCGAGGAGAGCGCGGGTGCAGATCAAGAGCGAGAAGGACTTCTGGTCCGGATTGATGTTCATCGGTATCGGCGCCGGTTTCGCCGTCGGCGCACTCGAATACAGCTTCGGCTCCTCGGCCCGGCCCGGCCCGGCCACTTCCCCTTCGGCCTGGGGGTGCTGCTGGCCCTGCTGGGTGCCATGGTCCTGTTCAAGGCCATGACCTTCGAAGTGGAAGGCGGCGACCGCATCGGCCACTTTGCCTGGCGGCCCTTGCTTCTGGTGGTGCTGTCGGTGGCCGGTTTCGGCCTGCTGCTGCCGCGGCTGGGCCTGTTCATCGCGCTGCCGTTGCTGGTCATCGTCTCCGCGCTCGCAGGTGACGAGTTCCGCTGGAAAGAGGCGCTGGTCAACGCCGCGATCCTGATGCTCATCTCCTGGGTCGTGTTCATCTACGGACTGAACCTGACCATCCCCCTGTACCCGAACTTCCGCTGAGGGGGAACGCATGGATCTGCTCAACAACCTGGCCCTGGGTTTCGGCGTGGCCTTCACGCTGCAGAACCTGGCCTATGCCTTCGGCGGCGCGCTGCTGGGAACGCTGATCGGCGTGCTGCCCGGCCTGGGGCCGGTGGCCACCATCGCGATGCTGCTGCCCAGCATCTACGCGCTCGACGCCACGCCCGCGCTCATCATGCTGGCCGGCATCTACTACGGCGCGCAGTACGGCGGGTCGACCACTGCCATCCTCATCAACGTGCCGGGCGAGTCGAGCTCGGTGGTCACGGCCATCGACGGCTACCAGATGGCCCGCAAGGGCCGTGCGGGGGCCGCGCTGGCCGCCGCTGGTCTGGGCAGCTTCTTTGCCGGCTGCGTGGGCACCATCATCATTGCCGCGTTCGCGCCGCCCCTGACCGAGGTCGCCTTCAAGTTCGGCCCGGCCGAATACTTCAGCCTGATGGTGCTGGGCCTGATCGGCGCGGTGGTGCTGGCTTCGGGCTCGCTGGTCAAGGCGATTGCGATGATCGTGCTCGGCCTGCTGCTGGGCCAGATCAACACCGACGTGATCTCGGGTGTGCCGCGTTTCAGCTTCGACATTGCCGAGCTGACCGACGGCATCGGCTTCGTCACCATCGCCATGGGTGTCTTCGGTTTCGGCGAGATCATCGCCAACCTGGGGCAGCCGGCCGAAAAGCGCGAGGTCTTCACGAAGGACGTGAAGGGCCTGTGGCCGACGAAGAACGACTTCAAGATGGCATGGCCGGCGGTGCTGCGCGGCACCACGCTCGGTTCGATGCTCGGCATCCTTCCCGGCGGCGGCGCCCTTCTGGCCTCTTTCGCGGCCTACACGCTCGAGAAGAAGACGAAGATGAAGCCCGGCGAGGTGCCCTTCGGCCAGGGCAACATCCGGGGCGTGGCCGGCCCCGAGGCGGCCAACAACGCCGGTGCCCAGACCAGCTTCATCCCGATGCTGACGCTCGGCATTCCGCCGAATGCGGTGATGGCGCTGATGGTGGGCGCGATGACCATCAAGGGCATCCAGCCCGGCCCGCAGGTGATGACGAGCAACCCCGACCTGTTCTGGGGCCTGATCGCCAGCATGTGGGTGGGCAACGCCATGCTCATCATCCTGAACCTGCCCCTGATCGGCATCTGGATCAAGCTGCTGACCGTGCCCTACAGATTTCTGTTCCCGGCGATCATGACCTTCTGCTGCATCGGCCTGTACACGCTGAACAACAACAACTTCGACGTGTTCATGGGCGCCATCTTCGCGGTGGTGGGCTACCTCTTCTACAAGCTGGGTTGCGAACCCGCGCCGTTGCTGCTGGGCTTCATCCTGGGGCCGATGATGGAAGAGAACCTGCGCCGGGCCCTGCTGTTGTCGCGCGGTGACTGGACGACGTTCGTCACGCGGCCGCTGTCCGGTGCCCTGCTGCTGGGTGCGCTGCTGATGATCGTGGTGGTGATGCTCCCGGCCATCAAGAACAAGCGCGCGGAAGCCTTCCAAGACGCCGATTGAGCGTTCCTCCGGCTCTCGTTCCGCTCCAGGGCCCCGTCTTCCGGGGCCTTTGGCTGGCCTGGCTGGCGGCCAACATGACGATGTGGATGAACGACGTCGCCGCCGCGTGGCTGATGACGACGCTCACCACCAGCCCGGTGATGGTGGCCCTGGTGCAGACGGCCTCGACGCTGCCGGTGTTCCTGCTCGGCCTGCCCAGCGGCGCCATGGCCGACATCGTCGACCGGCGCCGCTACTTCGCGGCCACGCAGCTGTGGGTGGCGGTGAACGCGCTGCTGCTGGCCGGGCTGTCGCTGGCCGGTGCGCTGACCGCGCCGCTGCTGCTGCTGCTGACCTTCAGCAACGGCGTCGGCCTGGCCCTGCGCTGGCCGGTGTTCGCGGCCATCGTGCCGCAGGTGGTGCCCCGGGCGCAGATGCCGCAGGCACTGGCGCTCAACGGCATCGCGATGAACCTGTCGCGGGTCATCGGCCCGGTGCTGGCCGGCGCGCTGATCACGACCGTCAGCCCTGCGGCGGTGTTCGTGCTCAACGCGCTGCTGGCCGGCGTGGCCTTCGCGCTGGTGCTGCGCTGGAAGAGCGAGCCGCGCGCCAGCGCGCTGCCGGGCGAGCGTTTTGTCGGCGCCATGCGGGTGGGCCTGAATTTCGCGCGCCAGTCGCCGCGGCTGAAGGCGGTGCTGCTGCGGGTGTTCCTGTTCTTCCTGCAGTCGAACGCCCTCATGGCCTTGCTGCCGCTGGTCGCCGCCGGCCTGCATGGCGGCGGGGCGGGCACGTTCACGGTCATGCTGTCCTGCCTGGGGGTCGGGGCCATCTACGCCGCGCTGCGATTCCCGAAATGGCGCGAGAAGCACGACCGCGACGCCTTCGTGCGCATCGGCACGGCCGTGCACGCACTGGGCTCGTGCCTGATCGTGGCCGTGCCCGAGTTCTGGCTGGCGCTGCCGGTGATGGTGGTGCTGGGCATGGCCTGGATCGCGGTGGCCAACTCGCTGGCGGTGGCGGCGCAGATGGCCATGCCCGACTGGGTGCGCGCCCGCGGCATGTCGCTGTACCAGATGGCCTTGATGGGCGGCGCCGCGGCGGGCAGCCTGGTCTGGGGTCAGGTCGCTGCCTGGCTGGACGTGCGCGGTGCCGTGCTCGCCGCTGCAGCTTTCGGCGGCGTGGTGCTCCTGGCGACCCGCCGGCTCACCGTGGAAGGCGGCGTGGACCCCGACTTCACCCCGGCCGCACCGCGCGCCGCCACCGAGCCGGCGTTCCCCATCGCCGACGACGCCGGCCCGGTGATGGTGACGATCGAATACCAGATCGACCCGGCGCGGGCCGAAGACTTCAGCACCGTGATGCAGCGCACCCGGCAGGCCCGGCTGCGGCAGGGTGCCTTGTCCTGGGGCCTGTTCCGTGACGTCTCGGTGCCCGGCCGCTACATCGAGTACTTCGTCGACGAGAGCTGGGTCGAGCATCGGCGACGTCTCGAACGATTCACCGCGTTCGACGCCGAACTGCGCACCCAGCGCATGAAGTTCCATCGTGGCGACGAGCCACCCATCCTGCGCCGCTACGTCGGCGACGCACCGGCCGGTGTGTCGGACATGGCATCGGCAACGCGCTTCTAGGCGCGGCAGGGCAGGGTGCCCGACGGTCTTGCACAATCCACGCCCTCACCACAAGGAGACATCACAGATGGAACTCGGCATCGGGGGTCGTTGGGCGCTGGTCTGCGCGGCCAGCAAGGGCTTGGGCAGGGGTTGCGCCGAAGCGCTGGTCAGGGAAGGCGTGCACGTGGTCGTCACCGCACGCGGTGCGCCTGCGCTGGAAGCCACCGCTGCCGAACTGCGCGCCCTGAACCCGGCGGTCGAGGTGCGGGCCGTGGCCGGTGACATCACCACCGTCGAAGGCCGCGCCGCGGCGCTGGCCGCCTGCCCGCAGGTGGACATCCTCGTCAACAACGCCGGCGGTCCGCCACCGGGCGACTTCCGCGAATGGGACCGCGACATTTGGGTGAGGGCGCTCGACGCCAACATGCTGTCGCCCATCGCCCTGATCCGCTCCGTGATCGACCCGATGGCGGCGCGCGGCTTCGGCCGCATCGTCAACATCACTTCGGCGGCCGTGAAGGCGCCGATCGACGTCCTGGGCCTGAGCAACGGCGCGCGTTCCGGCCTGACGGGCTTCGTGGCCGGGGTGGCCAGGCAGCAGCGCGTGGCCGGTGCCAACGTCACGATCAACAACCTGCTCCCAGGCCCTTTCGACACCGACCGTTTGCGCAGCACTGCTGCCGGTGCGGCCGCCAAGTCCGGCAAGAGCATCGACGAGGTGCTGGCCGTGCGCCGTCAGGCCAACCCCAGCGAACGCTTCGGCACGGCGCAGGAATTCGGCGCCTACTGCGCCTTCCTGTGCAGCGTGCACGCCGGCTACATCACCGGCCAGAACCTGCTGATGGATGGTGGGGCCTACCCCGGCACGTTCTGAGCCTGGCGCGCAGCGCGCGGTGTCGACACCGCGATGCCGCCGACGATGAGCACGAACGCCAGGCCGTGATAGAGCTGCGGCGGTTCGCCCAGCACCAGCGCCGACAGCACCGCAGCGAACAGCGGCGTCAGGTTGTTGAAGAAGCCGGCCAGCGCCGGCCCGCCCGCCGCCACACCCAGCCCCCAGCAGCGATAAGCCACGATCGACGCGCCCACGCTGATGTAGAGCAGGGCAGCGACGACACCCGGGCTCCAGCGCACCGGGGGTGCGCCCAGAGCCTGTTCGGCCGCTGCGAACACCGAGCCTGCCAGCAGGCCGAATGCGGTCTGGATCAGCAGGAAGCCGGCCCAGTCCCAGTTCGGCCGCGCCTGGCCACGCATCGATGCCGGCGGCCGCGCCAGCAGCCAGCTGTAGAAGGCCCAGCCGATGATGGCCAGCAGCATCAGCAGGTCGCCGGTGACGAACTCGACCTGCACCAGCGTGGCCCAGCTGCCGCGGCCGATGACGATCAGCACGCCCGCCAGGCCCAGTGCCGCGCCCAGCACTTGCCGCCGCCGCGGCCGTTCGCCGTACACCAGTGCGCCCACGGCCAGCATCCACACCGGCAGGCTCGCACCCACCAGGGTCAGGTTGATGGGCGTGGAGGTCACGAGCGCCGCGTATTGCAGCGAGTTGAAGAAGCCCACGCCCAGCATGCCCGTGGCCAGCAGGTAGGGCCAGCGCGCCTTGACCTGCCGCCAGGTGGCCGGCCAAGGGCGCAGGCTGCGCCCGGCGAGCGTGACCAGCAGCACCGCGACGAGCAGCCAGCGCAGCAGGTTCAGGGTCAGCGGCGGCACCTGGCCCACCATCATGCGGCCGACCACGGCATTGCCGGCCCACATCAGCGGCGGAATCGTCAAGAGCAGTGCGACGCGGGGGGTCAGGGCCAAGGGTGCAGTCTTCGGGTGAGGACTTCGTCGGCCTCAGGCGGCGAAAGGCGGCATCGCCGCACCGCAGTTCCAGCACTGCTCGAACGGCCCTTCGACGATCTCCTGGCAGGCGCCGCAGGCCCACACACGGTGCGGCAGATTGCGCCATTCGGCCAGCAGGGCGAGCGCCCGTTCGCAGTCCGAAGCATCTTCGACCCACACTTCGGGCAGCGCCTGGTCGGGTGGAATCTGCCCGGCGATGCCGCTGGCATAGGCACGCTGCACGCTGGTGGCGATGCCGGCGCCGCCGAGCTGGTCGGCCCACAGCGTGGCCAGGGCGAGGTTCGGGGCGGCAAGCAGTTTCTTCATGGTGTCGTCACGCGCATCGCCGATGGTGCCATGCACGGGCGGCCCACATCGCTTAGCCTTGGGCAAAACCATCAACCAGGAGACCAGCCATGCCACTTGCCATCCAGATCCACGCCTTCGGAGGCCCCGAGCAGATGCAGCCGACCGAGGTGCTGGTGGGCGAGCCCGGGCCGGGCGAGGTGCGCATCCGCCATCACGCCAGCGGCCTGAACTACATCGACGTCTACCAGCGCACCGGCATGTACGCCAACCCGTTGCCGCTGACGCTGGGCATGGAGGGCGCCGGCATCATCGAGGCCGTGGGTGCAGACGTCATGCACCTCGCCGTGGGTGACCGCGCGGCCTACGCCAGCAACCCGCCGGGCAGCTACAGCCAGGTGCGCGTGATGCCCGCGAAGAACGTCGTGCGCCTGCCCGACATCATCGACTTCGACACCGCCGCCGGCATGATGCTGAAAGGGCTGACGGCGCAATACCTGCTGAAGCGCACCCGGCCGGTCGAGGGCCTGGAGCCTGGCGACCACGTGCTCTTCCATGCCGCGGCGGGGGGCGTCGGACTGATCGCCTGCCAGTGGGCGCGCGCGCTCGGGCTCGAACTCATCGGCACGGCCGGCGGTGCCGCGAAATGCAAGCTGGCGCTGGAACACGGCGCCGCCCATGCCATCGACTACGCCAGCCAGGACTTCGTGGCCGAAGTCAAGCGCATCACCGGCGGCAGGGGCGTGAAGGTGGTCTACGACTCGGTCGGAAAGGACACCTTCGAGCGCAGCCTGGAATGCCTGCGCCCGTTCGGCCTGATGGCGAGCTTCGGCAATGCCTCGGGGCCGGTGCCGCCGTTCGCGCCGGGCGCGCTGGGGCCCAAGGGATCGCTGTACCTGACGCGGCAGACGCTGTTCACGCACATCGCCACCCGCGAAGCCACGCAGGCGATGGCCGACGATCTGTTCGAGGTGGTGGGCAGCGGCGCGGTGAAGATCCGCATCGACCAGCGTTACCCGCTGGCCCAGGTGGCACAGGCGCATCGCGACCTGGAGTCCCGCAAGACCACGGGCTCGACCGTCCTGGAAATCTAGACGGCAAGGCAGGCGGGGCAGGCGCTTCGGCGGCCTGCCCCAGCCGGCTTCACTGCGAGAACTTGTAGTCGGTCTTCGCCTTGCTGCGCAGCTCGTCCTGGTAGCCCTGCAGACGCACCTGCTCGATGCGCTGCTTGATCTGGTCCTTGACGTCGGCAAACGGCGGGAAGGTGGCTACGCGGGTGTCCTCGAGGCGGATGATGTGGAAGCCGAACTGCGTCTTCACCGGCGCATCGGTCATCTCGCCCTTCTTCAGCTTCACCAGCGCGCTGCCGAATTCAGGCACGTAGCTTTCCGGCTTGGCGAAGTCCAGGTCGCCGCCATTGGCGCCCGACCCCGGGTCCTTCGAATTGGCCTTGGCCAGGTCTTCGAACTTGGCACCGGCCTTCAGCTGGGTCAGCAGCGACTTGGCCTCTTCTTCCTTTTCCACCAGGATGTGGCGGGCGCGGTATTCGGTGCCCACCGACTGGGCCTTGAACTTGTCGTACTCGACCTGCGCATCGGCATCGGTGATGGGGTTCTTCTTGCGCCAGTCTTCGAACAGCTCGCGGATCAGGATGCTCTGCCGCGCCAGTTCCATCTGCGACCGGAATTCGCCGCTCGCGGCAATGCCCCGGCGCTCGGCTTCCTGGGCGAAGATCTCGCGGATGACGACCTGATCGCGGGCCTGCCCCTGCATCTCGGGCGTCACCTGCTGGCCCGCGCGCTGCGCTTGCTGGAGCAGCAGGTCGACGCGGGCCTTGGGCACGGCCTTGCCATTGACAGTGGCCACGTTCTGGGCCGTCGCGAGCAGCGGCAGCACGGCCATGGCGAGCACGGCAAGGGTTCTGGATTTCATGGAGAAGTGCACTTTCGGTGGCGCCCGGAGCGGGCAACCCGGCGTCAGACAGCCGGTGGGTGGGAATGGTTCAACGAGCTAGGCGGGCGGCGCTTCAGGGCTCGTCCGGTGTGCGGGTGTCGAGCGCCAGGGCATGCACGCCCAGGGCCTGCAGATTGCCCAGGGAATCATACACAAGGCGATGTCTGGCCACGCGCGACAGGCCGGTGAAGCGCTCACTGCGCAAACGCACGGTGTAGTGGCCGCCGTCGCGGGCGCCTGCATGGCCGGCGTGCAGGTGGCTGTCGTCCTGCACTTCGAGGCTGCTGGGGGCCAGTGCGTCGCGCAGCAGCGCCTCGATCCGGCTGGAAACCGGTGGCTGCACCGGGTTCATTCCTTCGGCTCCGGTTCCTGCGACGCCCCGGGCTTAAAGGCGATGGCGGCCGAATTGATGCAGAAGCGCTCGCCGGTGGGCTCGGGCCCGTCTTCGAAGACATGGCCCAGGTGGGTGCCGCAGCGGTTGCAGCGCACTTCGATGCGCAGCATGCCGTGCGACTCGTCACGCACCCGTTCCACCACCTCGCAGTTGATCGGCTCCCAGTAGCTCGGCCAGCCGCAACCGGCGTCGAATTTGGTGGTCGATTCGAACAAGGGCGTGCCGCAGCCCACGCACAGGTACCGGCCGTCGTCGAAGTGGTCCCAATACTGGCCGGTGAAGGCGCGTTCGGTGGCGGCTTGTCGCGCCACCTGGTATTGCACCGGGTCCAGGCTCGCGCGCCATTCGGCCTCGGTCTTGCGCACCGGGTAGCGCGGGTCGTCGTGGGCGTGGGGCCCCGAAGGGCGGTGATCGTCGTGCTGTGTCATGTTGAACCAGGGTTCCCGATGGGCGTGCCAGGCATTGTCCCCCCTGCCGCTGTCCCGGGTGCGACAGGGTTTCGGGGAAGTCCCTGAGCCGAAGGGACACCCACATCCGCTACCTTCGCGCGGTCCGCAAACTCTCCTGGAGACAAGACATGAACCCAATCACCCGTCGGGCCCTGAGCGCTCGCACCGCGCTGGCCGCTGCGGCCATGGCGCTCGCCTCCGGTGCGGTTTTCGCGCAGGCCGGCCAGACCGTGAAGATCGCCTTCATCGACCCGCTGTCGGGGCCTTTCGCCAACGTCGGACAGAACCAGCTCAAGAGCTGGCAGTTCATGGCCGAGCATTTCAGCAAGAAGAATCCGGCAGGCGTGAAGTTCGAGATGGTGTCCTTCGACAACAAGGCCTCGCCGCAGGAAAGCCTGACGGTGCTGAAGGCGGCCATCGACCAGGGCGTGCGGTTCGTGGTGCAGGGCAACGGCTCGGGTGCCGCCGCCGCCATCAGCGACGCCGTGAGCAAGCACAACGAACGCAACCCCGGCAAGGAGGTCGTGTACGTCAACTACGCCGCAGTCGACCCCGACCTGACCGGCAGCAAGTGCTCGTACTGGCACTTCCGCATGGACGCCGACACCTCCATGAAGATGGAAGCCCTGACCAGCTTCATGAAGGACCAGACCGACGTCAAGCAGGTCTACCTCATCAACCAGAACTATGCCCACGGGCAGCAGGTGTCGCGCTACTTCAAGGACACCATCGCCCGCAAGCGCCCCGACGTGAAGATCGTCGGCGACGACCTGCATCCCTTCGGGCAGGTCAAGGACTTCGCACCGTTCGTCGCCAAGATCAAGGCCAGCGGCGCCGACAGCGTCGTCACCGGCAACTGGGGCCAGGACTTGACGCTGCTGATCAAGGCCGCCAAGGACGCCGGCCTCAACGCCAACTTCTACACCTACTACGCCGTCACCAGCGGCGTGCCCACGGCCATGGCCGCCGGCGTCGGTGGCAAGGTGCGCGTGGTGGGCATCGGCCACAACGCCGTGCCTGGCCTGGTCGAGTTGCAGAAGGAATTCAAGACGCGCTTCAACGACGACTGGTACACCTACCAGACCTACAACACCATGTCGATGCTGACCACGGCCATGGCCGCAGCCAAGACGACCGACGCCGTCAAGGTGGCGCAGGCGATGAGCGGGCTGAAGTTCAAGGGCTTCAGCGGCGACGTGGAAATGCGCAAGACCGACCACCAGCTGCAGCAGAACATGTTCATCAGCGAGTGGACCAAGGCTTCGCCGAAGGTGCCTTACAGTGTCGAGAACACGGGCTTCAACTTCCAGGAAGTGCGTGCAATCCCGGCTTACGTGGCCAGCACGCCCACCTCGTGCCAGATGAAGCGCCCGTCCTGAGCCCTTGATGCCTTGCCGGCCGCCCCCGACATCAGATCGGGGGCGGCTCTGTTCTTTGCGGCCCCTCCTCACCCGCGCATGGATGCATCGTTCTTCCTGATCTCACTGCTCAACGGCTTGTCCGTGGGCCTGCTGCTGTTCATGCTGGCCAGCGGCCTGACGCTGATCTTCAGCATGATGGGCGTTCTCAACTTCGCTCACGCCAGCTTTTACATTCTAGGCGCCTACGTGGCCTACACCGTCACGGTGACGACCGGATCGTTCTGGATCGCGTTGTTCCTGGCGCCGGTGCTGGTCGGCCTGGTCGGCGCGGCCTTCGAGCGCTTCGCGCTGCGCCGGGTGCACAAGTTCGGCCATGTGCCCGAACTGCTGATCACCTTCGGCCTGTCGTACATCGTGCTCGAGCTGGTGCAACTGGTGTGGGGCCGGGCGGCGCTGAACTTCCAGCCGCCGCCGCAGTTGCAGGGACCGCTGTTCACGATCGTCCAGTTGCCCGCCGGCCTGTCGTTCGGCTGGGGCGCACCGC
>JANOBX010000140.1:0-2563 GCA_031411875.1 Burkholderiales bacterium | reverse complement strand
TGCCTGCAGCGGTGCCGGGTGAGCGCTTCGGCGCGGCAGTCGCCAGCGGTTGGTCGATCGGCACCCTTGCGGACTGTGCCTACATCATCACCCTGGGCGCTCAGGTGCTGCTGACGACGGGCGACTCGGTGCCCAGCGACGTGTGGGACCAGATCGGCTTCTGCAAGAAGTGATGCCATGACCCACCCGAGCAAGGCCAGCAAGGTCGCGTCGTGAACCCTCTCCTCGACCAGTTGCTCGCGTTGGCCGGCACGCTGGAGCGCGCTGAACGGGTGGCGTCCGAAGCACTGGACGAGGTTCTGCGGCTGCTGGCCGCATGCCTCGTTCAGCAGAACCCGGCGGCCGGTGCTGTCGTTGCCGACCCCGGCTTCTCCCAGGCCCTGAACGATGCCGCGGCAGCGGGCGCCCTCCTGGCCGCGGAGAAGTCCGCTGCCGGACTGAGCCTGCGCTTCATCCGTGAGCCCTATCTCGCCGCAAGCACCGACCCGGGCAGGCCCTTCCGGGTGCTGGGCCCGTTCGCGGTCGAACAGTCTGCGCTGGTCCAGTTCCGATTCTTCGAGTCCACGCCCATGCGGTCGGTCTCGCTTGATGTCGCGATCATTTTCGTCGAGGTGCATGAACTGCTGATGCGCCTGCCCGCTGACAGCGTGATCGACGAGGACTTGCGCATCGTCACCATCCCGCCCGGTACGGTGTGGCTGCGTGCTGAGCGCCTAGTGCCGGGAACCCCGGGCTATGCAGTCCTGAGAGTGAGTGGCGGCACGCTGCAGTTGGAGCAGCCGGCGGCGCTCATAGCGCCGACCGGCGGCATTCAGGTGGCGCTGGGTGCGAACTGGGTGCTGTCGTTGGAACCCGAAGCGGCGCCGGCGGCCGACGCTGATGGTTCCGACGCCAACGCGATGGCGCTCCAGTTGCCGGCGCGGTTTGAGCTGCGGTCCGATGGAAGTTCCACGGTGACCGGGCCGATCGGCGTCTCGGGCTTTGGTTCGACCTTGAGTTTCGACACGTCCGTTGGCGGCCCCGTCGCAGCCGACCAGGCGATCGTGTTCGCGTACGACGTGGGCGCGGCCCCATGGTCCATTGCCGGCAATCGTTCGGCACTGCTGGGTTTGACTGGCGATTGCACGGTCAGCGCCGCGCTGTGGGGACTACCGTTGACCGCGATGCCACCAGAGGCTGCGGGCGAAGCGGCCCATGGTGGGCTGATCGGGTTGCGCTTCCAGGGGACGGTGCAGGGCACGCTCGGTGGTGGCGAAGGGCGCATCCCCTGGATCGACCCGACCCTGCTGGCCAGCGCGCAGGGCTTCGAATGGCGCAGTCGCCGCGCCGACGCCTCGGCACGCCTGACCCTCGGCCTGTGGGGCCCCGCGCGCAGCGATCTCGACTTCGGCGACGGTCTGACCGACCTGCGCTTCGACAGCCGTCGCCACGGAGCCGACATCCTGGCGTGGTCCGGTGGCCGCCTGCGCAATCGCTGGGACCTGCCACGCGACGCGAGCGGTGCGCCGTTCGCCTGCGACGCCACGGTCGATGCATTCAGCACCGTGGTGGAGGCTGATGGGTTGCGGCGCGTGGCCCTTGAGGTGGCGCTGCAACCGCCGGTGTCGGCACGCCTGCACGGTCTGGCGCTGGAGAACCTGTACCTGTCGGTGTCGCCGGTGCGCCGCCTGACCTTTGCTGCCAGTGGCCCTGCGCTCGACACATTGGTCTTCGGCCGGGCGCGCCTGCTGTTCGACGTGATGTTGGGCGAGCCGATGCTGCCCGACCCCTATGCCGCGAACTGGCCACCATCCGACCAGTTCCACATGACCGAAGGCGCGTTGTCGGTCGTCCTGCGCTGGCAGCCCGATGCATTGGCCGGCTCACCTTCCATCCAGGCCCGGCTGGAACAGCCCATCCGCTTTCCCGAGCCCGGTGACATTGCAGCCGAGAGCGACCCGCGGCTGGGCGAGCAGTTCCGCCACCACTTGCAAGCTCAGCCAGAGTTCATGAGCCTGCTTGACCTCTCGACGCGCGACCATCACTTCGGCGTGGCGCTCGAATCGATCGGCGACCAGGTGCCGAAGATCGACGGGGACAACCGTCTCAGCGTGGAATTGCGGCACGTTCGGCTGTTGATGCAGCCGCAGGTGCACTGGGAACCGGTGCAGGTGGTGACGAACCCGAAGACCGGGCAGCCACTGGCCGAGACGCTGCAGTCCACGTCCCATGGCGGGCAGACGCTGCTGGGCGCCAGCGCCGTCAAGCTGGTGCCCGTGCTGCCAGGACGAATCAGCGAAGAGATCGCCGCGGTGGCCAATGGCCAGCGCCGGGCTGCGGCCTTGTTCTCCCTGCCCTTCGGGCTGCGTGCCGCCGTGCAGATGGCCATGGCGCGCAAGGGCACGTTCCCGGTGCCCCCTGTCACAACCGACCTGCACGCCCCGGCTTTCGACGCCGGCCTAGTCGCGGCGCTGCAACTACGGCTGCGCGCCACCGGCGGCAAGCGCGCTGGCGAAGTGCTGGACGCCTCGCGCGGCATGCCAGGTGCGATGCACCAGACCGCCCATGTCGAACGCAGCATCAA
>JANOBX010000139.1:0-7436 GCA_031411875.1 Burkholderiales bacterium | reverse complement strand
ACCTTGGGCGTGCCCAGTTGTTCCAGCGTGAGGATCTTGCTCGGAATCGTGCGGAACACCGCGCCGGCGCCACGGTTCTGGTTGAACGCGTTCACGCGAAAGCGCGCCAGGCCCTGGATCTCGAACGAGAAGTCGCACTCCAGCGTGTCTTCGTAGTGCTTGCGCTGGGCGTCGTTCATGATGTCGTACACCATGCCGTGCACCATCTTGTGGTCCAGCGGTTCGACGTTGATGCGGCGCACGTCGCCGTGCACGCGGATCATCGGCGGCAGGCCGGCCGACAGGTGCAGGTCGGAAGCCTTGTTCTTGACCGAGAAGGCCAGAAGCTGGGTGATATCCATGGGTGGGATTTGCAGCCAGCGCGACGCCAGCGTTTAAGCTCTGAACGATTATGGGCAGCATCGGAAGCAACCTGCAAGAAGTGAAGCGGCGCATGGCCATGGCCAGCGCCAGCGCGGGCCGGGAAGCCAAAAGCGTCACGTTGTTGGCGGTGAGCAAGACCTTCCCGGCCGAGGCGGTGCGCGCCGCCCAGGCGCTCGGCCAGCGCGAGTTCGGCGAAAACTACGTCCAGGAAGCCCTGGACAAGATCGACGCACTGGCCGACCTGCGGGCCGCCATCGAATGGCACCTGATCGGCCCGCTGCAGAGCAACAAGACCCGGCCGGTGGCCGCCGCCTTCGACTGGGTGCACAGCGTCGACCGCCTGAAGATCGCGCAGCGCCTGGCCGAGCAGCGACCGCCGGAGCTGCCGCCGCTGAACCTGTGCCTGCAGGTCAACATCAGTGGCGAGGCCAGCAAGAGCGGCGTGCTGCCCGCCGACACGCTGGCCCTGGCGCTGGCCGTGGCCGCCTTACCGGCCACGCAGGTGCGCTTGCGCGGGCTGATGGCCATTCCCGAAGCCGCGGCCGACCTGCAGGCACAGCGCGCACCGCACCGCGCACTGCGTGAACTGCTGCACACCCTGAACGCGCAGGGGCTGGCGCTGGACACGCTGTCGATGGGCATGAGCGCCGACCTCGAAGCCGCCGTGCTCGAAGGCTCGACGATGGTGCGGGTGGGCACGGCCATCTTCGGCCAGCGCGGCTGAACGTCAACGCCGACCCGGCGGGGTCCTACCCGCGCTGCCCCCGCCTCAAGCGCAAGCCCGCCGGGCCGACAACGTGTGTTGGAGACCCGATGAACCCGAGCGGACCCGACCATCCCGGCGCCCTGCCCACCCCCTGGTGGGCGCGGCTGCATGCGGCCCTGATGCCCGACTACAACCGCCCGGCCACCCTGTACTGGTGGGCTGCGGTGGTGGCCGGCACTGCGGCCGTGCTCCACGCCGGGTTCTGGCTGTCGCAGCAGGCCGACGCCACCATCGTGCTGGTGCTGGTGGGCATGCTCGTGGCCATGGCCGCAGGCATCTTCCCGGTGCGTGTGCCGCATTCCACGAATTCCTTCGCCGCGGGCGAAACCTTCATCTTCCTGCTGCTGCTGCTGCACGGCCCGCAGGCGGCACTGCTGGCGGCCGCAGGCGAGGCCGCGGTGGGCAGCTGGCGCACGTCCAGGCGCTGGACCAGCCGGCTGGCCAGCCCGGCCATGGCCGCCATCGCCATGCTCGTGGTGGGCAGCGGTTTCCAAGCGACCGTGAACGCCCTGGCCCGCCGCGGCAGCGACCACCCCGGCCTGCTGGTCGTGCTGGCGATGGCTTTTGCCCTGGGCTACTTTCTTCTCAACACCGTGCTGGTCACGGCGGTGGGCCGGCTCAAGCGCCGCCAGCGGTGGGCGGCGTCCGACCTGTTCGCGGTGTTCGGCTGGGTCGGCATCGCCTACGCCGGCAGCGCCACCGTGGCCGTGCTGCTGTTCCTGACCTACCAGCAGTCGGGCCTGGGCGTCCTGATGGCCACCGTGCCGCTGCTGGGCATGCTGCTGGCCACGTTGCACTACTTCTTTCGCCAGCAGGAAGCCGCCGAGTCGGTGCGCCGCGCCAGCGCCGAAGCGGCCGACCGCGAACTCGAACTCGCTGCGCGCCATGTGCGGGAGCTCGAAGCCAGCGAACGCCGCTTCCACAGCGCCTTCACCCACGCCAGCATCGGCATGGCCCTGCTCAGCTACGACGGGCAGGTGCTGCAGGCCAACGACGCGCTGCGCGAACTGCTGGGCTTGGACAATCGGCTCCTGGTGGGACACGCGTTCGCCGAGCATGTGCATGCCGAAGACCGCCCCAGACTGCGGCTGGCGCTGGAAGGCGTGAGCGCCGAGGGCTTCGAGGGCTTCGCGCTGGAGCTGCGCTGCCGCCACCGCGACGGCCAAGATGTCTGGGTGGCGGCGCACGGCGCCCACTTCAGCGAACCCGACGCGACCGCACCGTGCCTGATCCTGCAGATCCAGGACATCAGCGCCCGTCGCGCTGCCGAAGCCGGGCTGCACCACATCGCTTTCCACGACGGCCTCACGGGGTTGCCCAACCGCCGGCGCTTCCACGAATTGCTGGGCCACGCCGTCGAGCGCGCCCGCGTCGACCCGAGCGAAGCCTTCGCGGTCATGTTCCTCGACTTCGACCGCTTCAAGCTCATCAACGACAGCCTGGGTCACAGCGCCGGCGACGACTTCCTGGTCCACGTAGGCAAACGCATCGCCACCTGCATGCGCCCGCGCGACGTGGTGGCGCGCCTGGGCGGAGACGAGTTCGCCGTGTTGATGCAGCCGCTGGAACACGACCGCCATGCGCTGCGCCTGGCCGACCGGCTGCTCGACACGCTGAAGCAGCCCTACGCGGTGGCCGGCACCACCATCAACAGCAGCGCCAGCATCGGCATCACCTTCAGCAGCTTTGGCCACCGCGACACCGAAGACGTGCTGCGCGACGCCGACATCGCCATGTACAAGGCCAAGGGCGCGGGCAAGGCACGCTATGCGCTGTTCGACGCCAGCCTGCACACCGAGGTGGCCCACCGGCTGCGCCTGGAAGGCGACCTGCGCCGCGCCATCGACGACGGTCAGCTCTGGGTGGCCTACCAGCCCCTGCACGACCTGAACAGCGGCCGCATCACCGGCTTCGAGGCGCTGGCCCGCTGGCGCCATGAACGCGACGGCGACATCAGCCCGGCGGCCTTCATTCCCATCGCCGAAGAGGCCGGGCTGATCCAGCGCGTCAGCGACTTCGTGCTGCACTGCGCCTGCCGCCAGCTCGCGGCCTGGCACGATATGGACCCGGCGCTGCAGCAGCTGACGATGAGCGTCAACGTCTCGGGCAACGACATCGCCCACAGCGCCTTCGTCGCCCGCGTCACGCGTGCGCTGGTGGAAAGCGGCGTGCGTGCCCAGCACCTGACGCTGGAGCTCACCGAGAACATCCTGATGTCGCGCCTGGAAGCCGCCCTGCCGATGCTGGCCGAGCTGCGCCGGCTGGGCGTAAGGCTGGCGGTCGACGACTTCGGCACCGGCTATTCGTCGCTGAGCCACTTGTCGACGCTGCCGATCGACACGCTGAAGATCGACCGCAGCTTCGTCAGCCGGCTGGGCATCAACAACAACGAAGCGGCGGTGGTGCGGGCCATCGCGCTGCTCGGGCTGTCGCTGGGCAAGACCATCGTCGCCGAAGGCGTGGAAACGGCCGATCAGGCCGAGCACCTGCGTGAAATGGGCTGCCAGCTCGGCCAGGGCTTCCACCTGGGCAAGCCCATGCCGGCCGCCACCATCACCGCCCTGCTGGCCGACAGCGTGATGCTGGTGCCTGCCGCCGCCGCCGACGGCGTGCTGTTCGGCGCACCCACCCGCCCGGCTTCACTGCTGCACTGAAGCCCTGGGCCGGGTACCCGCGGCAGCGGCCGTCACACCGGCAGGAGCGCGGTGTTCTTGACCTCTTCCATCACGGCGTAGGTGCGCGTCTCGCGCACGCCGGGCAGGGTCCAGATAACGCTGCCGATGAATTCGCGATAAGCGGCCATGTCGGCCACGCGCGTCTTCAGCAGGTAGTCGAAACCACCGGCCACCAGGTGCGCTTCCAGGATCTCCGGGCGCACCTGCACCGCGGCCTTGAAGGTGTCCATCACGTCGTGCACGGTGCGGTCGAGCAGGATCTCGACGAACACCAGCAGCCCCGCGCCCAGCTTGGCCGGGTTCAGCCGGGCTTCATAGCCGAGGATGTAGCCCTCGCGCGTGAGCCGCTTCACCCGTTCCAGCACCGCGGTGGGCGACAGGTGCACTTCTTCTGCCAGCTTCAGGTTGCTGATGCGGCCGTCGGCCTGCAACACGCGCAGGATGCGCAGGTCGATCTTGTCGACCTTGTGCGGGCCGCGGGGTCCGGTGTCTTCGCTGTCCATGCGGAAGGATTCTCCGTGACCCGCCCGGATTTCCGAATCCCCTGCGGCACCAGGGCCTCTAAGCTGCCGATCTGGCCGATCCTGCCGATAACGGCCCCCGAACCCCTTTCGAAAGCCAAGCCATGCCCGATTTCATCGCTCCCGCCGCACGCGCCCGTCTGCCGTTTCCGTATCGCCGCGAAGCCGAGGCCGTGGGCGATGCACTCGCCGCGCTGCAGGGCCGGCTGGACTGGCCAGCCGTGATCGCCGCAGCCCGGCCGTGGGTGCGCGCCGTGCGCGAACAGCCGGCGCCGTTCTGGGCCATGGAATCGCTGCTGCGCGAATACCCCATCAGCAGCGCCGAGGGCCTGGCGCTGATGCGGCTGGCCGAGGCGCTGTTGCGGGTGCCCGATGCCGAGACCGCCATCGCGCTGACCGCCGACCAGCTGGGCCGGGCCGACTTCGACGAGGCTTCGGAAGGCAGCCCGCACAAGATGCTGGCCAACCTGTCGGCCAGCGCCATCGCCTTGAGCAAGAAGTTCCTGCCCGACAGCAGCCACCCGCCCGGTGTGCTGCAGCGCCTGGGCTCGCGCACCGTGGTGGCCGCCACCGTGCGCGCCATCCAGCTGCTGGGCCGCCAGTTCGTGCTGGGCCGCAGTATCGAGGAGGCGATGGGCGAAGCCGCCAGCCAGAAGAAGGCGCTGGGCCAGCTGCGCTTCAGCTACGACATGCTGGGCGAAGGTGCGCGCACCGAACGCGATGCCGAACGCTACCTGGCGAGCTACCGGCACGCCATCGGCGCCATCGCCGCAGGCGGGAAGGCGGCCTCGCCCATGGCGGCCGATGGCATCTCGATCAAGCTCAGCGCGCTGTTCAGCCGCTACGAGGACGCGCAGCGTGAACGAGTCTTCGCCAGCCTGCTGCCCCGTGTGCAGGGCCTGGTGGACCTGGCTGCGGCCGCCAATATCAACCTGACCATCGACGCCGAGGAAACCGACCGGCTGGAACTGTCGCTGGACGTGTTCGAGGCCCTGGCCGCCGACATCGCCGCTCGCCACCCACATTGGCAGGGCTTCGGCCTGGCGGTGCAGAGCTATCAGACGCGGGCGCTGGCCGTGGTGGATGAAGTTGCCGCGATCGCCCGCCGCCATGGCCTGAAGTTCATGGTGCGCCTGGTGAAGGGCGCCTACTGGGACGGCGAGATCAAGCGCGCCCAGGAAGCCGGCCTGCCGGCCTACCCCGTGTTCACGCACAAGCACCACACCGACATCGGCTACCTGGCCTGTGCGGCGCGGCTGATCGAGCACCAGGCCGTGATCTACCCGCAGTTCGCCACCCACAACGCCGGCACCGTGGCCGCCATCGTGCAGCTGGCGGAACAGGCCAAGGCACCGTTCGAGATGCAGCGGCTGCACGGCATGGGCGAAGGCGTGTACCGCGAGGTGCTGAAGGACGGCCGCATCCCCTGCCGCGTCTACGCGCCGGTGGGCGAACACCGCGACCTGCTCGCCTACCTGGTGCGCCGGCTGCTGGAAAACGGCGCCAACTCGTCCTTCGTGCACCAGCTGGCCGACGAACACGTCAGCGCCGAACAGCTGCTGGCCTCGCCGCTGCAGCCCAGCACCGACATCGCCCTGCCGTTGCCGCCGCAGCTGTACGGCACGCAGCGGCTGAATTCCACCGGTGCCGACCTGACGGTGCTGGCCATGCGCGCGCCACTGGACGCCGCGCTGGCGGCCGTGAAGGTGGAAGCCGTGCCGATGGCCGGCGCTGCCGAAGCCGGTGCCGCGATGGCCCGCCTGCACGCAGGCTTCTCCGCCTGGTCCACGCGCCCGCTGGCCGAGCGCGCCACCCTGCTGCGCCGCGCCGCCGACGCGCTCGACGCCCGCCTGCCGGAGTTCTGCGCCCTGCTCGTGGCCGAAGCCCACAAGACGATGGGCGACTGCATCGCCGAAGTGCGCGAGGCGGTGGACTTCTGCCGCTACTACGCCGACACCGCCGAAGCCCGGCTGATGGACCAGCCCCTGCCCGGCCCCACCGGCGAAAGCAACCTGCTGCGCCTGCACGGCCGCGGCGTGTTCGTCTGCATCAGCCCCTGGAACTTCCCGCTGGCCATCTTCGCCGGGCAGGCGGTGGCGGCCCTGGTGGCCGGCAACACGGTCGCGGCCAAACCGGCCGAGCAGACGCCGGTGGTGGCGCGCCGCTTCGTCGCGCTGCTGCATGAAGTGGGCGTGCCGCAGGACGCCGTGGCCTGCATCCACGGCCTGGGCGAGACCGTGGGCGCAGCGCTGGTGTCCGACGCCCGCACGGCCGGCGTGTGCTTCACCGGCAGCGCCGCGGTGGCACGCATCATCAACCGCACGCTGGCGCTGAAGGACGGCCCGATCGTGCCCCTGATCGCCGAGACCGGCGGCCTGAACGCGATGCTGGTCGACAGCACGGCCCTGCCCGAGCAGGTGGTGGACGCAGTGGTGCAGAGCGCCTTCCGCAGCGCCGGCCAGCGCTGCAGCGCGCTGCGGCTGCTGTGCGTGCACGAAGGCATTGCCGATGGCGTGATCGAGATGCTGCGCGGCGCACTGGCCGAGCTGTCCGTGGGCGACCCGGCACTGCTGTCCACCGACGTGGGCCCGGTCATCGACGCCGAGGCCTTCGCCGGCATCCAGGGCCACATCCAGCGCCTGCGCGGCAGCGCCCGCCTGCTTGGCGAGACCGCCTTGTCATCGCGCGTGCCGAACTTGGTGGCACCCGTGGCCTTCGAGATCGCCCGCATCGCCGACCTGAAGGAAGAGATCTTCGGCCCCGTGCTGCACGTGGTGCGCTGGGGCGGCCCGGTCGACGAGGTGGTGCACCAGATCAACGCCCTGGGCTACGGCCTGACGCTGGGCGTGCAGACACGCATCGACAGCCGCGCCGAACGCATCGCCAGGCTCGCGCGCATCGGTAACGTCTACGTCAACCGCAACATGATCGGCGCGGTGGTGGGTGTACAGCCTTTCGGCGGCGAAGGCCTGAGCGGCACCGGCCCGAAGGCCGGTGGCCCGCATTACCTGTACCGCTTCTGCGCCGAACAGACCGTGACCATCAACACCGCTGCCGCAGGTGGCAACGCCGAGTTGCTGGCTGGCGCGTAGCCGGTCTTGCAGGTCCGCT
>JANOBX010000138.1:0-2321 GCA_031411875.1 Burkholderiales bacterium | reverse complement strand
TCGATGCCGAGGTGAAACCGGCGGCGGTGAAGAAGGTGTGGCCTGAGCTGGAGCGGGCCATCGGGACTGCTGATGGGCGGGCGCCGGTGGGCGACCGTGTGGTGCGGCAACTGATCCGCTCGATCGCCGACCCGGTGCAGCTGGGCAAGACTGGCGAGACGCACTTTGTGCTGGGCGACCACTGGCGCTCGCACTTCCTGCGCGAACAGGCGAAGAAGAGCGAGCCGTTCACGGTGGGCAACCTGCGCCGCTGGATGAACGAGCCGCTGGCGATGGGGCTGCCCGTGGAGGCGCAGAACCTGATCATCCTGACGTTCGCCGGGCAGACCAACCGCAGCTTTGTGAAGGGCAACGCGCCCTACCCGGCCAGCATCGACCAGATGGCCGACGACCTGGAGCTGCGCGAGCAGACCTTGCCTGAAGCGGGCGACTGGGAGACGGCCTGCAAGCGCGCCGCGGCGTTGTTCGGCCTGACGATCCCGACGTCGCGCAACGCGAGCAATGTGGCCAAGCTGGTGGAAGACGTTCAGGCCAAGGCACGCGAGACGCGGGAGACGATGGGCAGCCTGGTCAGGACGCTGGACGAGAAGTCGGCGCTGTTTCCCTCGGGCGGTGACAACCACCGCCTGCAGACGGCGCGCTCGGCGCTGGCTTTGCTGGCCGGGTTACTGAGCGCGGAAGGCGCGGCGGTGGTGACAACGCTCGCCCGTGCGACGGTCGAGACGTCCGAGGTGGCGATGCGCCAGACGCTGGCCAAGGCGCGCGAGCTGGATGAGGCTGTCCGCACCGGAGCCTGGGAAATCTTCGAGGCGATGAAGGCGTTGACGGACGCGCGACAGACGGCGGCAAGGTCCATCGTGGCGAAGGTGAGTGAGACCCTGGCGGCCGATGAGCACGCCATTGGGTTGAAGGCGGCACTGGACGACCAGCGCAGCAAGGCCGTGCGGCTGTTGACTGTGGCGCCGCCCCCACCGCCGCCTCCGCCCCCTCCGCCCCCACCGCCTCCTCCGCCACCACCACCGCCCCCTCCACCCGGGCGGGTGGTGGAAACCGACTCTAAAGAGCACCTCGAAACAGCGCGAGCAGTTGCTCTACTGGAAGAGTTGCACAAGAAGCTGGACAGTGATGCCGCATGGCGCCTTTCCATCTCATGGCGTCTGGAGAAGCCGGGGACCACCAAGTGACCGCAGCGGCCGTGCCCTTGTCGCTGCCGCAGATCGAGGCTCAGGCCCTCGCGGTTCTGGACCGTGCGAGCGACGCCAAGGTCATCGCCATCCAAGCCAAGACCAAGGCACTGTGGCCCGATGCGATCACGCTGTCGGGCAGGCCTTTCCAGCTGCGCTGGTGTGAGAGCCCCCTGATGGCTCGGGAAGCGCTGTCCACGCTGGACGATGCGGCTGATGGCCAGGCGGCACCAGGGCTCATCCTGCTGACGCCGCTTGCGGCACGCGAGCTGGGTGGCGATGTATTGGCCCGGCTCGCGCGTGCACAGGTGTTTCAGCCCGACGCCTGGGGCATGGTGCAGCAGCTCTTCAAGGCGAGGGAGATCGACGCACGGCTCAGCCGCTTTCGGTGGATGGCCCAGCTGCTGGTGGAGCGCGCCGGCATGGGTGCCTACCCGCCAGTGCCCAACGGCTTCCTGGACATGGACACGGCGTGGCGTCATGTTCTGGGCCGATGCCTGAGGCTGGATGCCTCGAAGCCAGACGCCGCGATGCTGCTGAACTGGTCCTTGGGTGCCGAATCGGCCGCACTGTTTGACGACCTGCCTGACACCGCCAAACCGCAGATCGCGGCCTGGCTTGGCGACTCCGCCGGGGCCGTGGGCACGCTGGTGATGCAGTGCGTTCTGGCCGGCAACACGCAGGACGCGGTGCCGCTGGGCCTGGTGTGCGGCGTAGTGTTGTCGCCGCAAGGTGAAGGCGTCCATGAACTCGCGGCGGCGGCGATTCGCCTGGAGCGCTTCATGGGCGACAAGCGGATCGGCATCACCGATGGCCGGGCCTGGGCCAACGATGTGGCGAGGCTGTTGAGCGCGAGCGCATTGAACCCCTTGACCCCGGCCATGCGCCACGCCGTGAACGAGCGCGCCAAGTCACTGCTGCGTGAGCTGCACGTCGAGACCTACGCGCACCTGAGCGACGTGTTGCCGTTGGGCCTGGAGCAGCGGCTCGGGCTGCTGGCCGAGGCGCTGAAAGCCTTCATCGCCGAGCCGTCGACGGTGCTGCTGCAAGCCGCCGAACGCGCTGCAGATTCAGCGGCACGCCACGCCCAAGCCGACGCGGCCAGCACGCGCATGCTGCGCGTGAAGATGGCGGTGC
>JANOBX010000137.1:0-11923 GCA_031411875.1 Burkholderiales bacterium | reverse complement strand
TCCACATCTGACTCATCGCGGGTGATTGAACGGAGCGAGCGCAGCGAGCGTAGTGAGTTCCGCGATGGGGCCGCGGGACCGAGCACCGCAGGGGAGCCGGAGCGCCAGCGAAGGCCGCCGAAGCTAAGCGCCACAGCCAGCGCCAGCCCGCCTTTGCTGAGGGACCAAGCTGGCAGGAAGCCAGCCCTTACGCCGCGAACAAAGCCCTGTGCTCATCCCTGAGCAGGTTCTTCTGCACCTTGCCCATCGCATTGCGTGGCAGCTCCGCCACCACGAACACGCGCTTGGGCACCTTGAAGGCCGCGATCTGCGACTTCAGCTGCGTGACGATGGCGGCGGCGTCGGGCGCGGAGCCGGGGCGGGCCACCACCACCGCCACCACGGCTTCGCCGAAGTCGGGGTGGGGCACGCCCACCACGGCCGACTCGGCCACGCCGGGCAGTTCGTTGACGAAGCCTTCGATCTCGGCCGGGTAGACGTTGTAGCCCCCGGTGATGATCAGGTCCTTGCTGCGGCCGACGATGGTGACGTAGCCGCCGGCGTCGATGCGCCCCACGTCGCCGGTCTTGAACCAGAGGTCGGTGGTGAACTCGTCGGCGGTCTTCTCGGGCATCTTCCAGTAGCCCTTGAAGATGTTCGGCCCCTTGACCTCGATGCCGCCCACCTCGCTGTCGGCCAGCGGGCCGCCCTTGTCGTCGCGCACGCGCAGCTGCACCCCCGGCAGCGGCAGGCCCACGGTGCCGCCGCGGCGGGCCGTCTCGGGGCGATACGGGTTGCTGGTGAGCATCACCGTTTCGCTCATGCCGTAGCGTTCCAGGATGGTGTGGCCGCTGCGCTCGCGGAAGTCGTTGAAGGTCTCGATCAGCAGCGGGGCCGAGCCGCTCACGAACAGGCGCATGCGGTTGCAGGCCTCGCGCGTGAAGCCGGGTTCGGCCAGCAGCCGCGTGTAGAGCGTGGGCACGCCCATGAACACCGTGGCCTCGGGCAGCCGGGCGACGGTGGCGCGGGCGTCGAAGCGGCTGAACCAGAGCATGCGCGCCCCGGACAGCAACGCGCAATGGCTGGCCACGAACAGGCCGTGCACATGAAAGATGGGCAGGGCGTGGATGAGCACGTCCTGGCGGCCGGCCGCCGCGGCCTCGGTCCAGCCCCAGTGGTCCTTCAGCACCCGGGCGTTGCTCAGCAGGTTGGTGTGGCTCAGCATCGCGCCCTTGCTGCGCCCGGTGGTGCCGCTGGTGTACAGGATGGCCGCCAGGTCGTCGCCACTTCGCAGCGCCAGGGTGTGGCGGTCGCTGTGGAAGGCCGCGCGGTCGAGCAGGGTGCCGCTGCGGTCATCGTTGAGCGTGAACACATGCGCCGTGCCGGCGAGGAACGCGGTCTTGCTCACCCAGCCGAAGTTCTTGCCCGAGCACACCACCACCGCCGGTTCGGCGTTGCCGATGAAATAGGCAACCTCGGCCGCCTGATAGGCCGTGTTCAAGGGCAGGTAGACATGGCCGGCGCGCAGCACCGCCAGGTACAGCATCAGGGCCTCGACGCTCTTTTCCGTCTGCACGGCAATGCGCGAATCGGGCGGCAGCTGCAGCGAGTCGATCAGGTTGGCCAGCATCGCCGTGCCGCGTTCGATGTCGCGCCAGGTGTAGAGCAGTGGCGTCGGGGTGTCGGCGGTCTCGATGGCGACCGCGTCCAGGTCGCCCGGGAAGGCCGCGCGCAGCGCAGCGAAGAGGTTGTGGTTCATGGAAAAGCAGGGCTGGGGTTCGCTCAGTCCAGCTTGGCGCCGGACGACTTCACCACGTCGGCCCAGCGCTTGAGCTCGTCGCCCACGAAGCGGCCGAAGGCATCGCCCCAGAGGTCGGGGGTCTCGGTGCCCAGGCCGGTCCAGGTGCTGCGCAGTTCGGGGCCGTTGATGGCCTTCTTCATCTCGGCTTCCATCTGCCCGATCAGCTCGCGCGGCGTGCCCTTGGGCGCCCACACGCCATACCAGGTGGCGACCTTGTAGGTGGGCAGGCCCCCTTCGACGGCGGTGGGCAGGTCGGCGAAGCCCGGGGCGCGCTTGTCGGCGGCCACGGCCACCCCGTGCAGGCGCCCACCCTTGATGTGGCCGGCGCTGCTGCCCAGGCCGTCGAACATCATGTCCACCTGCCCGGCGATCAGGTCCTGCAGGGCCGGGCCCGCACCGCGGTAGGGAATGTGTGTGATGAAGGTCTTGGTCTGCAGCTTGAACAGCTCGCCGGCCAGGTGGTGGCTGGTGCCGTTGCCGGCGCTGCCGTAGTTCAGCTTGCCCGGGTTGCTGCGGATGAAGGCCAGCAGGTCCTTCAGCGTGCGCGCCTTCACCTTGCTCGGGTTGACGACGATGACCTGGGGCACGCTGGACACCAGGCCCACGGGCACGAAGTCGGACTCGAGGTTGTAGTCCAGCTTCGGGTACATGCTGGGCGCGATGGCGTGGTGCACCGCGCCCATGAAGAAGTTGTAGCCGTCGGGCGCGGCTTTCGACGCCAGCGTGGCGCCCAGGGTGCCGCCGGCACCGCCCTTGTTGTCGATGACGAACTGGCGGCCGGTGTTCTTGCTCATCAGCGCGAAGAGCGGGCGGGCGAAGGCATCGGTGCCGCCCCCGGGCGGGAAGGGCACCACCACGTTGACGGGCTTGCTCGGCCAGCCCTGCTGGGCGCGGGCCAGGGGCGCGCCCAGGGCGGCGGCGACACCGGTGACGAGGATCTGGCGACGTTGGATCTGGGTCATTTCGTTTTGTCTCGGAACGTGTTGTAAGGGTTGGGGGAACGGGCTCAGACGGGGTGGCCGATGGCGCGTGAGCGCACCACCTCACCCTGGCGGAACAGGGCATGGTGGGCTTCCACCTTGTCCAGGTCGTACAGGTAATTCACCATCATGCCGAAGGACTGGCGCAGGCCGCCTGCCGACATGTTGCCGCGCAGGTTCAGGCGTTCCAGGCGGGCGCCATTGTCGAGGTGGAAACGTGCCACCGGGTCGCCATGCTCGCCGGCCGAAAGGCACAGCAGGTAGGCGCTGCACAGGCGCTGCAATGCGGCTTCGTCGTCGGGGCCCATGGCCCGGTGGATGGCCGGGCTGCGCAGGGCTTCGAGGTCGTTCGAGCACAGCTTGAGCAGGCGCTCGTGGGCGGCCTGCAGCTCGGCGGCGCTGCCTTTCTTCAGGCCGGGCAGGGCGGCCAGGTCCGGGCGCCTGAGCAGCCAGCCGGCGAAGCCGGGAATCGGCGAGAGCGTGGCGAAGGTGCGCAGGCGCGGCACGTCACGCTGCAGTTGCTGGGCCACGGTCTTGATGAGGAAGTTGCCCAGCGACACGCCCTTCAGCCCCGGTTCGCAGTTGCTGATGCTGTAGAACGCGGCGGTGCGGAAACGCTCTGGCGGCAGCGGTGTGCTGGCCTTGTCGATGAGTGGCGCGATGGCCGCGGGTACCTCGGGCAGCAGCGCCACCTCGACGAAGATCAGGGGCTCGGCGGGCAGCTGCGGGTGGAAGAAGGCGAAGCAGCGGCGGTCGGGCTGCAGGCGGCGGCGCAGGTCGTCCCAGCCGTCGATGGCGTGCACGGCCTCGTGTTGAATGACCTTCTCCAGCAGCTGTGCCGGCGAGTTCCAGTCCACCCGCTTGATCTGCAGGAAGCCCGGGTTGAACCACGAGCCCAGCAGGTGCAGCAGGTCGGCCTCGATGACTTCGAGCTCGGGCCGGCTGCGCAGCCGCTTCATCAGCGCCCGGCGCAGGCCCAGCACGGCGGCGGTGCCGCCGGGAATGCGGTTCAGGCGGCGAAAGAGTTCCTGGCGTGGCGGCTCGGCCGCCGCCGTCAGCGCCGCCAGCGTGGCCGGGCCGGGTGTGGCGGCATAGGCCTGGGCGCAACGCAGCACGGTGGCGGGGTCGGGGCTCAGCCCGGCGGCCAGGAAGTCGAACAGGCCGTCCAGGGCCTCGGGCGGCTGCGTGGCCAGGTCGGCCAGGCGCTCGATGACGCCGGCGGCCAGCGCCATGCCGCCCATCTCGCCGTCCTCAGACAGCAGGCGCTTGCAATCCAGGACGAGCCGGCGCGTGGCGTGGGCGTTGCTTTGCCGTTGAGCGGCATTCTTGAGATCTTCGAACATGCGGGGGCGGAGTGTGCCCGCGTCAGCGCCTTTGCTCCATCAGGGCTTGCAGCCTTGCCAGACGCGGGGCCACCTGCGGGATGGTGAGCATGGTGCTCATCGCTGCCACGAACAGTTCGGCGGTGCTCAGGCCGTCAGGGGGCATGGGCGCAGTTTGTGGGTTGCGCGCGCCGCAGGGGGGTTACACCGGATGTCGCCCGTGGCAGGCTGTCACAACACTTGCTCCGCCAGGGCGCAGACTGCCCCGAACCCGACAAGCCCCCCCGAGGACAACAACATGCGCAAGCCCCACACCCCCGCACTCACCGTGCTCGCCACCTGCCTGCTGGCCGCCTGCGGCGGTGGCAACACCGACATCAACTTCGGCGCCGGCGACTACGCCGTGAACGTGCTGCCCGCTGGCGTCCGCGCGGTGGGCAGCACCCCCTACGACGGCAACAGCGACGACCTGCTCACCGCCGGCCTGGGCCGTGCCGGGCTGGCGTCTGCCACCGCGCCCGCCTTGTCCGCCACGCCCACCGCGGCCGAGATGCGCCGGCTTGCCATCCACACCAACTACCGCGCCATCGTCGACACCACGGCCGGCGGCGGCTTCGGCACGCTCTACGGGCCCAACATCAGCGCCGATGGCGTGGTGGGCAGCGGCGACGGCAAGATCGCAGGCGTCGAGCACATTGCCGTGGACAGCGCCGGCAACACGATGATGCTGCAGGTGCCGGCCAGCTTCAGCGCCGCCGCGCCCTGCCTCATCACCGGCACGTCATCGGGTTCACGCGGGGTCTACGGCGCCATCGGTTCTTCCGGCGAATGGGGCCTGAAGCGCGGCTGCGCCGTGGTCTACACCGACAAGGGCACCGGCAACGGCGTGCACGACCTGCAGAACGACACCGTCAACCTCGTCGACGGCCGGCGCAGCCCGGCGGCATCCGCCGGCAGCAACAGCAACTTCACGGCGCAGCTCACGCCGGCCGAGCTGACCGCGTTCAACGCGGCCACGCCGAACCGCTTCGCGGTGCGCCACGCGCATTCCGGCAGCAACCCCGAAGCGGCCTGGGGCCAGCACACGTTGACCGCCATCGAATATGCCTTCTGGCGCCTGAACGAGACCTACGGCGCGGCCCTGCCCGACGGCCGCCGCACGCAGGTGATCACGCCGGCCAACACCGTGGTCATTGCGTCCAGCGTCAGCAACGGCGCCGGCGCGGCCATCGCCGCGGCCGAACAGGACACCACCGGTCTCATCGACGGCGTGGCCGTGAGCGAGCCCAACGTGCAGCTGGCCCCCGCCACGGGCCTGAGCATCCAGCGCGGCACCCGGGCGGCCTACACCGGCGGCAGCAAGCCGCTCTACGACTACTTCAGCTATGCCAACCTGCTGCAGCCCTGCGCCGCGCTGGCCACGGCTGCGGCCGGCGGGCCGTTTGCCTTCACCGCCGGCACCGCCTTCGTGGCCGGCAACCGCTGCGCGGCCCTGGCTGCCCAGGGCCTGGTGACGGGCACCACGACACAAGCCCAGGCCGACGATGCCCTGGCCAAGCTGCGCGCCTACGGCTGGGAACCCGAGGCCGATGTGCTGCACGCCAGCCACTACCAGTTCGCCAGCCCGGCCATTGCCGTGACCTATGCCAACGCCCACGGCCGCTTCAGCGTGAGGGACAACCTCTGCGGCTTCAGCTTCGGCGCGGTGGACGCCAGCGGCACGCCCATTCCTGCTGCGCCTGCGGCCATTGCCGGTATCTTCGGCACCGGCAACGGCGTGCCCCCCAGCGGCGCCCTGCAGCTCATCAACAACAACGCCGTGGGCGGCCCGCGCAACCAGGGTGCCGCGGTCTCGGCCAGCACCAACGCGCTGGACTTCAGCGTCGACGGCGCGCTGTGCCTGCGCAACCTGTGGACCGGCACGGGCGCCAACGCCCTGCGCGTGAAACAGGGCGTGTCCGAGGTCTACCGCACGGCCAACCTGCGCGGCAAGCCCACCCTCATCGTGCACGGCCGCAGCGACACGCTGATCCCGGTGAACTTCAGCTCGCGCCCCTACGTGCTGCGCAACAGCCAGGTCGAAGGTGCGGCCAGCCGGGTGCGCTATGTGGAGGTCACCAACGCCCAGCACTTCGATTCCTTCCTGCCGTTCCCGGGCTATGACAACCGCTATGTGCCGCTGCACCTGTACTTCAACCGCGCGCTCGACGCGATGTGGGCGCATCTGAAGACCGGCGCGGCCTTGCCGCCTTCGCAGCTGGTGCGCACCACGCCGCGCGGTGGCAGCCCGGGGTTGGCGAATGCGATTGCCCCGGGCAATGTGCCGACCATCGCGGCCAGCCCGGCGGCGGGCGACCGCATCATCATCGAAGGCGCGAGCATGCGCCTGCCCGACTGAGGGCATCCCCCATCTTGTCGACAGCCGTGAAACGGGTGCTGGGCCAAGAGGCGCGCGGCACGCACAATGCGCGCCAATCATCCAACGCCTGAGGAGGGCTCATGACGAAGCAACGCGCTCGATTTCTGAAAGCCGGCATGCTGGCCTTGGCGGCCGTGCTGCTGGCGGGGTGTGGAAGCCGGCATCGGCACGCTGAACCCGGCATGCATGCCATGGGCTCCCTGAACGTCCTTCAGCAGGCGCTGCTCCGCCAGGACCGCGATCGCAACGGTGTGCTGGACCAGAACCAGAAGGTGGTGGATGTCAAGACCTGCGGCGCGGGCAACTGTGTCATCGACGTGGCCGTGGCCGCGACGGTGCCGCCGGCCCCTGGCACCGCCTTCGATTGCGGCATCAGCCTGAGGGACCCGGCCAACGCCAGCAAGAACGCCGATGTCGTGATCTTGAAGTCAGACGCGACACGCATCACCTGGAATCTGGTGCCGGCTGCAGGCTCCAAGATCGAGTTCCGGTTCAGGAAGCAGTCGCTGCCGGCGACGGTGGGCAACGGCATCAGCCTCTATGCCGATCCGAACCAGCGGGCTTTCCAGATTTCGGTGCCCAGGCCCACCCAGGTGGACGCTACGCGGGTGGCGCGCAGCATCGACATCGGGTATTTCTACGGGGTCTACGTCGAATGGCGTGCATCGGAGAAGGACACGTTCTCCGACTGCAACCCCTTTGACCCCATCATCATCGAGCACAACTGACAGGTGCATGGCAGCCGGGCTCAGGCCGCGGTCTGCCTGATGAACCGTTCCGACAGCCGCACCCGCCTGCCCAGTTCGCTGTCGTCCTTCCACTGTTGCTCGGCCTGGATCGCGCGCGCCCGAGCCAAAGCAGCGATGCTTTCCGCAGGCTCGCCGCAGCGATGTAGCAGTTCGGCTTCGCTGCATTCCAGCAGGGCCCGACCCATCGGGTCGGGGCGGTCGCCCAGTAGAAGCCGCGCCCTGTCGATGTTGGCGCGGGCTTCTGCCGGCGCATCGAGCCTGCTGTGGGCCTGGGCGAGGTAGGCACAGTAATGCGCCTCACTGCGCACTTCTTTGCTGTTGTTGGCGCCGTCGCGCGCCGCGGTGAAGTAGTCCCTGGCCGAGGTCTGATGGCCCGTCGACTCGGCCACCAGTCCCAGGTTGCACAGCGCGACATGCGCCAGGCGTGCGTAGCCCAGCTTGCGGGCCAGTACCAGCGCCTGGTTGAGTTCACCGGTGGCTGCCGTGTGGTTGCCCTGTTCGTGGTGGATCAAGCCCAGGTTGCACCGGCTGTTGCCCTCCAGGCGGCGGTCACCGATCTGGTGCGACAGGCTCAAGGCCTGCTCGTAGGCCTGGCGGGCGGGTTCCAGCTTGCCCTCGGTGAAGTACACCCCGGCCAGGTTGCCGAGCAAGGCAGCCTGCCAACGCACGTCGCCGCTGGTGAAGGCGATGGTCAAGGCTTCGGAGTAGCAGGTCCGCGACCTTGTGTTCTCGCCCCGATATTGGTAGAGCGCGCCAAGGCCGTTGAGGACCTGGCGCTGCCATTCGGCGTCTTCCGACCGCTCGGCTGCGTCTCGCGCCTCGAGCAACCATCGCTCGGCGGCCGGGAAGTTGCCGGCACCGATCTCGACTTCACCCATGAGGCCCTTGACCGCAGCCAGCGCCGCCGGATCGGCCTGGTCCTGCGCCAGGGCCAAGGCGCGCTCGACGACCCTCCGCGCCTGCTCGCCGTCGCCCCTGGCCAGCCAGATGCGCCCTGCGATGTGGTCGACCCATACCGCCAGATTGCCGTCCATGCCTGGCATGTCCCGCACCCGGTCTGCCAGGTGCAGGGCCTGGGCAAAAGGCCCGGCCATGCGCAGCGCCGCCCATGCCAGGCGCAGGCAGGCAAGGGCTTGTTCGGTGTCGTTGTCGGCGATCGACTGTTCGCAGGCGCGCACCAGGTTGTCGAGCTCCACGCAGTGCCCGGCAATCGCTTCGTGCTCGTTCAGGCTGGCGTAATGGCTGGCATGGCGCCGTTGGGCGGCACTGAGCAGCGCCGGGCCGCTGCCGGGGAAGCTGTCCGGCCGCGCCAGCTCGGCGCTGGCAAATTCCTTCACGCTGCGCAGCAGGCTGAAGCGCGCGCCCAGTTGCGGTGCGACCAGGCTCTTGTCGACCAGGGACTGCAGCAGGTCGATGATCCAGGGCGCGTCGTCGTCGCTGTGTTCCGCCAGGCCGACCACGGCCTGCACGGCCTGCCAGGCGAAGCCGCCCTCGAAGACCGACAGCTGGGCCAGCACGGCGCGTTCCTCCGCACTGAGCAGGTCCCAGGACCAGGCCAGCGTGGCACGCAGGGTGGCCTGACGATCGGGCCGACCGCCCGACGCCGCCAACAGCCTGAACCGGTTGCTCATGCGGGCGAGCAGGTCGGGCGTGGACATCACGCGCACGCGCGGGGCCGCCAGCTCGATGGCCAGGGGCATGCCGTCGAGCAGCTCGACCAGTTCACGTG
Source organism: Burkholderiales bacterium (assembly GCA_031411875.1). GTDB lineage: Bacteria > Pseudomonadota > Gammaproteobacteria > Burkholderiales > Burkholderiaceae_C > Rubrivivax. Next base: position 2,944 of record JANOBX010000137.1, on the reverse strand, counting down.
TCGATTCGGTGGCCGCGTCGGGGTCGTGCGCCGCATGCGCAGCGCGTGCGCGTGCATGGAACAGGGTGGCCGCGTCGTCGGCCGCGAGCGGCACCAGCGACAGCGTGCGCTCGCCCGGCAGCCCCAGCACTTCGCGTGAGGTGACGATGAATCGCGCCTGCGGCGCGGCATCCAGCCAGCGCCCGAGCGTGTCGCGGGCATGGCGCCGCACCTGCTCGAAGTTGTCGAGGATGACCAGGCAGCGCCCGCGGCCGGCGATGGCCCGGCCGATCTGGGCCAGGGGTTCGTTGCCCAGCGGCACTTCCAGCCCCTGGCCGACCGCAAAGAGCAGACCGTCGTTGCCCCGTGCCGCAGACAGGTCGCAGAACCACAGGCCGCCCGGATGGTCTCCGAGCCAGGACCAGGCGTAGCGCAAGGCCAGCCGCGTCTTGCCCATGCCGCCCGGGCCCGTCAGCGTGAGCAGCCGGCCACCTTCGGCAAACTGCTGCGCCAAAGCCTTGAGCTCCTCGCCCCGGCCGACGAAGGAATCGCGTTCGCCCGGCAGGTTGTGCGGCACCTCGCGCACGCCCACCCAGGCGCCGCCGATCTGCACCACGCGCTGGCTCTTGTCGCCGTCGGCGGGCGGCACGAAGGCGCTGCGCGCGTCGCCGATTTCGAAGATCTCGATGACGTTGTCCACGCCCTTGAGCCGCCAGTGGCCGTGGCTGACGCTGCGCCAGGGGCCATTCAAGGCGCCGACGGCCTGCAGCGCCGCCTGGGCACTGGGGCTGGCCAGCGTCTGCCCGCCCTGGGCCAGCGCCATCAGGCGCGAGGCATAGGCCTTGGCGATGCCCACCACTTCCACCGCCTTGGCGCCGAGCTGCACCTCGCTGGGCAGGTTCTCGCGCCGCAGCAGCGGGCCCACGTGCACGCCGGCGCGGGCGCGCAGCGGCACCGGCAGCGTCTGCAGCATGCGGTGGTAGGCGTCGATGAAGCCCAGGGCATCGGGCGGGGCGTCGAACAGCGCCAGGAAGCCGTCGCTGCGGTCGATCTCCAGGCCGCGCCACTCGCGCAGCAGTTCGCGCGAGCGGCGGTCGTGCTCGCCCCAGAGCGTGGCCATGCCCGCGTCGCCCAGCCGGGTGTTGACGGCGGTGCTGTCGACGATGTCGGTGTAGAGGAGCGTGTATTCCGCGGGCATGGCCCGCGGAATTTACTTGAACGTTGTGCGGTTTTCATTCCGATGGTGGATGACAGCGGCGTTTGCCGAGCCGCGGGGCCGGCCTCTTGCCGGCGGCCGGGCGGCAGGGCAGCATCCTGGCTTCCTCGGCCGATGCAGACCTGACCATGATTCCTTCGCGCCGCTGGCGCTGGCCCCTGGCCGGGTTGCTGGTCCTGGCGGCCGCCGTGGCCGGTGCGGTGCTGGGCCTGCCGCCGCTGCTGAAGCAGCAGATCGAGACACGGGGCACCGCCGCCATCGGCCGCGGCGTGCAGGTGGCGCGGGTGGACGTGTCGCTGCCGCGGCTGGCCGTCACGCTGCACGGCCTGGCGGTCGCCGCGGCACCCGGCGCGGCCGACACCGCGCCGCAGCTGGCCATCGAACGGCTGCATCTCGACCTGAGCCTGCGTTCGCTGTGGCAGCTGGCGCCCGTGGTCGAGGCCCTGGCGATCGACCGGCCGCGCCTGCGCGTCACCCGGCTGGCCAACGGCCATCTCGACATCGACGATGTGATGGCGAAGCTGCAGGCACCGCCGCCGCCCGGCACGCCGCCGGCCGAGCCGGCGCGCTTCGCACTGTTCAACCTGATGCTGCAGTGGGGTGAGCTGACGCTGCGGGACCTGCAGGTCGAGCGCACGCACCGCATCCAGGCCTTGCAGGTGGCCATTCCTTTCTTGTCGAACCTGCCCGAGCACATCCCCGTGCAGGTGCAGCCGCGGCTGGCCTTCCAGATTGCCGGCAGCGCGGTCGACCTGGGCGGCCGCAGCACGCCTTTCAGTGCCGACCATGCTTCTGATCTGGCCCTGCACTGGGAAGGCCTGGCGCTGGAACCGTTCTGGGCCTACCTGCCGCGCCAGCTGGGCCTGGCGCCCCAGGGCGGCGCGCTCAGCGGGCAGCTGACGCTGCGCTTCGTCCAGCCGCCGGGCCAGGCGCCGGTGCTGGGGCTGAGCGGGCAGCTGGGCCTGCGCGATCTGACGGTGGCAGGTGCCGCGCCGGGCACGCGCGTGGGCCTGAAGTCGGTCGACGTGGTGCTCGACGACGTGCAGCCGTTCCAGCGCAAGCTGGTGCTGGGCGAGGTGGCCGTCGATGGGTTGGAGGTCGGCCTGACGCGCGACCGCCAGGGCCGGCTGGCCTGGCCCGGGCCGGCAGCGGGTGCACCGGCCGGTTTGGTTGAAGCGGCTGCGAGCACTGCAATACCCGCACCCGCGGCGGCCAGTGCTGTCGTCGCGGCAGCGGCCTCTGGCGCTTCTTCCGCCACCGCATCGGCCGCGCCAGCCGGCAGCCCCGCGGACGCGCGGGCCTGGCAGGTCAGCCTGCGTCGTGTCAGCGTGGCCGGCAGCAGCGTCCGGCTGGCCGACGCGAGTGTCGAACCCGCCGCCGAATGGCAGCTGCGCGACCTGGCCCTGGGCGTCGACGCCCTGCAGTGGCCCGCGCAGGCGCCCTGGCCGGTGAAGATGACGGCCCAGGTGCTGGCGGGCGCGCAGCCGGCCGCCCGGCTGGCGGTCGAAGGCCAGGTGTCGCCGAGCCAGGCGCAGGTGGACGTCGACCTGGCAGACCTGCAGCTGGTGGCGGCCGCGCCCTACCTGCGGACGGTCCTGCGGCCGCAGGTGGAAGGTCAGGCGGCGCTGAAGGCCCGCGTCGACTGGGCCGGCGGCAGCACGCCGCGCCTGCAGCTGGCGGTGGCGCAGGCGCGCGTGGCGCCGCTGCGGCTGATGCCTGCGCCGGCCGCGCGCGGCGCGCGGCCGCTGG
>JANOBX010000136.1:0-20767 GCA_031411875.1 Burkholderiales bacterium | reverse complement strand
TGGTCGACGTGACCGATCGTGCCCACGTTCACGTGGGGCTTGGTGCGTTCGAATTTACCTTTTGCCATTTTTCATTTCTCCGAAAGAAAGAGCAGTCGCCAGTGATGTGTTTAAGGTTTCCGCGGGGCCGTTGATTCACCTGCCACTGGCAGCAGGCGGCAACCCCGCGAAGACCGGCTTCGTCTGTCGTGTTTTGCTTACTTGCCGCGGGCGGTGATGATCGCGTCGGCCACGTTCTTCGGAGCTTCAGCGTAGTGCTTGAACTCCATCGTGTACGTGGCGCGACCCTGGCTCATCGAGCGCAGCGTGGTGCTGTAGCCGAACATCTCGGACAGCGGCACTTCGGCACGGATGACCTTGCCACCACCGGGCATGTCGTCCATGCCCTGGACCATGCCACGGCGGCTGGACAGGTCGCCCATCACGCCGCCGGCGTAGTCTTCCGGCGTCTCCACTTCGACGGCCATCATCGGCTCCAGAATCACCGGGCTGGCCTTGCGGCAGCCGTCCTTGAAGCCCATGCTGGCGGCCATCTTGAAGGCGTTTTCGTTCGAGTCCACCTCGTGGTACGAACCGAATGTCAGCGTGACCTTCACGTCCACCACGGGGTAGCCAGCCAGCACGCCGCTGGGCAGCGTGTCTTCGATGCCCTTCTTCACCGCGGGAATGAATTCACGCGGCACCACACCGCCCTTGATGGCGTCGACGAACTCGAAGCCCTTGCCCGGCTCCTGCGGCTCGACCTTCAACACGACGTGGCCGTACTGGCCCTTGCCGCCCGACTGGCGCACGAACTTGCCTTCCACGTCGGCCACGGCCTTGCGGATGGTCTCGCGGTAAGCCACCTGCGGCTTGCCGACGTTGGCTTCCACGCCGAATTCGCGCTTCATGCGGTCGACGATGATTTCCAGGTGCAGCTCGCCCATGCCGGAAATGATGGTCTGGCCCGATTCCTCGTCGGTGCGCAGGCGGAACGACGGGTCTTCGGCGGCCAGACGGCCCAGCGCGATGCCCATCTTTTCCTGGTCGGCCTTGGTCTTGGGCTCGACGGCCTGCGAGATCACCGGCTCGGGGAAGATCATCTTTTCCAGCGTGATGATGCTTTCCGGGTCGCACAGGGTTTCGCCCGTGGTCACGTCTTTCAGGCCCACGCAGGCGGCGATGTCGCCCGCCAGAATTTCCTTGATTTCTTCGCGCTGGTTGGCGTGCATCTGCAGGATCCGGCCGATGCGTTCCTTCTTGCCCCGAATCGGGTTGTAGACCGAGTCGCCAGACTTCAGCACGCCCGAATACACACGCACGAAAGTGAGCTGGCCCACGTAGGGGTCGGTCATCAGCTTGAACGCCAGTGCCGAGAACTTCTCGCTGTCGTCGGCCTTGCGCGTCACCGGCTTGTCGTCTTCGTCGGTGCCCGGCACCGGCGGCACGTCGATGGGCGACGGCAGGAAGTCGATGACGCCGTCGAGCATGCGCTGCACGCCCTTGTTCTTGAAGGCGGTGCCACAGAACATGGGCTGGATTTCAGCGGCCAGCGTGCGCGAACGGATGCCGAGCTTGATCTCTTCCTCGGACAGCTCGCCCGATTCCAGATACTTGTTCATCAGGTCTTCGCTCGACTCGGCAGCGGCCTCGATCATGTTTTCGCGCCACTTCTTCGCGTTCTCGAGCAGGTCGGCCGGGATGTCCTGGAAGTCGAACTTCATGCCCTGCGAGGCTTCGTCCCAGATGATCGCCTTCATCTTGATCAGGTCGATCACGCCCGTGAAGTTCTCTTCGGCACCGATGGGCACGACGATGGGCACAGGGTTGGCCTTCAAGCGCAGCTTCATCTGGTCGTAGACCTTGTAGAAGTTGGCGCCGGTACGGTCCATCTTGTTCACGAAGGCCAGGCGGGGCACCTTGTACTTGGTGGCCTGGCGCCACACGGTTTCCGACTGCGGCTGCACGCCGCCCACGGCGCAATAGACCATGCAGGCGCCGTCGAGCACGCGCATCGAACGCTCGACTTCGATGGTGAAGTCGACGTGACCCGGGGTGTCGATGATGTTGAAGCGGTGTTCGGGATAGGACATGTCCATGCCCTTCCAGAAGCAGGTGGTCGCAGCCGACGTGATCGTGATGCCACGCTCCTGCTCCTGCTCCATCCAGTCCATGGTGGCCGCGCCATCGTGCACTTCACCGATCTTGTGATTCACACCCGTGTAGAACAGGATGCGCTCGGTGGTGGTGGTCTTGCCGGCGTCGATGTGGGCGCTGATGCCGATGTTGCGGTAGCGCTCGATGGGGGTCTTGCGGGCCATGGTCTATCTCCAGAAATCAATTTGCCGCCCTCGGGTTGGTGTTAACCCGAAAGAGCGGCTTGAGGCCTAACAGGGAAGGTGCAGTCGCCTTGCGATGGGCTTCAGAAGCGGAAGTGCGAGAACGCCTTGTTCGCCTCGGCCATGCGGTGCACTTCGTCGCGCTTCTTCATGGCGCCACCGCGGCCTTCGCTGGCCTCCAGCAGCTCATTGGCCAGGCGGGCGGCCATCGACTTTTCGCCGCGCTTGCGCGCGCTTTCCTTCAACCAGCGCATGGCCAGGGCCTGCCGACGCACGGGACGAACTTCCACGGGAACTTGGTAGTTCGCACCGCCGACGCGGCGGGACTTCACTTCGACCATCGGCTTGATATTGTTCATGGCAAGCATGAAGATCTCCAGCGGATCCTTTCCGGACTTGGTCTCGACCTGCTCCAGGGCACCGTAGATGATGCGCTCGGCGATGGCCTTCTTGCCCGATTCCATGATGACGTTCATGAACTTGGACAGATCGACGGAGCCGAACTTCGGGTCCGGCAGGATTTCGCGCTTGGGTACTTCGCGGCGACGTGGCATGAGGGTCTTCCTTCTTCGGTTTCAGTTGGCGCGGCCGCACGACCGCTGCCTCGAAAGGCCATTCCGGCCTTTCACTTACTAGGCGGTTAAGCCCGGGATTACGCCTTTTTCGGGCGCTTGGCGCCGTACTTCGAGCGCGATTGCTTGCGGTCCTTCACCCCTTGCAGGTCGAGCGAGCCGCGCACGATGTGGTAGCGCACGCCTGGCAGATCCTTGACCCGGCCGCCGCGCACCAGCACCACACTGTGCTCCTGCAGGTTGTGGCCCTCACCCCCGATGTAGCTGATGATCTCGAAACCGTTGGTCAGGCGCACCTTGGCGACCTTCCGCAGGGCCGAGTTCGGCTTCTTGGGCGTGGTGGTGTAGACGCGGGTGCAGACACCGCGGCGCTGCGGGCTGTTCTGCATCGCAGGCGACTTGCTCTTGGTGGCCTCGACCTGACGGCCGTGACGCACGAGCTGATTGATGGTTGGCATAAAAGTAACTTGTTCCCGTTTGAAGCTACGCTCGAGAGACCCGTCTGGCCATCCAGACTGCTGGCGTCTCCGCCTTTGCAGGCATTTGTTTCAGGCTCTCTCTTGACTCTTTCGGGCAGTTCTCGCGGGTCTCAGACCCCACTTGCCAGTGGCTGCACCCGAGGTGAACACGCTGGAAAATCCAGGTTTTCGCGGGTATGCAGCCCAGGTGCCGCGCAGCATCGCGCGCAGCAAAGTCCGCCGAAAAGCCTTCTAGTATAGGCGGAGCCCGATGGGGTAGCAAGGAACCCGCCTTCTGGATCTCGAATGCCGCACTCTCACCCGTCACCTGCGGCTTGCAGGCTGGTCCTGGACACGAATGTCTGCCTGGACTGGCTCGTTTTCCGGGACCCTGGCGTAGAGCCCCTGGCCCGCGCCCTGAGTCTGGGGCAGGTGACGCTGCTGAGCTGCCCGCCGATGCGGACCGAGCTTCAACACATGCTTCACCACCCCAGCCTGTCACGCTGGCAGTTCGATCCCGCCACCGCCCTGGCACTGCACGACACCCACGCCAGCCTGCTGGCGACACCGCAGCCTGGGGCTGGACAGCGCCTTCACTGCACAGACCCGGACGACCAGGTGTTCATCGACCTTGCAGTGACCCAGCACGCCAGTGCACTGCTCAGCCACGATCGTGCCCTGCTGAAACTGGCGCGCCGAGCCAGAACGCTGGGCATTCAGGTGCTGGCCCCGCGTGATTGGCGATCTTCTGCCGTCAGCCTGGTCGTTCCTCACCCGCTTCCGCCTCAAAGTGGTCGATGACCGTCACGCTGCCGGTACCAACCCCAAGCAGGTACTCCCGGCCTCTGTGCCGGACCAGCACCAGGCGTTCACGCGGGCCCAGCCCCGTGCTGTGGAGCAGCTGCGGCACCGCACCGGCGCGACCGCCCAGGTTCGGCTGGAGGCGGCGCAGGGTGCGCAACAAGACCCAGGCCAGCGCCAGCACCAACAGCAAGGCCAGCACAGTCGCCACGCCTTGTGTCCACCAGCCTGGCGATGCGGTGGTCACGTCGACGCTCCAGGCCGATCGCCGTAGTGGGTGAGGTCCTCGCCCGGCGGCTGCATCGATGGCTTGCGATCGACTTCGGACTGTGATTGCAGCGTCTGCCGTACGTCACGGGCCCAGAGAATCACTTCCGCGACGATGTCGAACAAGTCAGCAGGTACCAACTTACCCACATCGCCGCGCGCGAGCAAGTCACGCGCCAATGGCACGTTCCTGACGATCGGCACCCCAGCTTCTTCCGCCGCCTCCCGCATGGCACGCGCCACATGGTCTTCGCCCTTGGCACTGATGGTGGGCACCGGACAGGTCTCGCTGTCGTAATCGATGGCAATGGCCACATGCGTCGGGTTCACGACCAGCACGTTGGCCTGCCGCGCGGCCTGCTGTGCGTTGCGTTGGGTCCATTCCTGGTGCGCCTGCGTACGCTGCTGCTTCACGTGTGGATCGCCTTCCGCTTCCTTAGATTCCTGCTTGATGTCGCGCATGCTCATGCGCAATTTCTTGGTGAAGGAATGCCGCTGGTAAGCCACGTCCAGCGCGGCCACGAGAAGGAAAGTCACCAGGGTCCAGATCACGGTCTGCCGCGTCACCTGCTCGAGCAGGGCGCCGAGGGCCATCACGCCGGCCGGGGTGTCGAACAGCAACGCCGTCGCCGGCATGGCGGCGCGCAGCACCAGCCACCCAATGCCGAGCAATACGGCTGTCTTGGCGAGCGATTTCAGCACTTCGATCGCGTTGTCGACCGTGAACATGCGCTTGATGCCCTCCACGGGATTCAGGTTCTCGAACTGAGGCTTGAGCTTTTCGCCGCTGAATACCGGCCCGGCCTGCAGGAATTCAGTCAACAAACCCACGGCCACAGCCGGCAGCACCGCGATGCAGGTCAACAACAGGCCCGTCTGCCAGGCCAAAGTTCCAAGGCTCGGCGCTCCCAGTTCGAAAGGTTGCGAAATGGCATCCAGGGACGCTTGCATCAGATACATCAATTCGCGCGCCATGGTGACGGTGGCCATGAGCAGAACGGCCAACCAGGCCAGCAGCGTCGCCGTGCTCGTCAGGTCCGAACTCTTCGCCACCTGACCCTTCTTGCGCGCGTCCTGCAGCTTCTTCGCCGTGGGCTGCTCGGTCTTGTCGCCACCGTCGTTCTTGTCGGCCATGCCTGCCCCTCGTGCAGTCAACGATGACCGATGGTGAGGGGCGGATCGCGGTGGTGCCTTCGACCCTGTAACTGCTGGTTTCAGTGGCACAGGCGTCGCGCGGCTAACGCCATAAAGAAGGAGCCTCGTCGCCCGTCGGAAACAACTGGAAACGGCTGGAACGTGAACAAGCTCACGAAAGTCACGGACCACCCGGTACTGTTCAGCCCTTCGCCAACGGTTCCGCCCGGGCTTCAGGCCTGACGACTCCCGCGGCAGAACCACACAACCCCCAGATCGTGCTCGGGAGACTTCGTGCTTGCCTTGAACGCCCACGGTGCCGGACATGCCCTGAGTTGCCTGACGGCAGCGCTCGTGCTGGGTGTCGCCGCCGCGCCTGCCGTGCAGGCCGCGACCACCGCAACGACGCTGGACGCCGCCAGTTGCGCGGCTCTCACCGCCGCGGCAGCCCGGGGTGGCGGCCAGTTTCCGCTGGGTCGCGCCGCCTGCGGACTCACGGGTGATCCGCAGCCGGCAACCCTGCCCGCGGCCAGCCACGCGCGGCAGCTGCAGCTCTACGCACCGGCTGCCACAGCCGCACCTGTGTCGCCGCCGCAGCCAGCGGTGCCAGCCACTGCGCGCCCGCTGAAACCGACAACGACGCAAAAGCGAGACGCGCGAAGCTCCGTTTCACGCACCCTGCCGGCACCGTTGGTCCGGGCCGTGCAACTTGCACCGGAGATCGATCGTGTGGCCGCCGGCAACCAGATCGACCCGCTGTTGCTGCACGCCATCGCCCGCATAGAGTCGCAGCACAACCCCGCTGCCGTGTCCCACGCCGGGGCGCGCGGCCTGATGCAGGTGATGCCGGCCACCGGCAAACGTTTCGGGGCCACCAGCGCTGAATCGCTTCATGACGTGCCCATGAATCTCGAAGTTAGCGCACGCTATCTGAAGTTTCTGAAGCGGCGCTTCCCCGGCGACCTACAGCTGGTGCTGGCGGCCTACAACGCCGGGGAAGGCGCGGTCGAACGCCACGGGCGGCGCATCCCGCCCTACGCCGAGACCCAGGCCTACGTGGGCAAGGTGCTGCGCGAATACGCGCTGCTGCGAAACGCCGCCGCCGGGGCCGGTGCCGGAATTGCGCCATGAGCCTGTCGCGCTACTTCGCTTCGGTGTCGAACACCCCCAGCAGTGCGCTGTCGCGTTATGGCGACCTGGCACTGGTGGCGGGCGTGATCGCCGTCGTGGCGATGATGGTGCTGCCGCTGCCGACCTGGCTGGCCGACGTGCTCGTGGCCGTCAACATCTGCACCGGCGTGATGCTGCTGCTGATCGCGATCTACGTGCGCTCGCCGCTGGAGTTCTCGGTCTTCCCCAGTGTGCTGCTGCTGACCACACTGTTCCGGCTGGCGCTGTCGATTGCCACCACCCGCATGATCCTGCTCGAAGGCGACGCCGGTCACATCATCGACACGTTTGGCCGAATGGTCGCCGGGGGCAACCTGGTGGTGGGCCTGGTGGTGTTCCTGATCATCATCGTCGTGCAGTTCATCGTGATCGCCAAAGGCGCTGAACGCGTGGCAGAGGTGGCGGCCCGCTTCACGCTGGACGCCATGCCCGGCAAGCAGCTGTCCATCGACAGCGACCTGCGTTCAGGGCTGATCGACAAGGACGAAGCCCGGCGCAAGCGACGCGAGATCGAGCTCGAGAGCAAGCTTCACGGCAGCCTGGACGGCGCCATGAAGTTCGTCAAGGGCGACGCGATTGCCAGCATCGTCATCGTCGTCGTCAACCTGCTCGGCGGCGTTGCGATCGGCACGCTGCAGCGCGACATGCCGCTGGGTGCTGCGATGCACACCTATTCCATCCTGACCATCGGCGACGGCCTGGTGTCGCAGATCCCGGCACTGCTGAGCGCGATGGCCGCCGGCCTCATCGTCACCCGCGCCACCGATGAAGACCGAGACCGCCACCTGGGCGACGCCATCGGCCGGCAGGTAGGCGCCAAGCCCCGGGTGCTGCTGGTGTCGGGCGGTGTCTGCCTGCTCCTGGCATTGGTGCCAGGGTTCCCGGTCGGCGTCTTCATCGTCCTGGCCCTCCTGCTCGCCGGCATGGGCGCCTGGATGACACCGGCACTGCGCGAACGCGGCGTGCGCATGGCCCGCCCCGCCATGCACACGATGCGGGCACCGGAACCGTCGGCACCGGTGCTGGCCACCCAGCCGGCCGGCGTGCAACCCACGGTGCCGCTCTTGCTCGAGGTGCCGCGTGCGGCGCTGACGGCCAGCCAGGCCGCCGAACTGGTGCAGGCGCTGCAGGCCATGCTCGAGCGCGTGCAGCTGCAGATGGGTTTGCTGCTGCCGCGCGTGGCGGTGCACACGCTGGCCGGCGACGACCTGCTCGAAGACCGCGCCGACGCCAGCTGGCGCCTGCTGGCCTTCGAGGTGCCGATCGCAGAAGGGAAGCTGCCGCAGGACAACTTGCCGCAAGACCTGGCCATGGCGTGCTGGCAGGCGCTCCGGCGCCACGCCACGCTGTTCCTGGGAACCCAGGAAACCGGCGCGATGCTCACGCGCGCCGGCATCGACTACCCCGACGTCGTGAAGGAAGTGCTGCGCGCCCTGCCGCTGGCCCGGGTGGCCGAGATCCTGCGCCGCCTGGTGGAGGAAGAGGTGCCGATCCGCAACCAGCGCGACATCCTCGAAGCCCTGGCAGACGCGGCACAACGAGAGAAGGACGTGTACGCCCTGACCGAGCTCGCGCGCATTGCGCTGAAGCGGCAGACCAGCCACCGGGTGGCGCCAGGTGGCACGCTGCGCGCCGTGCTGCTGACGCCCGAATTCGAAGAACACCTGCGCGCGGCCATCCGGGTCAGCAACGGCCAGCAATCGCTGGCGCTCGACCCGCAGGCCGCACAGGCCGCGATGCAGCGCCTGACCCAGGCGGTGCAGGCCTGCCGGCCTGTTGCCCTGATCACCGCCGTCGACGTGCGCCGCCACGTCCGCAAGCTGATCGAGATCGACTGCTTCGACACCCCTGTGCTCAGCTATCACGAGCTGATGCCCACGCTGCAGCTGCAGGTGCTGCAGCGCGTGGGGCTGGAAGACACGGCGCAACTCGAAGCCGCCTGAGCCCCGAAAACGCCACGCCATCCGAACCCGTACTCCGCCAGCCGACCACCATGCCAAGCCCACGTCCCATCCCGGCCTTTCCAGCGCAACGTCATGGGCAGCGCCTGCAGTCGGTGCTGATGGCAGGCCTGACCTGCTTGACACTCGGCCTGGCGGCGGACGCAGAGGCGGCGCCCATCCCGTTTGCCGAGCGCGACGTGCAGCTGACCGCGCGCGAGCTGCCCGTGGCCCGGTTCCTCGAAGACCTGTTCGGTCTGATCGACGTGCCGGTGGTGGTGAGCGACAAGGCCCGCGGCGCCGTCAATGGCAATTTCCGCGGCGATGCATCGCGCGTCTGGGCCAGCATTTCGCGGAGCTTCAATCTGGTGGGCTATTACGACGGCGCCGTGCTGCACGTCGTCACCCCGGGCGAACTGACGACACGTACCCTGCCCCTGGGGGCCGGTGTGGCCGACCGCATCCTGCGGCTGGCCCGTGAACTGCGCATGGTCGACGCCCGCCACAGCCTGCGAACCACCGCGGAAGGGACCCTGGTGGCCACGGGCTCAAGGCGCTTCATCGAACAGATCGAGGAACTGGCCAGGGGTCAGGCGGCCGCCAGCGTGGCACGCCCCCCGCAGGGCTTTGACGTGCATTTCCTGCGTTATGCCTGGGCCCACGACGTGTCGGTGGGCTTCGGTGGCCGCCAGGTGGTGGTGCCCGGCGTGGCGTCCATCGTGCGGGCACTGATGACGGGCCAGAGCAGCAGCCAGATCCAGGTCAGCGTGAACGAGCAGCGCCAGGCACCGACCGTGCCCAAGCTGCGCGGGCAGGGCCTGATCGGGCAGACCAGTGCGCCCACCGCCGCCGCCCCGGCCGCGGCCGGCAGCAACAACGGCTCGGTGGCGGCATTGCTGGCGGCCTATGCGGCCGACAACGCCCGCGGCGCGGGTGCAGCCGTCGCCGAGCCAGGCTTGTCGACGCCAATGCCGGCAGGCGACCCCGCCCTCGCCCGCGTGGAGGCCGATACCCGGCTGAACGCGGTGATCGTGCGCGACGCACCCGATCGCTTGTCGCAGTACAAGCAGTTGATCCAGGCGCTGGACGTCGAGCCCCAGGCGCTGGAAATCGAGGCCCGCATCATCGACATCGACACCGATCGCATGCGCGAACTCGGCATCAACTGGCGCCTGAACAGCTCGCGCGGCTCCTTGCTGTTCGGCAACGGCACGGCCAGCGACTTGCAGCTCACGGGCACCACACCCCCGCAACAGATCACGCCATCGGGCCGGGGTGGTTTTCTCTCCGCGGTGCTGGGCGGCGGCAACGAACTCGCGCTGCGCATCAACGCGCTGCAGGAGAACGGCGCGGCCCGCGTGGTTTCCAGCCCGCAGGTGCTGACTCTGTCGAACGTGGAGGCCGTGTTCGACACCAGCCGCACTTTCTATGTGCGCGTGGCCGGCCGCGACGAGGTCGACCTGTTCTCGGTCTCGGCCGGGACCACGCTGCGCGTGACGCCCCATGTCTTCCGCGACGGCAACGACGTCCGCATCAAGCTGCTGGTGGCCATCGACGACGGCAGCCTGTCGCAGGCCCAGGTCGACCAGATCCCCATCGTCGACCGCGCCACCATCAGCACGCAGGCCCTCATCTTCGAAGGCGAGAGCCTGCTGATCGGTGGCCTCACGCGGGAAGCCAGCAACAGCGGCGTGACCAAGGTGCCGTTCCTCGGAGACATCCCGATCATTGGCAACCTGTTCAAGACCACCAGCGAAGGCTCGCGCCGCACCGAACGGCTGTTCCTCATCGCGCCGCGGCTGGTGCCGGCGCGTCGGACCGCGGTGACGCCCCTTGCGCCTGCAGCGCCGGCGCCAGACGCCGTGCCCGGCGTGACCCCGCTTTCGCCGCCGGCTGCCCCGGCACCAGCCATCAAGCCCTTGACCCAGGCATGGCCCTCCACCACAGAAGGCATCGCATGACCACCCATCTGGCCCCACCCGCCGCCACCGAAGGCCACGAACTGCATGTGCTCACGGGCCCCCAGCAGGGTGCCGTGCTGCGGCTGCTGCCCGACCGGAGCTACAGCGTCTGCGCCGGTTTCAGCGCCGGTTTCAGCGCCGACATCGTGCTCCGCCCTTCACCTGAATGCGCCGGTGGCAGCGCCACCATCACGCTTCGCCCCGACGGCCTTCTCGTGCAGTCCCAAGCGGGCGAGCTCATGGTGGCGGGTACGGCGTTGGCGGTGGGGGAAAGTCGGCTGCTGCCGTGGTCCGCGCCGTGGCAGCTGGGCGGCATCACCCTGGCGGCCATCGCAACCGCTGCGGTGGGTGCAGGTGCCCGGGAAGCGGCGCGAACCGGTGCACTGGCCGGTGCAGCGGCCACCGCGCCAGGGTCTGCAACCGTGCGCCCAGCCGTCCCTGATGCCCCGCTGCCTGCACCCGCCCGTCTGCGGGGCTGGGGCCGCCGCCTGGCCACCGCGGGCGGCACCGTCGTCGTCGCATCCTTGTCGATGTGGGCACTGGCCATGGCCATCGCGCCCACCGCGCCGCGGCCCGACGCACTGGCGCAGCGTGCACAGGCCACGCTCCACGCGGCCGGCATGACAGCGGTCACGGTCGCGGTTCCGGCCGGCCAGGGCGACCCGGTCGTCGAAGGCTACCTGGACACCCACGCCCAGCGCACACGGGCTGAAGGCCTGCTGGCTGCGCAGGGGCTCCGGCCGAGATTCGCGGTCTGGATCAACGAGAACCTGGCCCAGGCCGTGCATGACGTCTACCGCGTGCACGGCATCAGCGCCGAAGTGCAGACCTTGGGGCCCGGGCGCGTGCGCGTGAGCACGGCACTGGCCGACCCGTCGGCCCTGCCTCCGGTCGAAAAGGTCGTGCGCCGCGACGTGCACGGCCTGAACCAGCTCGACACCCGCAACGCGCCCCCGCCGGGCATGCCCAGCCCGGTACCCAACCTGGACGATCCGGGCAAGCGCGTGGCGTCCATCGTCGCCAGTGACGAACCCTATGTCGCCACCCAGGACGGCACCCGCTACTTCATCGGTGCGCTGCTGCCCACCGGCCACCGCATCCTGGCCATCGCCGATGGCCGCGTCGAATTGGAACGCGAGGGCCTGAACACGGCCCTGACCTTCTGATGCCCCGCCCCTCACCGTTTTCCCACCCACCCCACAGGAGCACTTCATGAGCAACAGCATCAATCCCTTGAGCCTCGTCGCAGCCGCCCCGAGCAGCAGCAGCTCGTCCAGCAGCGGCAGCAAGTGGTTCGAACTGATGGCCGAAGCCTGGGGCAAGACCCTGGACGCCAAGGCCACGCAGATGGAGCAGACGGCAGCACAGATCAGCGGTGGCGACGACCGGCCAGCCACCATCACGCAGCTGTCGGCGCAGTCGCTGCAGATGGGCTTTCTCTCGCAGAGCGCGCACACGGGCATCTCGTCGGTGGGCTCGGCCCTGGAAACCATGGCCCGCAAGCAGTAAGCCGGGAGCACAGCCATGACGAGCTTCAGCGCAGCTGTCGCGCCCCCCGTGGCCCCCGGCGTGGCCATGACCGGGGCGGCCTCCCCGGGCCCATCGTTGCAGGTGGGTTACGGGGCATCGCTGACCGACCTGTCGGCTTTCAACCAGGCCTTGTCAGGCGCCGGCCAGCGCCTGCAGGCCCGTCCGGTCTCGGCACCGAACGCCGCGCTCGAGGCGGTCTTCAGGCCCCTGGAACAGATCAACACCGAGGCCGCCCAGCTGTCACGCCATGCCCAGGCCGCCATGCAGTCCGGAACCGATCTGACGCCGGGCGAGATGGTCATGCTGACCGTGAAGTGCCATGAATTCATGTTCCACAGCCAGCTCACCGCCAACGTCGCGAACCGGGCTTCCGACGGCCTGCAGCAGCTCTTCCGGCAGCAGGCGTGAGATGCAGCCCATGAACCTGGCCAGCCGGCGCCGCGGCGGAAAACCCGGATCGAGTGTTGCAATCCGACTTTCCCTCATCGTCTGCGCCTGGGCGTTGGTGGGCTGTTCGCAGCAGGAGCTGTACGGTCAGCTCAGCGAACGGCAGGCCAACGAGATGGTCGCGCTGCTGCGCAACCAGGGCATCGACGCCGACAAGCAGCGCACCAAGGAAGGCCAGCAGTTCGCACTGATGGTGCCTTCCAGCGGCTTTGCCCGGGCCGTCGAGCTGCTGCACGCCGCGGGCTACCCGCGCGACGAGCACGACACCCTCGGCGGTGTGTTCAAGAAGGACGGCTTCGTCACCACGCACTTGGAAGAACGGGCGCGTTTCATGCACGCCCTGGCCCAGGAACTGGCCACCACCATCCAGAGCATTGACGGCGTGGTGCTGGCCCGTGTGCACCTGGCAGTTCCCGAGAAGCGGCGCTTCACCGAAAAGCCCGAGACCTCGGCCGCCTCGGTCTTCATCAAGCACCGGCCGGGGCTGGACCTGAGCCCGCAGCTCGGGTCGATCAAGGCGCTGGTGGTGAACGCGATCGAAGGCCTGCCGTATGAATCGGTCACGGTCGTCACCTTCGCTGCCGAGCCCTGGGCGGGCAGCGCGCAAAGCGCCGGCCAGGTCCAGCCTAGTCTGCTGTCGAACCTGAGCCTGCCGCTCATGGCGGCTGCCGGCCTGGGCGGCACAGCCCTGCTGACCGGCGGCGTGTTGTGGGGATGGCAACGACGGCGTCTGCCGACGCCCGTCGATGGCGACAGCGGCATCGACAGTTCCGGCAACCCGCGCAGTGCCCACGCCGTCGCTCTGGCGGCCGTGGCCGCGCCGACGGTGGCCGCTTCGCGCCAGCGTGACCGTGAGCGCAACCATGTCTGAACAGGCACACCGCCTGTCCAGCCTGCCCAGGCAGGTGGGGCCAGGGCTGCTCAAGGCCGAGCGCATGGTGCAGGCGGCCGAGCTGGCCGCCGCCGCTGGCCATGCCCGCTTGAGCTGGGCCCACCTGCGCGAGTGGCCGGACTGGGCCCGCCCCGAACAGTTGCCCTTCGCCTGGCTGCGCGCACTCGGCGCCTGCTGGCACGCCCTGGAACTGCAGCAGTGCATCGACGGAGCCCGTCTGAACACACTGTGCGAAGACCTCGGCGCCCCCACTCTGCAAGCGGTGCTGCAACTCGACCGCTCGTCGTCGGCCGGGGCAGGCGGGCCCCCGCCCCTGCCGCCCACCGGCAGCGCCGCCGACTGGCGCGAGGCGCTGGCGGGCGACGGCCGCCGCGTGGCCCTGGCCACCGTGGTCGACCCCGATCTGCGTGCAGCCGTGGCGGCGGTGCTCGGGTGGTCCGACAGCGTGGCGCCGGTGTCCACGGTGACGGCTCTGCGCTGGATGGCGCTGGTTCAGCCGGCGCGCACCTGAAGCCGCTCAACATCGACGTCAGCCCCATGCCGACCGCCTTCCCCGAACGAGCCGCCACGCCGCAGCCGGCCCCGCCTTTTGTGCTGCTGCACACGCACCCGCAGCTGTCACTGGCCACCGACAGCCTGCTCCTGCCGCCCGAACAGGCGCCGGCGTTTGCCGACGCCATGGCGCTGGCCGAGGCCCTGGGCCGACTGCGCGACGACGAGGCCTCACGCGTGCAGGCCGCCACCGCCACCGGCCGCGCCCAGGGCCTGGCGGAAGGACTGGCGCAGGGCCGGCAAGAAGCGCAGCAAGCGGCGGCGGCGCAGCTGGCCAGCAGCGTGCGCCGGCTCAGCGAGCAGAGCGCATCGGACACGCGCGCGCTGGAACATCAACTGGTCTCGCTGGCGCTGCTGGTGATCCGCCGGATTGCCGCCGATCTCGCGCCAGAGACCGTGCTGGCCGCGCTGGCGCGGCAGGCGCTGGAGCACCTGGCCGGCCAGCGCGCCGGCACTTCCGCCGTCGACCCGGAAGCCCCGGCGTGGCGAGGTTGCCAGCTCCGCCTGCCGCCGGCACTGCTGGCTGCCGTGCAGGCCGAGCTGGGCGAGGTTCCGGGGCTGCGCCTCGTCGCCGACGACAGCCTGGCCGCGCTGGACTGTGTGCTCGACACCCCGGCCGGCCGCCTGCTGGCGGGGCTGGACACCCAGCTGAACCGCGTCCAGGCCAGGCTGGCGCAAGCCGAGCACGGCCGCGCCTCCACCTCATGACCGCGCCCCACACCCCGGCCGCGACCGTGACGCCCGCTGCGGTACCGGCTCCGCCCACGCACTGGCGTCGCCTGCTGGCCGATGCCCAACCCCTGGTGGAACGTGGCCGAGTCATCCAGGCCTTCGGCACCACCTTGCACGTCAGCGGGCTGACGGCACGCATCGGGCAGCCCTGTCGCATCCTCGACCCGCAGCACCCGGAACACACCGTGTTGCGCGCCGAGGTCATCGGTCTGGCCGGCGGCCACGCCATCCTGGCGCCGCTCGGCGACCTGCGCGGCGTGGGCGTGGGTGCCGAAGTCGAGCTGCTGGACGACGCAGCGCGCATCCCCTGCGGGCGCGGGCTGCTGGGTCGCGTCGTCGATGCCTGGGGTGAACCGCTGGACGGCAAGCCGCTGCCCACCGGCCTGCCCTGGCAACCGCTGCGCGGCAACAGCCCCAACCCGATGGCGCGAACGCCCGTGCGCCAGCCCTTTGCCACCGGCGTGCGTGCCATCGACGCCGCCTTGACGGTGGGCGTGGGTCAGCGCGTGGGCGTGTTCGCCATGGCCGGCGGTGGCAAGAGCACGCTGCTCTCGATGCTGGCCCGTGGCGCACTGTGCGACCTCAACGTCATCGGCCTGATTGGCGAACGCGGACGCGAGGTGCGTGAATTCATCGAGGACGGGCTGGGCCCCGAAGGCCTGGCACGGTCGGTGGTGGTGGTGGCCACCTCGGACCGCCCGGCACTGGAGCGTGTGCGCGCCGCCGAGGCCGCCACCGCCCTGGCCGAAGGCCTGCGCGGCGAAGGCGCCCAGGTGCTGCTGATGATGGACAGCGTGACGCGCTATGCCCGCGCGCTGCGCGAAGTAGGCCTGGCCGTGGGCGAACCGGCCGTGCGCCGCGGCTACCCGCCCAGCGTGTTCGCAGAGATGCCGCGCCTGTTCGAACGCGCCGGCAACGACGCAGTGGGCTCCATCACCGCCTTCTACACGGTGCTGGCCGAAGACGAAGACGGCAGCGACCCGGTGGCCGAGGAAGTGCGCTCCATCCTCGACGGCCACATCGTGCTGAGCCGGGCCCTGGGCGCGGCCGGGCACTACCCGGCCATCGACGTTCTGGCCAGCGCCAGCCGCGTGTTCCAGCGCGTCAGCGCGGCTGGGCACCAGGCGGCCGCACGCGAACTGCGCGCGCTCTTGGCGCGCCACGCCGAGATCAAGTTTCTGCTGCAGGTGGGCGAATACAAGCCCGGCAGCGACGCCCTGGCCGACCGCGCCATCGAACGCATGCCCGCCATCGACGTGCTGTTGCAGCAATCCCCCGAGGACAGCACGCCGCTGGCAGAGACCGTCGCCCGGCTGCAGGCCTTGATGGCCTGAACACCGCCCATTCCAACGCAGCCCCGACACCATGACCCCCGAACGCCGACACCTCGACCAGACCGCACAGCTTCAGCGCCTGCGCGAGCTGCGTCGCACCCAGGCCGAGCAGCAGGCCCGCCAGGCCCGCGAGGCGCAGGCCAGTGCCCTGGCCGCGACCCGGGCCACCGAGGCGAAAGTCTCTGCCCACCGCGGAGAGCGCCAGGCTCTGTTGCAGCAGATGGCCGAAGGCGGCCTGCTCCTGCGCTGGGCCGCGCAGGCCCAGGCCCGCCGCGAGCTGGTCGAAGACCAGCTGGAGCGCGCCGAATACGCGCTCATCGACGACGAGGAAGCGCTGCATGCCGCCGACCGCCACCTGGACCAGGCCAGCGCCGCGCTGCGCAGTGCCTGGGCCCGGGACGATGCCGCCCAGCGTGCACTGCAGCGCGCCCGTGTGCAGCTGACCGCCGCCGACGAACGCCGTGCCGAACGAGAAGACCCTTGCCCGACTGCCTTGCCATCTGGAGCCCCGCGATGAACCCCAAACCACCACGCACCGTTTTCCTGGTCGACGACAACGCCGACTTCCGCCACAGTGCCCAGTGGTGGCTCAGCGGCGCCGGCTACCGCGTGTGCGACTTCGGCGACGCCGAATCAGCGCTGAACGCCTTGCACGCGCTGGCGGCCAGCCGGCCCGAGGAATTGCTCAGTGCCTGCCTGCTGCTCGATGTGCGCATGCCCGGCCTCAGCGGGCTGGACCTGCACGACCGCCTGGCCGCTGGCGGCCTGGCGATGCGCGCCACCCTGCACGACGGTTATTCCACCGCGCCGGGCGCAGCCCCGCCGCTGCCGGTGGTCTACATGACCGGCCATGGCGACGTGCCGCTGGCCGTGGCCGCCATGCAGAAGGGCGCCGTCACCCTGCTGGAAAAACCCTTCGCTGACGATGCACTGGAACACGCGCTCGAACGCGCCTTTGCCGCGGCCGAATCGGCCTGGGCACGCGCCCAGATGGAAGCCGTCTTCCGCGACGACCCTGCGATTTCCACCCTGGCGCCGGCCTGCGCGGAAACCGAAGCCGAGCTGGGCTGGCACACGCCGCCTGATCCCGGCCACATCGGGCGGCTGGAATACCGGCGCCGGCTCGAGACGCTGTCGCGCCGGCAGCGACAGGTGATGGAGGGCATCGTCGCGGGCAAGCTGAGCAAGGAAATCGCCTTTGAAACCGGCGTCAGCGGCAAGACGGTGGAATTCCACCGCAAGTGCCTGATGGAAAAGATGCAGGCGCGCAATGCCATGGAACTGGTGCGCATGGCCATGCGCGAAAGCGTGGAGGACGACATGGGGCTGGCAGCGTAAAGCGGGGCAGGCCGCCGCCGATCGCAGCGAGGGGGTGACGACCCTCAGCGATCGGGCGCGAGGGCTTCGAAGCGCCTGCCTTTCCAGACCCAATGCTTCGGCGCCGCATCCTGGTCGGCTGGCGCCTGGACCTGCAAACCCCGGCGTGGGAGCACATAGTCCCGGCCCGGCTCGAAGCCGGGCATCACGCTGTCCGAGACGTCGACCCAGGCTCCGCCATCGCCACCCGTCTGGCGCATGAACCAGGTGCGCTGGGTATCCGGCCAGCGTTTCTGCACAGCGATCATCCAGCCTCCATCGGCATGGCGGAACAGCGCGGCCTGATAGCCGGGCAAGCCGGCGTCGCCGCGGATGTCGAGAAAGCCGTTGGCGCTGTCATAGGTCTTGAACGCGGAATGGCCGGGCGTCAGGCGCTGCAGCCGCTCGAGCGCCGTCAATTCCACCTGTGGCCACGGCAAGCTGGCGAACAGGCTCGCCAGGCGGCCGGGCACGGCCGGCAGCAGGCCCCGATAAGCGGGCGCCACGCGCGCGCGGGCTGCCGCGGCGTCCGGCACGCCGCGCAGCAGTTCACCCAGGGCATCCATGGCTTGCACGGCATCGTCGACGCGGCGATAGACGCTGCCCACGTCTTCACGTGCGCCACCTGCTGGCGCAGGACGGCTGAAGCTCTCGAGCACCACGATGTCGCGGCTGAGCACCGGCCCTGCTGCCAGCACCGCGCGAATCTGGACATCCATGCCGAAGTCGGCGTCGCGTGGCTCGCGCAGCCACAGCCAACGCTGCTGCCCGGGGTTGTCGGCATCGGGTGTGAGATACACCAGGGCATAACCCCCGTCGGCCGCGCGCCAGGCCAGGAACTGGCCGCTGGCATGGGCGCCGAAGGGCAAGGTCACCGGTCCGTGCAGCAGCCTCGCGCCTGCTGGCAGCACCTGGAGCAGCCATTGGCTGGCAGGCACAGTCAAGTCGACTGTCAGACTGCGAGGCGGGTCGGCCTGCAGCGCAGCGGCGCGCGCCTCAGCCAGCCACAGCGTCAATGCGAGCAGCGCGACGGCACTGCCGCACAGGACAGGCCGCCACCATGGGCGAGTCAGCAGGTTCATGCCCCGACGATAGGGCCGCGGCAGAAGCCGCGGCCCGCTGTGTGTCACCGGCTGAAACGTGCGTAGGCCTCGGCCATGCGCGTGTCGTACTGGTTGGCGGCGTAGCCCGGGCCGTTGTAGGCGGCGGCGAAGCTGGCCCAGTCTTGATTGCGCAGCGCGGTGTGCATGGCCGGGTGCGCCTGGATGAAGCTGACGAAGGCGTCGAGCTGCCGGCCTTCGCTGTGCTGCATGCCGGCCACGAAGTCGCGCACGTTGGCATAGCCGGCGGCCTGGTGGTTGAAGCCCATGATCTGGAAGCGGCCCCACGAAGCCGACTGCAAGGCCGCATCGCCGTTCAGCGCCATGGCCTCGCTCAGGCGCGTGTACTCGGCGGCACCGCCCTGGTACAGGTCGCGGTTCCAGCGCGCGCTGGACACGCCGGGGTTGCTGCGGTCGTACTGACCACCCGTGCGGTCACTGAATTGATGCGCCTCGAACAGGATGCGGGGGCGGCCATCTGCCAGGAAACCGGTGCGTGGGGCTTCCACCTCCGCCACGGCTCGGATGGAGGCCACGTCAACGCCGAGCGTACGCGCGGCACGTTGCCAGTCGGCCTGTGTCAGCCCGCGTGACGCGGCCTCGGCAGGCGCTGCGGGCGCCGCTACTGCCGCGGCTGGAGCGGCTTCACCGGCCGTCAGCCGCGCGGTGTTGACGACCACGCTGCGCACATTGTTCTGGCTGCCCAGCGCTTCGAAGAGTCGGGCATGCTCGGCCGGCGGCAAGGTCAGGCAGCCAGCCGAATACGTGTTGCTCTGTCCACCAATGTGGATGTGCATGCCGTAGCCACCGCGCGCCGTGGTGACACCGTCGTCGAAGCGGCCGTTGTGGTTGGTGTCGCGCTGGGTGACCTGGTCGGTCCCGGCCATGAGCGCCACTGCGCCCTGGAAGGTGCCACGGGTGAAGCGGTAGGTGCCATCCGCCAGCCGACCCTGGTCGCCGCGGCCATCGCCGCCAAAGTCGCCGCCCACGGCCCGGCGCATGTAGCGGCCGCCATCTTCGTACTGGCCCGAGGGATCGGTGTTGGCGCGAAGTTCAACCGCATGCTTGCTGCCGTCGGCGCCTTGCCACAGCACCACCATGCGGTCGTCGTACTGGCCGCGGCCCTGGTTGACGCGGGTGTCGGTATCGGTGCGCAGGCTCAGGAGGACGCGGCGGCCGGCGGCCAGGTCGGCCTGCGCTCCGGCGTCGCCGAACTGCCGAACCTGGCCGGCATAGAGGTCGAAGCGCTGGGCTTCGGTGAGGCCGGCCGTGTCGGGCAACTGGCCGGGGGTCACGCGGCCGGCGGCGGCCGCGGGCGAGCCGCTCGCACCAGGAGCCACCCGATCCGGGGTTCGCGAACCCGTCGTCTCGCGAGCCGGCGCAGAGGCCGCGGGGATGCGCAGCACGTCACCCGGGAAGATGAGGTTCGGGTTGTCGATGCCGTTGGCACGAACCAGCGCGTCGAGCGTCACGCCGTGGCGGTCAGCGATCTGCCCCAACGTGTCGCCTGGACGCACGGTGACCTGCTGGTCGGCCGCAGGCAGTCGGATCAGCTGACCGACGTCGATGCGATCCGGGTTGGCGATCTGTGGGTTGGCCGAGAGCAGCGCGTCGAGGCTGACCCCGTGGCGGGCGGCGATGCCGCTGAGGGTGTCGCCGCGGTCGACGCGAACGCTGGGGCCGCTGGCGGCCAGCAGGTCATTGGAGAACGCCCGCTGCGGCGCGGAAATGCTGTTGAGGGCCTGAAGGCTCATGGAGGACTCCGCCGTTTGGATGGGGCCAGCTTAGGCAGTGCTGGGCGGATTGAACACTGAGGATTGGCCATAGGTTTCGCTCACAAGTCGGCACACCGCGCGCCTCGGCGCCGGAAACTCCGGGAGATCGCCCCCGAAACCCTAGGAACAATCCCAGGATGCATGACCCCGAGTGGTAACGGCCGGAAAGCAGGGATGGGCAAAGGCCCGCAACTGCGCAAGCATGGCATCTCACTTCATCCGTACGAATATGCCCGCCAGCCGGCCTACGAAGCACGCGACCGCAAGACATCTTCTGGCCCAAACTGCGTCCTGATTAGCGATGAAGCTCAGCAGGCTCACGCTGTGAGCCACTGAGCGTCGAGGATGAGGGCATCCCACCAGGAGATGCACCATGCCGATGAACCGAGTCCAGTTTCAGAAGGGGCTGTCGTTGCCGGATTTCATGG
>JANOBX010000135.1:0-18273 GCA_031411875.1 Burkholderiales bacterium | reverse complement strand
CCATGAAATCCGGCAACGACAGCCCCTTCTGAAACTGGACTCGGTTCATCGGCATGGTGCATCTCCTGGTGGGATGCCCTCATCCTCGACGCTCAGTGGCTCACAGCGTGAGCCTGCTGAGCTTCATCGCTAATCAGGTGGTTCTTTGCGAACGGCTGCTTGTCGATCAGCTGGTTGAGTTGGTCCAGGTACTGTTGTTCGGTGAGCGTGCCCGACTGCCGCAGGCGCACCAGCCGCTGCACGTCTTCGGTGTAGCTGGCGGTCGCGCCGGCAAGCTTGTTCAGCAGGCGGATCTCTTGTTCGCGTTCGCGGGCTGCGGCGTTCTCGGCCTTAGATCCGCTGCTGCTCTTGGCGAAGCGCTCGCGGACGGCCAGGAGGGCCGCGGTGATGTCGGCCTCCGACTTCTGGGCAGCGAGCAGGATCTCGCGAACTCGCTGCTCTTCCTGCAGCAGCGTGCGCTTGTTGACCCCGAGCCGGCCCAGCTCCGCGTCTGCTGCAATGATGGACTTGACCTGCTGCGCCTGAATGCCCTGCGCCGCAGCAATGTCGTTCTCGATAAGCAGCCGGCGGCCGGATAGGCGCAGCTGCTCTTCCTCCTGGGCAATGAGCCGGGCGCGCGTACCTTCGGGGTCGATGGCGCCGCGGGCTGCATCAAGGATGCCGACGTTCTTGAACGGAGTGGGGCCGCGGAGCTCGCCCAGGCGCTGGACTGAGGCCTCGATTCGGGCGCCCGTCGTGGCCTGGCGGCCGACCTTCAGCACCTCATCGCCCACGGCCGAGATAGCGGTCTTGATGTCCAGCCACCCGCGCTCGATCGTCCCCAGCTGCGCAAGGATCGCCGGTGCGCGCTGCTCCAGCGCCTGCGCGTAGGCCTCCTGCGCCACGCGCGCTGCGTCGACGCTGCGGCCCTGGCTCTCCAGCGCTGTGATCTGCTGCAGCACCGAGACCGTGAGGAAGTTGGTGGCGTCATTCAGCTTGACGGCGGCGTCCAGGGGGCTCTTTGCCAGATCGGCGAAAGCCTTGGCGGTCTCGGTCGCAGCCGGGCCGCCGGCCTTTTCCAGCTCAAGCGCGGCCGCTGTGAATCGCGTGAGGTTCGCCGCGCCGACACTGCCCGACGCCGCCAGGGCATTGAGCACTTCGGCGGCCTTGCCGGTGGTGCCGCTGCCCAGGGCGCTGACGGCGGCTGCCATGTCGGAGAGTGCGCCCACGGTGACGCCCGCGGCGTTGCCGGTCAGGATGAGCGTGCGGCTGAACTCGGTGGCTTCCTTGGCGCCCTTCAGGTAGGCGAAGCCGAGAGTGCCGGCGGCCGCCGCCGCGACGGTGAAGGGATTGACCAGGCCTGCGATAAACCCACCCAGGGCCCTGGCTGCAGGGGCGATGCCGCCAAAGGTGTCCTTGAGCTGGCCGCCCTGCTGGAGCAGCACGGTCAGCGGGGCCTGGCCGCCCTGCAGGCTGGTGATGATGTCGGTGAACTGCGCCGGCACCTGGCGCAGCGCGTTGGCAGTCTGCGCCGCCGACACGCCCATTTTGTCCAGGCCGCCCGTCGCCAGCTTCTGCGCCGCTTCGGCCTGGCGCAGTTGCTCAAGGTACGGCTTGAGCGCGTCGGTGTTGACGCCGCGCTGCCCGGCCAAGGTCTGGTAGAAGCCTGCCGCGCCGGTCTCCGCCGACTTGATGCGCGCCGTCGCCCGCTCGATGCTGGCGATGATGTTCTTGGTGTCGCGGTCGACTTTCGCCGCGGCCTTCTCGCCACCAGCGCCGATGCCCTCGATGCCCTTGCCCGCCTCTTCGCTTTTCTGCTTGACGCCCGCGGCCATGTCCGCGACAGCCGCCTTGACATCGGCCACGCCCTTGCGGACGCCATCCGATGTCAGCTCGGCTTCGAGCTGGACTTTGCGCTTTTCGGTCATGGGACGCTTTCCATCTGCAGTGCGCTTCTCCGAATCACTTCGGCGTTCGCTTGGTTGAGGGTGGGTCGCGGTGACCGCGACCGCAGTCGCTGGGGTGCGGAGTTCGGGCCGTACATGGCCAGCAGCTCCTGGCGGGTGCTCGGCACGGTCGCCGTGACCGTTGGCTCGCTGCCGCCGAAGTGACCGTCGACCAGCTCGCGCCGGAGCGCGTCCTCTGCCTGACAAGCCGCCGCCAACTCCACGAGGGCGCGATGGAAGCGCTGCGCAATGGCGCGCATGTCGGCTGCGCGAGAGGCGAGCGCGTCGGCGCGTGCCTGCTGGCGCGCGAGCTCGACGGCATCCCGGCACTCCGGTTCTGCTTGATCGAGGTGCAGCAGCCGGGCCTCGACTGCCGACAGACCCGGAGCGCCGCCACGAGTGTCATCGTCCAATAGTGCGGCCCGCTGCGCCTCGAGCGAGGCCCGCGCTGCCAGCAACGTGTCGAGCTGGGCGACGGCCGCGGCGACCTTGGGATACTGCAAAGCGTGTTTCATGGTTGGTCATCTTGCGCACCCGGGGCCTGGCAGTCGATGGCTCCCGGTCGTCGAGACACCCGCCCCTGGGGCGCGCCTGCGAAGTTCCCGGGAACTTCGTCAGCCCGCATCCCGGGCGGCAGCCTCCAGCGGTCCCGATTCAGCCCCAGCAGGCGCGGCGGCCCGAACTGCAGCAGCCACGCACCGTTGACGACCAGATAGTCGATAAGTGCTTGCTGCTGCAGATCCGGGCGGAGCCGCTGCGCTTGGGCAAGCGCCTCGAGCGCAGCCGTGCCCGGCATCCAGTCGACTCGCCTTCTGCTGGTGCTCACTGCGCCGATTCGCCGGGCTTCGTACTTCAGCTCAACACCAGCTCGGCCGGCTCTGAGTTCGGCAGCACGCGGCCCGGCTTGCGGCTCGTCACCTCCACCTGCCCGGCGTCGAGCAACGCGGCTGCAGACGGCCCATCAACGGCCAGCACGTCACCGGCCACGCCGACCCCGCGCACGTCCACCAGCAGGGCCACGGTTGCCCCCTTGCTCGCGCGAACCTTGGCGATTGCGAGATGCCGTGTCACGTCGCGCAGCAGGCGCGATGCCGTACTTTGCGAGTCGTTGAAATTGAGTTCCGGGGCTTGCAGCGGTTCGAGGCGGCACGCATACCCGGCGTCTGCGATGCCAGCCCGCAGGGCCTGCTCGGCACCCAGCGCGGCCCGTAGGCCCTCCAGTGCATCAACGATGCCTTGGGCGGCCACGAGGTGGCCCGGCAGGGCCTTGGCGCAAAGCTCTGCGGAAAGCTCCCCGCGTATTGCCTCGATGACGTTTAGCTGCTCGGCAATCGCGGTGCGCAGCAGCACCAGACGTTGCCGCGCATCGGCCAGCTCCCGGGCGTGGGCCTCGCTGTCCACGCGGCGCAGGGGTTCACCTTGCAGCATGCGGCTTGCGGCGGCCAGTGCGGTTTCGCGTTCGGCGGGTTGCGCCAGGGCATCGGCGGCGCGGGCCTCGGCCTGCATGGCGGCAGCTTCAGCGGCGCGCAGTTCGCCCAGGTGCGCGATGGCGGCGGCGTGGGCGGAGTTTTGGGTGATGGGTTTCATTAGCGGGTCTTTCGGGTGGTGGTGGTGGAAGTCGGCAGGAGGCCGGCCATTGCAATGTCGAGGTCGCGCATCCGCTTGGCTCGCGCAGCGGCGGCCGCTGCAGGCGATGCGCGCAGCTCCTGCGCGACGCGGGCCATGCGGTCTTGATGCGCCTCGGCCATTGCGGCCAGTGTCTGCAGGGTCGGGCGGGGGCGGTCGGGGTGCAGATGTGCGAGCGCGGTGCCGTAGGCGGCGGCACGCATTGCAAGCAGCATCGGCTGGTAGCTCGATGGGGGCTTCGTTTTCATTTCAGGTCCTTCGCCGGCGTTGAGAAAGCCGCTGCCGTCGCCTGCCGGGCGAGTTGACGGAGCAGAAGGGTTCGGAGAAGCACTCGGGTCTTGCCGGTAGAAGGCGGCCACCACGCGGCGCGCAGCGCGATTGCTCAGGCCCTCGGCCAGCAGCAGCTGCTCGAGCCGGCGTTTGTCGTGCGCGCGCTGCACCTCGGGCGCGGGGCGATGGCTCCATGCCTGCCAGCACGCGGCGAGGTATAGCCAGCAGGTCCACCAGGTCATCGGGGCACCTCTTGGTTGCTGTCGGCCGGAGCCGCAGCGCGCGGTCGCAGCCTTTGCGATGCGGCCTGGCGGCTGATCCCGAGCACCAGGGCAAGCTCGCTGGGCCGCGTGATGTCGGCCAGGTCGGCCTCTGCCAGTGGCGCGTCGTGGCAGCGGTGCACCTGGCCGGGCAGCTCAGGTAAGGCCGGCCAGAGGTCGCCGCGCAGGGCGGCCAGGGTCAGGGCCCAGCGGTTCATGGCGCCCCCTGCAGGGTCGGTTTTCCGGGCAATCTGCCTCCGCTGAAAACCGAATAAGGTAAGGAACCTGAAGAACGTGAATAACCGGAAAACCCAACAACGGCGCGGCTTTCGGGCGGGTTGGGAGTGCCCGCGGGCGCCTCAGACGGGGTCGGTTCGTCAGGTTTTCCGGGTTCGCCGGGTTTTCCGGTTTTCCGGTTTTCCAGAGGGCGCACTTTCATGCTGCAGCCTCCGGGCGAAGCGCGATGTACCGGATGTTGTTCACCCGCATGCGTGTCTCGGTCCAGATCACGCCTGGCGCGTCCTTGTCCTCTGAGGAATACCGGTCCAGCACCTCGCGGACCTTGCTGCGTGGCTTGTCAGCAGCGCGCACGGCCCGCTCCAGCAGCTCGGTGTAGTTCATGCCGCCGCCGGCCAGCTCCCGGCTGATGACTTCGATCAGCGGCGCGTCGGCCTGGCGGCGCTGCTGCGCTTCCCGGATGGCGGCCACGTCGACCACTTCGGCCAGCGCGCGCACCTGCCTGGTGTTGGTGTCCAGCTCGAACGTGGCTTCAGCGACTGCGCAGCGGACCTTGTCCGGTCGCATGGTCAGGGTCACCAGCCCCTGCGCATCCTTGTCGGTGGCGTCGATGTAGAACATCTCGTCCACATCGTTGCGAACGTCGCCCACCCCCTCAAAAATCAGCTTGCCGTCGACCCCGCGATGCTTGTTCGTGTGGCCCAGCAGGATGATGGTCGCGCCCCGCTGCGTCATCGCGCGCATCAGTTGGAAGAAGTCCCGCGACCCGCCTTTGCTCATCAGGTCGGCGTACTTTTTCAGGGTGTCGAAGAACATCACGAACTGCGACAGGTCGGCGCCGTCGCGCGCCAGCCCCCGCAGCACCTTGATCTGGTCTTCCGGCACAGACCCGGCCAGCGTCGAATTCAGCAGCTTGTAGCCGTGGTCCCGTGCATGTTCGTGCAGCGCCGGAAGGTCGCCGGCTGATGCGTCCTCCTGAAAAAACAGCACCGTGAACCCGGCCGCTGCAAGCTCGGCCGCGGCAGTGATTGCCAGGGTCGTCTTGCCTCCGTTGCCGGGTGCGGCCCACACGCTGAGATGGGACAGCGCGACGATGCGTCGCCAGATCATGCGGGTTGCCTGCATCTTCTCCACCTGTTCATCAGTCACAAACCAGTGCGCCAGGGCCTGCAGCGGGTCGGCGCAGGGCTCGGGCAATGGCTGGCCCTGTTCCTGGCCCTGGCCTGGCTGCCTCTGCGCCCACTCGCGGCGGGCGACAGCGTTCCAGCTCTCGCCGCCGATGGTCAGCATCTGGTCGCCCGCGTGGCGCAGTGCTGCATCACAGTCGCCGCCGTGCTCGAGCACGCAAAACGTGCTGAAGGCGTCGTGCGCGCCGCCGCCGCTGCCCCCGGTGTAGAGCGGGTCTGAACTCGACAGGGAATGCACGCGGCCATCCCTCACGCTGGCGCTGTAGCTGCCCGACTCGCTGGCCGGGTGGCGGAACGTGTCACCGCGCTGCGAGTAGCCGGCGCCGGTCAGGATGTCGGCCGGGCTGTACGCCGCGTTGAAGGCGTCGATAAGGCTGCGCCCACCCGTTCCCCCCGGGCGCGCTGCTGCGGCTGTCCTGCGGGCCGCTGCGGCCCTCCTGGCGGCTTCCGCGGCCGCGGCTGCATCGGCCAGCGCCTGGCGCTTTGCCGCGAACCTGTCGCCCCAGCTCTGCAGCGGGTCGAACTGGCCGCCGTCGCGCTGCGATGCCGCCTCGTAGTGCTCGCCGCGGTTGGGCAGGTAGCAAAGTTGCGCAGCGCCTTCGCTCTTGCGGTCGGGCTCGATGCCGTGGCGCTGCAGCTCGTCATTGAGCACTTGCTGCGCGAGCACCCAGTCCGCGCCGGCTAGTGGCTGACAAAGCGGGATCAGGATGCGCGCCTTCTTGCGGTCGGCCGTGGCACCGCGGCTGCTGTAGACCTCGAAGTCGTAAGCGCCGATGACTTCCAGCGCGAGCACGTCGACCACGCGCTGCAGGGCAGGGGGGATGGTGTCCAGGTCGGCCCACAGAGCCCAGAACTCGCCTTCTGTCTCCTGGCGCTTGAACGTACGGCTCGGCAGCGTCGACGGGATCAGCCATTGCGCGCTGGCTTTCGGCACCTGCTGCGGGCTGTCCACCAGCGCGGTGATGTCGGCCCAGGTCACGCCGACGTAAGGCGTGCGCGTTTTCGCGCCTTCCTCGTCGGTGTGGAACTGGCCGAACCCGGAAACCATGCGGGCGTCGGTGATGGTGCGGCCATTCATCAGCGCGCCCCTCCCGGCGTCGGCCAGGCCACGGCGCCAGCGCCGGCCACGCCTTGCACGTTCCAGGAGACATCAGCGCCGCGGCCACTGATGCGCAGGGGTCGCGGGTCGGCCTCGAACGGCAGGATCAGCGGCAGCAGGAAGCGGCGCAGCTTGCCGCGCTCGAACCCCATCGGCACGGCGCCCGTGATGTCCAGGCGCACGGCGTCGGGCCGCTCTGTGATGTCGGCGTGCAGCGGGCCTGCAGTCAACTGCAGGGTGTGGCGGGTCATGCGCGCACCCCCATTTGCCGCAACGCCTGAGCCAGCGCGTGCACGTCGCGCAGCTCCCGCGATGTCCAGCCCATCGGCCCGACGATGATGAAACCGCCCCCGCCGTCGAGTCGGTGAACGCGGTGGCCTTTCAGCGCGGCATTTGCGCGCAGGGTCTCGAACGGGTCTTTGCGTTCGAGGTCAACCGCCGGCACAATCGCGTTGTCCGCCGTCTCTTGCCCCTGCGCCTGGCCGGCTCCACCCGGACCAGGCGCCTCCATTTGGGGGCCGCTCATTGCTGGCACCCAGCGCGCTGGGCGTCCCATCTGTCGAGCACTTCGACCGGCCAAGCGGTCGTTTGGGGGCCCAGCGCCACGGGTGCTGGGAACTTGCCCAACTTGACCCAGCGCCAGATGGTGGCCGGAGCAACCGGGTAGCGGCCTTGCCGGCCCGGCTTGCCGTCGCGTGCCGGCGTGGTTGCCAGTTCGCGAATCCTGATGTAACGAGGCTGCATGGCTTGCTTCCCTTTGAACCCCCGATGCGACGGCTCGGGACGGTGTGGGGCGAAGCCTGATTTCCTCGTTTCTAGCGCCGCAGTTCCGCTTCCGAAGCGGGGGGACCCGCCAAGGTCACCCGCGTTTCAAGGCGCACACAAGCGCGGATGACAAGCGCGGGTGATGACTGCACTAAAGCAGCGCGGGGTGGTCCTGGCGGTACTGGATCCAGGCGTTGGCGCAGGGCCTGAGCTCAGGGCGTGTTCTGAATGCTCGGTCTACCTCCAGCACCGTCGCAGCTTCGCCGCGCGGCTCCCCTGCAACCAGCGCAAGCGCTACCTTGATCGGACACCAAGTTGCTGGAGCCGGCGAGGCGCCACCTCGCCCGTCACCGACCTTGCATTTCGCAAGCCATGCCGGCGGGCCCTTGTTGATCTTCTGGCGCCACTCCGTGCTCGAGAACTTCAGACCGGCAAAGCCAGCGCACAAGTCGTCGGTGGTGATGGTCGGGCCGATTGCCCGAATGGTCGTCACGGTAATGTGTGCTGCAGGTGAGCTGATGGGCAATCCAGTCACCGCATCCACCAGCCGAAGCTCATTGGCCGCAATAGCCTCCTCCAAGCGCTTGCGCCACTGCCAGGACGAGGTGCTTCCCAGCTCGTGGAGCCCGTGCTGCCAGTCGTCTTCCTCGATCAGCCTGCGGGACCGTGGATCTAAGTCCGGCATCGTCAGCGCTGCAAGCGTGATGTTTTCAATCCTGGCAACCGCATCTGCGGGCAGGCGTGAAACGTGGAACAGGCTGTTCGCTTTGGCGCAGGCTTCCTCTATCTTGTCGGCGTGGTACGTGATGCGCGCCCCGTTATAGATGGCTGTCAACAGGGATTCAAGCGCGATGACGTCGAAGTCAGTGACGGGCGGGGCTGTCGCCGGGAGCACTGCTTCAGACTGCGCCAGCCAGGCCACAAGGTCGGCTGTCTTTACGGCCATCCGCCCAAACTCCCTGTCGAACAGAACGGGTTGTGCAAGAGTCTTGCTCACTTCACCAGCCTCATGTGCGAGATGCCAAAGTCAACATCCAGAAGATTCCGCGGGAACGTGGCGAACACCTGGCCCGTACGCTCACCCTCAAGAGCTTTGACGGTGTAGCAGGGGGCGTAGTCGAAGCGCGCGCCGTCTGACCTTACGAATGACCCCGCGCCCGTGATTCCTCGCACCCGCTGCTCGCCTACGATTTCCACCAGTACGCCTTCGTCCTCGTGGCCATCCCAGTCGGAGGAGTACCGGGCGCTGTCGCCCACGTTGAATCGGGCGTAGCATTCGGCGGTCCTGGCGGCGTGCGTCGCCAGGCCGGGGTCCACCCATAGACCAATGCAGGCCTCCGCGTCCAGCACGGCGCGCAATGAGCTGCTGAGGCTGCCGAACGCCTTAGGTGTGCCCTTTGGAGACTGCCCCGCGCGCTGAGGTGCGGCCAGCGCG
This sequence comes from Burkholderiales bacterium, assembly GCA_031411875.1. GTDB lineage: Bacteria > Pseudomonadota > Gammaproteobacteria > Burkholderiales > Burkholderiaceae_C > Rubrivivax. Next base: position 9,469 of record JANOBX010000135.1, on the reverse strand, counting down.
TCGTCAAGCAAAGCGCGCGCCTCAGTGGCAGTAGTCCAGAAGATTGCTGCCCCTGAGCTCAAGCACTCGACGGCGCTGCCCAATCTGATGTGCGGGAAGACTCCGCGTCGCAGGTAGTCGCGTTGAACGGTGGGGGTGAAGCAGACGCTAATCGGGTGCGTGTCCGGTGTTCGGCATTCAGCCGACCCGGGGATAAGATGAACGACAGCCATTGCTGCTTCTCCAAGGGTTGCAGTGTGGTCAGGCCGGTCCGAGTGTTGTCCCACCCGGGCTGGCCGCTTGCCGCAGGTCCCCCTGCGGCGCCATTCGCTCGCAGGTCCTAGTGCGCGCGGTGTCCCGGGATCAGGCGACGTGATAGGTCTTCCGCTTGCTTTGTCAGTTCATCGGACAAGCGGCGGGCTTCTTGCAGCAGTTCCCACATGATTTCCTCACCAACGTCGCCACTGCATTCCGGGTTGCGCCAGCTTGGGCAGGCTTCGCTCAACTTCGCGCTGAATTCTTGGTCGTATTCGGCCTTCGCCGTAATCGCACCGATTACGCGCCGATGATCAGCTAGGCTCTCCGCCGCCTTGATCAGCGCCCCCAGCCGAACCGCGACCGAGTACTGCACGTCCGCCGCCTTGGATTGGGTTTCTGTCAGATCCGCGGATTGATGCGGAGTAGAGTGTTGCGAGCTGTCCATTTGATGTACCTCATCGAGTGGTTAGTCAGGCCGGCTGGGTGTGTCACCACCTTGCCGGCCGCCTTGCCGCAGGGCCGCTGCGGCACCGGTTGCCGCCTACCGGGCGGCGCGGGTCTTTGGCAGGTTCACCACGTTGCCGGCGCCGGGCGGCGTGGCCAGGAACTTGGCCCACAGCGTCATCAACTCCCGGCGCTTTTCGAACAGGTCGCCGCGTCGATAGGCTTCCTCGGTCTTGTCACCGATGGCGTGCGCCAGGGCCATCTCCCGTACCTCGGCCGGTGTGGCGGTGCGTTCGGCGCACCAGTCGCTGAAGGCGCTGCGAAAGCCGTGGGGCACGGCCGACAGTCCCATGCGCCTCATGACAGCGGTCAGGCTCATGTCGGACATCGGCTTGCCCTTGGTGCCAGGAAACACCAGGTCAGGCGCGCCCGGCTCGACCTCGAAGCGGGGCAGAGCCTGCAGCAGCTCGACGGCGCGCTGCGCCAGGGGCACGCGGTGCGCGCGGCCTGACTTCATCTTCGGCCCGGGCACGGTCCAGACGGCGCTGGCCAGGTCGATCTCGTCCCAGGTGGCGGCGCGCACGGCTCCGGTGCGGCTGGCGGTCAAGATGGCGAACTCCAGCGCCCTGGCGCTCTGGCCGGCGGCCCCCTGCAGGCGCTGCATGAAGGCGTACAGGTCATCGATGGCCACGGCCTCGAAGTGCTCGCGCTGGTTGACCTTCGAAGGTTTTGGCAGGGCGGAATCCAGATTGCCGCGCCAGCGTGCCGGATTCGGCCCCTCGGCCCGGTAGTCGCGCTGCATGGCGTAGGCCAGCACCAGCTCGATGCGGTTGCGGATCCGCACCGCGGTCTCGTTCTTCGTGGTCCAGATCGGCTCGATCACGGCCAGCACGTCGCCCTTGGTGACGTCGCGCACGTGCTTGTCGCCGAAGACCGGGAAGGCGTAGGTCTCCAGGGTGTTCTCCCACTGGGTGACGTGCTTCGCGTTCCGCCATCCGGCGCGGTGCGCTTCGATGTATGCCAGGGCGGTCTTCTTGAACGTCCATTCGACCGTGCTGCGGCTGGCGCGGCGCTCGGCCGCCGGGTCGGTGCCTGCCTTGATCTTCTTCAGGGCCTCCCGGGCGGCCTCCATGGCGTCGGCTAGGGTCACGGTCGGATAGCCCCCCAGGCCCAGCTCTGCGCGGCGTGTGCCGATCTTCGTGCGCAGCACCCAGGACCGGGCGCCGCTGGCCTTGACCATCAGGTTCAGCCCGGCCACGGTGCCGACAGCGTGCAAGCCGGGCGCCGTCAGGCGCTTGACCTCGACGGCTGTCAGCGGCTTGGCAATCTTCGGCATCCCAGTCCCCCCATCTGTTCCACCATTGCATTCTGCGCTGGCTTGCGACGGGTTGCAATGGCTTTTTTCGAACTCTCCTATAAAAACTGCCGAATCGATGGGGGAACGAGACGAAAAAAAAGCCCCTGAGAGGGCCTTTTGGCGGAAGCGGTGAGATTCGAACTCACGAACGGGATGAACCGTCGCCGGTTTTCAAGACCGGTGCCTTCAACCGCTCGGCCACGCTTCCTGGGTTGGTGCCCGCATTCTAGGCGCGGGCCGGGCGTGGGGGCGGGCACAATGCCGGCTGGATGAACGCTGCCCATTCGCCACCCGCCGATGCGACACTGACCATACTGGCGCGCCTGGTCGTGAAGGACCGCGTCGGACTGGGTGGCCTGGGCCTCAGCGACCGTGACCTGGCGCTCGGTCTCGTCTGGGCGGCGCTGCCGCCCGGCATGGCCACCGAAGCCGAGGTCAACCAGCGGCTCAAGCTGGCCCTGGCCGGTCCGGCGTGTTGGCTCGACACCGACCATGTGGAGCTCCGCCGCTGGCTGGTGGACACCGACTGGATGCGCCGTGACGGCTTCAGCCGCGCCTACGAACGCGTGTCGGCTGCAGACCTGCGCGCCGGCCTGCAGCCCTTGGCGGCCGTGCTGGGCGGTCTGGACGTCAGCGCCTGGGTGGCCGACGCCCGGCTGGCACACCAGCGGGCGCGCGCTGCGCGCGAGCAGGCCTGGCGCCGCCAGGCATGACGGACCCGGCGATGGCGAACGCCGGCACGGACCCGGCCGCCCTGGACGACTACGGCATGCGCCTCGCGCTCGACCAGGCTCAGAACGCCTGGCTGGTGGGCGAGGTGCCGGTGGGCGCGGTCATCGCCCGGCCCACCGCCCATGGTCTGCAGGTGGTGGCCACCGGCTACAACCGTCCCATCACCACCCACGACCCCACGGCGCACGCCGAGATCGTGGCGCTGCGTCACGCGGCCACCTTGCTCGAGAACTACCGCCTGCCCGACTGTGTCCTGTACGTGACGCTGGAGCCTTGCGCCATGTGCGCCATGGCGCTGATGCATGCGCGGTTCAAGCGCGTGGTGTTCGGCACACCCGACCCCAAGACCGGTGCTGCAGGTTCGGTGGTGAACCTGTTCGCCGAGCCAAGGCTGAACCACCACACCCGTGTCGTCGGCGGTGTTCTGGCGCCGGCCTGCGCCGCACTGCTGCGCGACTTCTTTGCCGAGCGCCGGGCTCAGCAGAAGGCCGAAAGGGCAGGGCAGCAGGGTGCTCCGTCGGCCACGAGCTCGTTCGACGCCGTCGACGCCGACCGGGCCGGGGAATTCCCTGCAGGATCCGGGCTGCCCGACGAACCGATTCCGACGGCCGACGCGGTCGAGATCGACGTTGCACCTGAATCGCCACCCTGAATCGCCGCCTTGAACCGCCGCTCTCGAACCGCCGCTCTCGAACCGAACCCTTTCCGCCATGACGTCGATCCACCTCTTTTCTCCCAGCGGCGTCGTCGCCCAGCCCGCTGTCCTCACCCGCGCTGCGAAGCGGCTGAAGGCGATGGGCCTGCAGGTGCAGGTCGACGCCGGTGCCCGCGCCCGCCACCAGCGCCTGGCCGGCAGCGACGAGGTCCGGCTGGAGGCCCTGCACCGGGTGGCGGCTGCAGCGCCTTCGATCGCCATGGCCACGCGCGGCGGCTACGGCCTGTCGCGCCTGCTCGATCGCATCGACTGGGCGCTGCTGGCGCAGAGCGTCGACCGCGGCACGCGCTGGGTCGGCCACAGCGACTTCACCGCCTTGCAACTGGGCCTGCTGGCCCACGGCGGCTTGGCCGCCGGCAGCTGGGCCGGGCCGATGGTCACCGACGACTTCGGCCGCAGCGAGGAAGCCGGTGGGGTCGACGAGGTCACGCGCGACTGTTTCCTCGAAGCCATGTCCGGCGAACTCGAGGCCGTGGGCTTTCGCACCGAAACCGGCTTCGACGGCCTGGGCGTGCGTGGCCGGCTGTGGGGCGGCAACCTGAGCATGCTGTTGTCGCTGCTGGGCACGCCGCACTGGCCGGCGGCGCGGCTTGTGAAAGGCGGCGTGCTGTTCCTGGAAGACGTCAACGAGCACCCCTACCGCATCGAGCGCGGCCTGCTGCAGCTGCACCAGGCCGGCGTGCTGGAAGCGCAGAAGGCCGTGGTGCTGGGCCAGTTCAGCGCCTGGAAGCCTTCGCCGCTGGACCGCGGCTTCAACATGAAGACGGTGGTGGCGCACCTGCGCTCGGTGCTGAAGGTGCCGGTGCTGACGGGGCTGCCCTTCGGCCACGTGGCCACCAAGGTGACGCTGCCGGTGGGCCGCAGCGTGCAGCTGCTGGTGCAGGGGCGCGATGTGCTCATCGGGTGGTAGCCCCGTGCTGAAGCGCGTTGCCGGATGGGGGGCGCTGCTGGCCTGGGTCGGGGCGGCCCTGGTGCTGGCGGGCTGCGACAACAACCCCTGGCCGCGCGGCACGGCTTCCGCCAACACGCTGTTCACCGCCGTCATCGAGAACTCGCCGCGGCACCTGGACCCCACTGCGTCCTACTGGAACAACGAAACGCCGTTCACCTACCAGATCTACGAAACGGTCTACGGCTATCACTACCTGAAGCGCCCCTACCAGCTCGAACCCAAGCTGGCCGTGGCGGTGGTTCAGCCGCGCTACATCGACAGCAACGGCCAGCCGCTGCCGCAGGATGCTCCTGCCGAGCAGGTGGCCGAAAGCGTCTACGACATCCGCATCAAGCCCCGCGTGCGCTTCCAGCCGCACCCGGCCTTTGCCGTGGACGAACAGGGCCGCCACCGCTACCACGGGCCCCAAGCCCAGCCCGCGAACCTGCTGCGCGAGATGCGCACGCCGCTCGACTTCGAACACCAGGGCACCCGTGAACTGGTGGCCGAGGACTTCGTCTACGCCTACAAGCGCCAGGCCACGACGCGCATCACCACGCCGATCTTCAGCGTCTTCGCCGAAGTCGTGCTGGGTTTGCGCGACTACGCCGAGCTCATCCGCGCCGAAGACGCCAGGCTGCGCCAGGGCCTGGACCCGGCCAGCCTGGACAAGCCCTTTCTCGACTTCCGCAAGTTCCCGCTGGTGGGCGCCACCGCCCCCGAAAAGCACTTGCTGCGCCTGCGCATCAAGGGCAAGAACCCGCAGTGGAACTACTGGATGCAGTTGACCTTCACCGCGCCCGTGCCCTGGGAGGCCGACGCCTTCTACGCCACCCCGGGTTTCGCCGAAAAGGGCCTGACGCTGGACAGCTGGCCGGTGGGCACCGGCCCCTACATGCTGGTGGAGAACGTCAAGGACCGCCGCCTGGCGATGGCGCGCAACCCGAACTACCGCGGCGAGCCCTACCCCTGCGAAGGCGAGCCCGGCGACGAGGCGGCGGGCCTGCTGGCCGACTGCGGCAAGCCCACGCCTTTCGTCGACCGCATCGAGTTCGCGGTGGAACGCGAGGAAGTCTCGCGCCGCGGGAAGTTTCGCCAGGGTTACTACGACATCGAGGTGTTCGAGCGTGTCGACACCGGACTGGACTACCTGGTGGCCATGCAGGACAGCGAAGAGGTCCGGCGCGAGTACGAAGAAAAGGGCTTCAGGCTCAAGCGCGGCAGCGACGTCAACAGCTACTTCATCGCCTTCAACATGCTCGACCCCACCGTGGGCCATGGCAAGACGCCGCAGGACGCCGAGCGCAGCCGCAAGCTGCGCCAGGCCCTCAGCATCGCCATCGACTGGGAGGAATACAGCAAGATCTTCCCCAAGTACGCTGGCCAGGCGGCGATGAGCCCGGTGCCGCCGGGCATCTTCGGTTCACGCGAGGGCACACGCGCCGGCCTGAACCCGGTCACCCACACCTGGGTACCCGACACCAGCCTGCCCGAAGGCGGCCGCGCCGTGCGCCGGCCCCTGGCCGAGGCGAAGAAGCTGCTGGAAGAAGCCGGCTATGGCGGCGGCCGCGACGCACGCAGCGGCAAGCCGCTGGTGCTGAACTACGACGTCTACTACCCGGCCACGCCAGAACGCAAGCCACAGATCGACTGGGTGGTGCGCCAGTTCGCCAAGCTCGGCATCCAGCTCGAAGTGCGCGCCACCGACAACAACCAGTTCCAGGAGAAAACACGCAAAGGCCAGTACCAGGTGTTCTGGCTGGGCTGGAACGCCGACTACCCCGACGCCGAGAACTTCCTCTTCCTGCTGAACAGCAAGGCCAGCAAGACCTTGTTCGACGGCGAGAACGTGGCGAACTACAACAACCCCGACTACGACCGCCTGTTCCAGCAGATGAAGGTGCAGGACGACGGGCCGGGCAAGCAGGCGCTGATCGACCAGATGGTGGCCATCGCGCAGCAGGACGCGCCTTGGACCATGGGATTCTTCCCTTATGCGTCCTCGGCGGCGCAGGGTTGGGTGCACAACCTCAAGCCTGCCGTGATGATGCGCGACTTCGGCCGCTACCTGCGCCTGGACGTGCCGCGCCGCGCCGCCGCGCAGGCGGCCTGGAATGGGCCGGTGTGGTGGCCCATGGTCTTGGCAGCGCTGGCGCTGCTGGCGCTGGGGTGGCTGGGCCGACGCGTGCTGCAGCGGCGCGAACGGCTCGACGGCCGCGGGTTCGTGAAGCCATGAGCGCAGGGTCGTCATGCTGAACTTCATCGCCCGACGCCTGATGTACGGCGTGCTCGTGCTGCTGGGGGTCAACCTGCTCACCTTCATGCTGTTCTTCAGCCTGAACACGCCCGACGACATGGCGCGGCTGAATCTGGGCGGCAAGCGTGTGACGCAGGAATCCATCGACAAGTGGAAGGTCGAACGCGGCTACGACAAGCCGCTCTACTTCAACACCGAGGCCCAGGGCAGCGCCCGGCTGACGGAGACCATCTTCTGGGAGCGCAGCGTCTCGCTGTTCGCGCTGGAATTCGGCCGCGCCGACGGCGAAAGCGCGGGCGACATCGGAACCGAGGTCGCGTCGCGCATGGTGGTGAGCCTGCAGATGGCCTTGCCGCTGTTCGTGCTGCAGGTCATGGCGAGCACCGCATTCGCCTTGCTGCTGGTGATGTTCCGCGCGTCCAGGCTCGACTTCTGGGGCGTGGTGGCCTGCGTGGTGATGCTGTCGATCAGCAGCCTGTTCTACATCATCGTCGGCCAGTACTTCTTCTCGCGCGTGCTCAAGCTGGCGCCGCTGTCGGGCTATGCACCGGGGCTGGACGCGGTGAAGTTCCTGCTGCTGCCGGTGCTGCTGTCGCTGGTGGCGCGGCTGGGTGGCGAGGCGCGCCTGTACCGTGCGATGTTCCTGGAGGAGATCGGCAAGGACTACGTGCGCACTGCCCGCGCCAAGGGCCTGGCCGAAACCGTGGTGCTGTATCGCCACGTGCTGCGCAATGCGCTCATCCCCATCATCACCAGCGCCGGCAGCTACCTGCCTTATGTCTTCCTGGGCAGCCTGGTGTTCGAGAGCTTCTTCGGCCTGCCCGGGCTGGGGGCCTATGTCATCGAGGCCATCAGCAAGCAGGACTTCGCCATCGTGCGCACCATGGTGTTCCTGGGGTCGCTGCTCTACATCACCAGCTACCTGCTGGTGGACGTGGCCTACAGCTGGGTCGACCCGCGGGTGCGGCTGTCATGAACTGGCCGAAGCTCGTCGTGCTGTGGACAGACGCCGCGGTCTGGGCGCTCATGCTGGCCGTGGCGGCCTATGCCGTGTGGGTGCTGCGCCAGCCCGACCGCGCGGCCAGCTGGCAGCGCGTGTTCCGCAGTGCGCCGGCCCTTGCGTCCAGCGTGCTGTTGCTGCTGGCCCTGGGCGTGACCTTGCTCGACAGCGTGCACTACCGGCTGCAGCTGCCACCGCAGCCCGGTGCGCCGGCCGGTGCAGCTGCCATCTACGACACCCGCACCCAGTCGCTGCTCGACGCCGTGCTGGCCGACCTGCTCAACGGCCGCGAGGCCACCTATTCGCGGCCGCTGGCCACCGTGGGCTTCACGAAGGAATCGCTGCTGGTGGACGGCGAGGTGCGCCGCGTTGCGCCCCGCCTGCAGTTCGGCGGCGCCCATCTGGCCGACCCCGAACGCGACTGGGCTGGCGACGTCGCCTGGCGCAGCGCCACCGGCCTGGCCGCTGGCGCCGTGGTGGCGCTGGGGCTGTCGTGGCTGTGGCTGGGGCTGCTGGCTCGGAGCTGGCGCACCCCGCTGTCCGTCGCCTGGCGACTTGTGCTCCAGCGCCAGGGGCCCATTCCCTGGCACGTGGGCCTGGTCACCTTGTGGTGCGTGGCCTTGCTGGCCGGCCCGGCGACGGCCTTGTCCGGCCCCTATCACCTGCTGGGCACCGACCTGACCGGCAACGACGTGCTCTACCAGTCGCTCAAGAGCATCCGCACGGCCTTCGTCATCGGCGCCCTGGCCACCCTGGCCACGCTGCCGCTGGCGGTGGGGCTGGGCCTGCTGGCGGGCTACTTCCGCGGCTGGGTCGACGAGGCGGTGCAGTACCTCTACACCGTGCTCTCGTCGGTGCCCAACGTGCTGCTGATCGCGGCCTGCGTGCTGATGGTGCAGGTGTTCCTGGACAAGCACCCCGAGCTTTTCGAGACCGCTGCAGAGCGCGCCGACATCAAGCTGTTCCTGCTGTGCCTGGTGCTGGGTGCCACCGGCTGGGCCGGGCTGTGCAGGCTGCTGCGCGCGGAAACGCTGAAGCTGCGCGAGCTGGACTACGTGCAGGCCGCCAACGCCTTCGGTGTCAGCGACACGCGCATCCTGGTGCGCCACATCTTCCCGAACGTGGCGCACCTGATGCTCATCGTGACGGTGCTGGAGTTCTCGGCGCTCATCCTGTACGAGGCCGTGCTGTCCTACGTGGGCGTGGGCGTCGACCCGTCGATGAACAGCTTCGGCGGCATGATCAACCTGGCGCGCAACGAGATGAGCCGCGACCCGCTGGTCTGGTGGTCCTTCGCCTCGGCCTTCGGCTTCATGGTGACCCTGGTGCTGGCCGCCAACCTGTTTGCCGACGGGGTACGTGATGCGTTCGATCCGCGGGCGCGGGTGATGCGGCGGCGGGTGGTTTTGCTGCGGCCAGGGAAGGGAGGTGTGAGGTGAGGTCGGATTTCGGCCCGTTGCTGCCTTTCACGTTTGCGTGCCAGCTTGGTCCCTATGCAAAGGCGGGCTGGGGCTGGCTGTGGCGCTTAGCTTCGGCGGCCTTCGCTGGCGCTCCGGCTCCCCTGCGGTGCTCGGTACCGCGGCCCCGAAATCCACAAACTCGCGGAACTCACTTCGCTCGCTGCGTTCAATCACCCGCGATGAGTCAGAGGTGGGGTCGCGCTTCGCGCGAGGGCCGCGGGCCCTGTGCTCCTCGGCGCCTCAGATGCGCGCCACCGCCAGCCCCAGCCCACCTATGCAACCACCGTGTCTTCTCTCCGCCGTGGCGCGGGCAAGCCCTGGGCATGAGCGGAAGGG
>JANOBX010000134.1:0-72347 GCA_031411875.1 Burkholderiales bacterium | reverse complement strand
TCGACGACGGCGTCATGCTCGACCACCCCGACCTGCAGCCGCAGCTGTTCTCCGCCGGCCGCGCATTCATCAGCAACACCGTGGCCGGAGACGGCAACACCGCCTCGGGCGACAACACGGCCGTCGCTGCCGACGAACCGGTGTTCCACGGCACCCACGTGGCCGCCACGGTGGCCGCCGCCACCTACGACGGCATCGGCGTGGCCGGCACCGCGCCCATGGCGCAGATCCTGCCGCTGCGGGTGTTTCGCCCCAGCAGCGGCGGCGCGCGCCAGGTCGACATCATCAACGCCATGCTGTATGCGGCGCGCCTGACGAACAACTCCGGCACCCTGCCGGCGCGGCGGGCCGACGTCATCAACCTCAGCCTGGGCGGCGACTTCGCCTGTGACGCCGCATATGCCGACGCGGTGGCTCGGGTGCGCGCGGCAGGGGTCGTGGTCGTCGCCGCGGCGGGCAACTCCGGGCGCAACGACGTCGGCCAGCGTGCCGCAGTGGGTTCACCCGCCAGCTGCAGCGGCGTCATCGCCGTGTCGGCGCTGGACGCGCAGAAGCGTCTGGCGCGCTACAGCAACAGCGGCAGCGCACTGACCGTGGCGGCACCCGGCGGTGACCTGCGCCAGAGCACCACCGGCTCAGGCGCTCCTGACGGGGTCTTCAGCGCCCTGGGCGCGTTCGACGCCGGCGGTCGACGCCTGTCCAGTTCCGGGCCTTACCAAGGCACGTCGATGGCTTCGCCCCATGTGGCCGGCGTCATCGCCCTGATGCGCTACGTCAATCCGGCGCTCAGCGTCGGCCAGGTCGACAGCCTGTTCGCCAGCGGGGCCCTGACCGACGACCTGGGCAACGCCGGCCGCGACATCGACACCGGCTTCGGCCTCATCAATGCCGGCAAGGCCGTGGGTGCAGCGCTGGGCGCCAGCGGCACACCGCCCCCACCGGCCCCCGCCGGCCGCGTCGTGGCGTCGCCTTCGAGCATCGACTTCGGCAGCTTCCAGAGCAGCGCCACGTTCGAACTCGCGCTCAGCGCGGCGGGCACTGAAACGGTGACCTCGATCACCAGCGACAACCCCCGCGTCACGGTGAGCCCCGCCACGGTGAACGCCACGACGCGGCTGGGCACCTACACCGTCAGCGTCAACCGCGCCGGGCTGGCCCCGGGTTCGATCTTCCCGCGGCTCACCGTCACCATCTCGCCAGCGCGCAGCTTCACGGTGCAGCTCAGCGTCACGCAGCCCGCCACGGGGGGCGGCGCTGCGGCGGGTGGCGACCTGGGGCCGCTTTACGTGCTGCTGATCAACCCCGCCGATGGCCGCGTCGTGCGCAGCGTCCTGGCCACGCGCGGCAGCACCGGCTACGTCTGGAACGCCACGGGCTGGACCCTGCCGCAGGTGCAGATCATCGCCGGCGGCGATCTGGACAACGACACCATCATCTGCCAGCGGGGGGAGGCCTGCGGCGCGTTCCCGGTATTGCCGGCCGGGCGGGACCTGACGGTCATCAACCTTTCCGGCAACCGCAACGACCTGGCCATCGAGGTGGCGCCCCTGGCCGGCATCTCGCCGCAGAGCGTGGACGCCACCGGGCCGGCGCGCCAGCGCGGCGTGGTGGAGGGCGGCGCCACCGCTGCACCGCGTCTCATCCGCGGCGCAGCACGACGATGAGCGCGCGAACTCGGCTGTCGGCGCTGGCAACTGCCACCGCCCTGGTGCTGGCAGCGACAGCCGCGCACGGCCAGGCCGGTGTGGCGGCCCAGCGAAGCCAGAGCCTGTGCCAATGGGCTCCGGTGGCGGCAGACGATGGCGCGAAGACCGTGTTGCTCGACAGCGCTGCGGCATGGCAGCGGCACGTGCTGGCCGGCGCGGGCGCGCCGGCCAGCCTGCGCACGCCGAGGTGGGCGCAGGAACAAGTGCTGCTGCACGTGCTGCCCGAACAGCCCACGATGGGCGTGCGCGTCTCGGCCCTGCGTGTGCAGCCGGGCCCGGTGCTGGTGCTGCAGGTGACGCGGCCGGCACGCGGGCAGATGTCTGCGATGGCGCTGTCGCGACCCTGTGTCTGGGTCGTGGTGCCGCGCCAGACCGCACGTGGCTGGAAGGTGCGGGTGCAGGACAGCAGCGCCGGGCCGGCGCAGACACACACGCCCCGATCACCGGGCGGCTAGCGTCCCGGCAGGGCGCGGCTCAGGCCTTCGGACCGCATGCCGCCAGACGCGGCAGCGCCGCCAGGGCGTTGCGGCAGGTCAACGCCGCGAGATCGTGCGTGGCCATGCCACGCAACGCTGCCATCGTGGCAGCGATGCGCGGCAGTTCGGCCGGTTCGTTCCGCGCCTGGCCGGCGGCGCCGGATTGGCGGTCGGCCGCGGTCCGATACAGCCAGTGCGGCGGAATGTCCGGGGCATCGGTCTCCAGGACCAGGGCCTGCTCGGGCAGGCTGCCGGCCAGCGCCCGGATCTGCAGCGCCCGCTCGAAGGTCATGGCGCCACCGAAGCCGAGTTTGAAGCCCATCGCCACGAACTGCGCGGCCTGCTGCGCACTGCCATTGAAGGCATGGGCGATGCCGCCTGCCACGGGAAACCTGCGCAGGCCCTTCAGCAGGGTGTCGGCAGAACGGCGCACGTGCAGCAGCACCGGCAGCTCGAAGCGCCGCGCCAGCCGCAGTTGCGCCAGGTAGAAGTGTTCCTGGCGCAGACGGTCCAGCCCCGGCACGAAGTGGTCGATGCCGATTTCGCCGACCGCCACCAGCCGGGGGTCGCCGCGACTGTCGTGCAGCGCCTGTTCCAGCACGTCCAGGTCGGCCTCCGTCGCCTGGCCGGTGTAGAGCGGGTGGATGCCCAGCGCGTAAGCCGCATCGAAGCGGTGCGCCTGCGCCTGCACCGTCGCCAGGTTGCTGCGCTCCACGGCGGGCAACACCAGCAGGCCGACGCCGGCGGCCCTTGCCCTGGCCACGACCTCGGCGCGGTCGCGGTCGAATTCGGCGGCGTCCAGGTGGCAATGGGTGTCGATCCACATCGGCTCGATCATCGCCCAGCGGCAGGTTTCCAGCGCAGGCGCGGGGTGGTTGCTCGGGCGGGGTGCATGCGGCGACTGGAGCAACGTGATACTGTCGTTGCGCGTCCGAATCCTGACCGGGGCCCGACCCCGCTGCTGCCGCATGAAGAAGGCCCCGCTCTACAGCCGATCGCCGCGCCAGGCCAAGGCAGCCGCTGCTGCCGAGACCGCAGCCGCGGCCGCCTCCGCGGTGCCGAGTGCCGGCCCGCCGGCTTCCGGTTCGTCCGACACCGCCAAGCCGGGTGCTGCGCCCGCAGCGCAGTCCACCCGACGCCAGGGTGCCCTGTGGGCCCTCGCCGGCGGCCTGATCGCCGTGGCGGCGATGCTGGCCTTGCAGCAGATGCAGCCCGGGGCGCGCGTGATCACGCAGGCCGACATCGACACCGCGGTGCGCGAATCGCTGGAAAAGGAACCGCTGCCCTCGGCCGCTGCCAAGGCCTACCAGGCGGTCATTCCCTCGGTCGTGCGCGTCACCGGCTTCATGCGTGAAGCCGACGCCGGAGAGGAAGAAGACAGCGACATCGGCGCCAGCCCCGACCGCGGCGAAGGTCGCAGCGTGGGCACCGGCGTCGTCATCGTCGACAACGGCACGATCCTGACGAACCTGCACGTGGTGCTGGGCGCCAAGCGCCTGCGCGTGCGCTTCTCGAACGGCATGGTCAGCGACGCCGAGATCGTCGGTGCCCAGCCCGAAAACGACCTCGCCGTGCTGCGTGCCAGCAAGGTGCCCGACGACCTGCAGGCCGCCACCATGCGGTCCACCTCCGACCTGCTCCCGGGCGACCATGTCATCGCGGTCGGCAATCCGTTCGGCATCGGCCCGTCGGTCAGCCATGGCGTGGTGTCGGGGCTGAAGCGCGAATTCCGCTCGCCCGAAGGCGAAAGGACCCTGACCAACCTGATCCAGTTCGACGCCGCGGCCAATCCGGGGAACTCTGGCGGCCCGCTGGTCACCATGGACGGTGCCGTGGTGGGCGTGGTCACGGCCATCTTGAACCCGTCGGAGCAGCGCACCTTCATCGGCATCGGTTTTGCTGTTCCGATCGAGAACGCCGCATCGGCCGCCGGCATGCCCCCTTTCTAGCCCCACTTTTCAGCCATCTCCGCAGGACAGAATCCATGACGAACAACGACGCCGAATCCACCGCCACGCTGATGGAGCGTGTGCTCTATGAAGTCAAACGGGTCGTCGTCGGGCAGGACCGTTTCCTGGAACGGGTGCTCGTGGCCATGCTCGCACAGGGCCACCTTCTGGTGGAAGGCGTGCCGGGTCTGGCCAAGACGCTCACCGTCAAGACCCTCGCCCGCACCACGCGCGGCAGCTTCAAGCGCATTCAGTTCACCCCCGACCTCGTGCCCGCCGACCTGGTGGGCACCCGCATCTACAACCAGAAGACCGGCGAGTTCGGCACCAGCCTGGGCCCGGTGTTCGCCAACCTGGTGCTGGCCGACGAGATCAACCGCGCACCCGCCAAGGTCCAGAGCGCCTTGCTCGAGGTGATGCAGGAACGGCAGGTCACCATCGCCGGTGAAACCCACAAGGTGCCCGAACCCTTCGTCGTGATGGCCACGCAGAACCCGATCGAAACCGAGGGCACCTACCCCCTGCCCGAAGCGCAGGTCGACCGATTCATGATGAAGGTGCTGGTCGACTATCCCACCGAGGAAGAGGAATTCGTCATCGCCGAACGCGTCACCGGCCCCGCGGTCGAGGTCAATGCGGTGGCCGATACCTATTCGCTGGCCGCGCTGCAGCGCGAGTGCCGCGCCGTCTTCGTGGACCCGGCGCTGATGCAATATGCCGTCAAGCTGGTCGGCGCCACGCGCCGGCCCGACAAGTACGGCATGAACGACACCAGCAAGTACATCACCTACGGCGCCAGCCCGCGGGCCACCATCGGCCTCATCGAGGGCGCACGCGCCATGGCCATGCTGCGCGGCCGCAAGTACGTGCTCCCTGAAGACATGGCCGACCTCGTGCCGGACGTGCTGCGCCATCGCATCTGCCTGAGCTACGAGGCCCTGGCTGAAAACGTCACCGCCGAGGACATCGTCGCGCGCGTCCTGAAGGCCGTGCCCATGCCCGACAAGCCCCTGGCCCACCCGAAGGAAGGCACGGCCCATGGCTGAGGCCACGGCCGGATCGCTGGCAGGCCGGGGCAGCGGCTCGCCCGTGCCGGTGCCCGAGCAGCTCCTGCGGCGCCTGGAATGGACCGTCATCCGGCGCCTGGACGGCCTGTTGCAGGGCGACTACCGCACCCTATTCCGCGGCCACGGCGTCGACCTTGCCGACCTGCGCGAATACCAGCACCACGACGACGTCCGCCACATCGACTGGAACGTGACCGCACGACTGCAGCAGCCCTACGTGCGCCAGTTCATCGAAGACCGCGACCTCACCGCCTGGTTCCTGCTCGACCTGTCGGGCAGTGTCGACTTCGGCAGCGGCGACATCACCAAGCTCAATGTCTCCACCGGCTTCGTCGCGACCCTGGCGCGCGTCATCACCCGCCACGGCAACCGCGTCGGCGCCATGCTGTTCGGTCACCAGGTCGATGCCGTGCTCAGCCCGGGTGCGAGCCGCAACCACGTCCTGAACCTGCTGCGCCGCATGCATCAGCCCCGCCCCGCGGCCAAGGCAGGCAAGCCCGGGCGCGACGGCACGCACCTCGCCGACCTGCTGAAACTGGCCGAAAGCACGATGAAGCGTCGCGGCCTGGTCTTCATCGTCAGTGATTTCATCAGTGCGCCGGGCTGGCAGAGCTCGCTCGCGCGCCTGACGCAGCGACACGAGGTCGTGGCGGTGCGCCTGTTCGACCCGCTCGAAATGGCACTGCCCGATGTCGGCCTGGTCACCGTCGAAGACGCCGAGACCGGCGAGCAGCTCTTCATCGACGCCGCCGACCCCGCCTTCCGCGAACGCTACGCTGCCGTGGCCCAGGAGCAGGAGGCGCAGCTCATCGCCGACCTGTCCGCCAGCGGCGCCGACATCCTCGAACTCGCCACCGACGACGACTTGCTCGACGCCCTGCTGCGCTATGCCGACCTGCGGCGCCAGCGCGCGCGCAGGCGCAGCGGCCGCCGCTTTCCCGCGCACCTTCAGCGTGCGCGCTCGACCTTTGGCACCCCCTCGCCCGTGGAGGCTGCACCATGACATTCATCTGGCCCTCGATGCTGTGGCTGCTGCTGGCCCTGCCGCTGCTGGTGCTGGCCTATCGCTGGCTGCTGAACCGCAAGCGCCGCACCACCGTGCGCCTGGCCAGCATCAATGTCGCGAAGCTGGCCCTCGGCACCGGTCCAGGCTGGCGCCGGCACGTGCCACCGCTGCTGCTGCTGCTGGCTCTGGCGGCCTTGCTGCTGTCGGTGGCGCGGCCTGCCGCGATCATCACGCTGCCGATGTCCGAACGCACCATCATGCTGGCGATGGACGTCTCGGGCAGCATGCGCGCCGAAGACGTCAAGCCCAACCGGCTGGTGGCCTCGCAGGTGGCGGCCAAGGCCTTCGTCGAGAACCTGCCGCGCGAAGTGCGCGTGGGCGTGGTCTCGTTCGCCGGCACGGCGGCCGTGGTGCAGGCGCCCACGAGCAGCCGCGAGGACGTGCTCGCCGCCATCGACCGTTTCCAGCTGCAACGCGGCACCGCCACCGGCAGCGGCATCATCCTCAGCCTGGCCACGCTCTTCCCCGACCACGGCATCGAGATCCAGAACGTCACCGGGCAGCGCAACTTCCCGGGCAAGGAAATCGGCAAGAAGGACGACAAGGTCTTCACGCCGGTGCCGGCAGGCAGCTACAACTCGGCCGCGATCATCATGCTCACCGACGGACAGCGCACCACCGGCCCCGACCCGCTGGACGCGGCAAAGATGGCGGCCGAGCGCGGCATCCGGGTCTACACGGTGGGCATCGGCACCACCAGTGGCGAGGTCATCGGCTTCGAGGGCTGGAGCATGCGCGTGAAGCTCGACGAGGAAACGCTGAAGAACGTGTCGGTGCTGACCCAGGGCGAGTACTTCTACGCAGGCACCGCCGAGGATCTGAAGAAGGTCTACGAGTCGCTGTCCTCGCGCATGGTGGTCGAGCGCAAGGAAACTGAGATCACGGCCGTGTTCGCAGCGTTTGGTGCATTGCTCGCGGCGTTGGCGGCGGGGCTTTCGCTCTGGTGGTTCGGGCGCGTGGCCTGAGCCGAGCATCAGCGCAGGGGCACCGAGGGGCGTCCCACAGACGCCCGGCCTGGCCGGTCAAAGGCCCAGCACCGCCTTGGCGCGCGACAGGTTGTGCATGCGGTCGTCCAGCCCGTTGAAGCCGCCGTTGATGCGCTTGGTGACGGCGCGCAGGTCGTCGCGCTCCGCCAGGGCGGGCAGGCGGCGGTCGACCCAGAACCAGCCGGCCGCCTCGGCCGAGACCATGGGGTCGTCGGCGACCGGGTCGGGGTTCGAAACGTAGTCGACGCCGGTGTACTTGCTGAAGGCGATGTAGTTGAAGCGGCCCGTCAGCTGGATCAGGCCCCGGCCCTTGTAGCGCACGCCATCGCCAGGCTGGGTGTTGCCCAGATCGGTCCGGCCTTCGTAGGCCGAGCCGCTGGCGATTTCCTCGTTGTACAGCAGCGAACCCGACTCATGCCCCACCTGGGCGATGAAGTGGGCCATCTGCAGCGGCGTGGTGATGCCGTACTTGAACATCGTGGCCTTCAGCGGCTCGAAGTACAGCCCGACTCGGTGCGGCGTGGCGCGCGGCAGCACCACCGCCAGCTTTTCCTGCGTCGGCCCGGCGGGCATGCCCTGCAGCAGCGCGACCATGGTCTCGTCGCCAGGGACCACGATGCGGTCGGATTCGGGGAGGCCCAGCACACCGGTCTCGAAGGCCGCCAGCGCGTCCAGGGTCTTGCGCCCGAGGCGGCCGTCCGTGCCCAGCGGGGCGATGGGTGGCCCGGGAATCCGCGCCAGATTGTGGTTGAGCAGGATCTGCACGACCGTGACGTCGGCGAGATCGTTGCGGCCGTTCAGGCCGACCGAGGCGGTGATGGGCATGGGCTTCTCCGGGAGGTCGCCGAGTCTCGCCCGGCGACCGGTCGCGCGCCATCCCCCAGGCACCTGAATCCGCGCCCGGGGCGCGTGCCATCCCCGCGCCTCTTCAGGGCCGCTCGAGCCGCAGCACCTGCCCGTTGTCGCCGTCGCTGACGATGTAGAGCCAGCCGTCGGGGCCCTGCCGCACGTCGCGGATGCGCAGTCCCGCGTCGGCCAGCAGGCGTTCCTCAGCCGTGACGCTGGCCCCGTCGAGCGTCAGCCGCACCAGAGCCTGGCCGCGCAGCGTGCCCATGAAGGCGCTGCCCTGCCAGCCGGGGTAGCGGTCGCTGGTCAGGAACACCAGGCCGCTGGGTGCCACCGAGGTGGGCACCCAGTGCCGCAGCGGCTGCTCGAAGCCGGCCTTGGGGCCGGGTTCGCCGATGGCCGTGCCCAGGCCGTAGTTGCGGCCGTAGGTCACCACCGGCCAGCCGTAGTTGCGGCCGGCCTGGACGCGGTTGATCTCGTCGCCGCCCTGCGGGCCGTGCTCCACCGCCCAGAGTTCGCCGGTCTGCGGGTGCAGCGCCGCGCCCTGGATGTTGCGGTGGCCCAGGCTGAAGACCTCGGGCGCGGTGCCGGCCCGGCTGGCAAAGGGGTTGTCGGCCAGGGGCTGGCCTTCGGCGCTGATGCGGATGACCTTGCCGATGTGGTTGGCCGGGTTCTGCGCCTCGTCCTTGCCGCTGAAGCGGTCGCCCAGGCCGACCAGCAGCGCGCCGCTGCGGTCGAAGACGATGCGGCTGCCGCAATGGTTGCGGCTGCTGATCTTCGGCTTCTGGCTGAAGATGGTGCGCACGTCTTCCAGCCGCGCCGTCAGGCCCTCGCCGACCAGGCGGGCGCTGGCCACGGCGGTGCTGTTGCCGCGATCGCTGCCGGCCCCGGGCTCGGCGAAGGTGAAGAAGATGCGCTGGTTCTGCGCGAACTTCGGGTCGACGGCGACGTCGAGCAGGCCGCACTGTCCGCCCGCGGACACGGCCGGCAGACCGGCCAAGGGCGCCGACAACTGGCCCCCGGGCAAGGCCAGGCGCAGCTGACCCGGCTTTTCAGTGACGAGCATGCGGCCGTCGGGCAGGAAGGCCAGGGCCCAGGGATTGTCCAGGCCCTTGATCACCGTCACGGGCTTGAGGGGGGTGTTCTGGGCAGAGGCCGGTGCCGTGGCGGCCACCGTGGCCAGCAGCAGCGCCAGCAACGGGCTGAAAGAGGTCTTGGCTTGGATGTTCATGGGCCGAATCTTGACATCCGGCGCACTGCCCGCATGTCCGTCAGGGTCGGGGCGAGGCCGCTTCCTGCTTCCGGCCGCCAGGCGTGTCCGGGGCCGCCTCGATGAACATCTGCACGCGCTGCCGGCCGTTCCACTCGTCCAGGCCCAGGCGAAAGGCCAAGCGCAGCCGGTCGGGCAGCGGTTGATCGTGGCTGAACCAGATCGCATCGCGCTCCTGCCCGGCATGGCGCAGCCGCAGTTTCAGGTGCTTTTCGCCCACCAGCCGCTGCTGCAGCACCTGCACTTCGTCGCAGAAGACCGGGGCCTCGAAGCCCTGGCCCCAGACCTGGGCGTCGAGCAGGGCCACGGTCTCGGCGTTGAACCACTCCAGCGCCAGCGGGCCGTCGGTGCGCAGGGTGCGCTGCAGCGTCGCCGCGTCCAGCCACTCGGCCGCCACGGCCTGCAGCGCCGCGTCGAAGGCCGGCACGCCGCCGTCCTGCAGGGTGCAGCCGGCCGCCATGGCGTGGCCGCCGAAGCGCAACAGCAGCCCGGGATGACGCTTGGCCACGAGGTCGAGCGCGTCGCGCAGGTGAAAGCCCGGGATGGACCGGCCCGAGCCTTTCAGCTGCCCGTTGGCGCCGCGTGCGAACACGAAGGTGGGCCGGTGCGCGCGGTCCTTCACGCGCCCGGCGACGATGCCCACCACGCCTTCGTGGAAGCCGTCGTCGAACAGCACCACGGCGGGCGGCACGCTGTCGGGGTCGGCGCCGCTCCACCAGCGCGCCAGCAGGGCCTCGGCCTGTTCGCGCATGCCCGACTCCACGTCGCGGCGTTCGCGGTTGATGGCGTCCAGCTGCGCCGCCAGTTCGGCGGCGCGGGCCGGGTCGTCGGTGAGCAGGCATTCGATGCCCAGCGTCATGTCGGCCAGCCGGCCGGCGGCATTGATGCGCGGGCCGAGTGCGAAGCCGAAATCGAAGCCGGCCGCACGCGCCGGGTCGCGCCCGGCGGCACGGAACAGCGCAGCCACGCCGGTCTGCATCCGGCCGCTGCGGATGCGCTTGAGGCCCTGGGCCACGAGCCGGCGGTTGTTGGCGTCGAGCTTCACCACGTCGGCCACCGTGCCCAGCGCCACCAGGTCGAGCAGCGCGTCGAGCCGCGGCTGGCTGGCGGCGTCGAACACGCCGCGCGCCCGCAGCTCGGCGCGCGTGGCGAGCAGCACGTAGAACATCACCCCCACCCCGGCGATGGCCTTGCTGGGGAATCCGCAGGCCGGCTGGTTCGGGTTGACGATGACATCGGCCTCGGGCAGGGCGAGGTCGGCCGCCGGCAGGTGGTGGTCGGTGACCAGCACCGCCAGCCCCAGGCTGCGTGCATGGGCCACGCCGGCATGGCTGGCGATGCCGTTGTCCACGGTCACGAGCAGGCCAGGCCGGGCGCCGGACTGCAAGGCCAGGTCGACGATGGCCGGCGTCAGGCCGTAGCCATGCACGGCACGGTCGGGCACGACGTAGCGCAGAGTGGCCGGCTGCGCGCCCAGCAATGCCAGGCCGCGCAGGGCCACCGCGCAAGCCGTGGCGCCATCGCAGTCGTAATCGGCCACCACGCAGATCGCCCGGCCGGCCGTGATGGCGTCGGCCAGCAGGCGGCCGGCGGCGCTGGCGCCGAGCATCGCGTCGGGCGGCAACAGCCGGGCCAGGGTGTCGTCGAGTTCGTCGGCACTGCGCACGCCACGGGCGGCCAGCAGCTGCGCGAGCAAAGGGTGCACGCCGGCCTGCTCGAGTGTGTAGCGCACGCGCGGCGGCACCTCGCGGGTCTGCAGGATCACAGGGTCTCCAGGAACGACGCAGCCGCGGGGGGCGTGCGCAGGCGCTGCATCACACCGGCCAGCCAGCCGGATGCGGCGGGCTCGAGGCAGACCGCCGTGCGGTCGCCGCAGAGCGTGAGGCTGGCGCCGCTGCCGGGGCCCGCGTCCACCAGTGCCGCCAGCGGCCCTTCGTCCAGGGTTTCCCAGGCGCGCGCCCAACCGGCCCAGTCGCCGAGCAGGGCAGCGGCACGGAGCCGGTCGTCGACGGTGGGCGGCATGCCCGTGGCCGCCTGGGCCGGGCCGCAACCGCTGAGCCAAAAGGAATTCACCGGCAGCAGGCCGCGGGCGTCACGCTCATCGTTCAACGGGTGGCCGTAAAGCACCATCTGCACCTCGCTTTGCAGGCGGCGGATGGTGCGCAGGCGCTCGTCGTGGCCCAGCCAGCGGTCGACGTTGCGGCCGATGACGCGGTCGAGCGCGGCGCAGGGCAATCCGGCCAGGCTGTCGTGGGCTGCATACCAGCGCAGCGGCGCACCCCAGGCCAGCTGCCAGCCCTGCGAAGTGAACAGCTCCTGCACCGCATCGAACAAGGCCCTTGACGTGGTCGCGTCGAGCATCAGCCCCGCGGGGTCGATCAGGCTGACCTGATCGGTGCCCAGATGCCAGTGGGCGGGGGTCAGCAGGCCCCAGGCCTGGCTGCCCACCTCGACGCCGTCGGCTGCCGCGGCCCGGGCGGCCCAGGGCAGGCAGCCGTCGCTGCCCTGCCAGCCCAGCGCGCGCGCCAGGGCGCGCTCGTGGGGCGGCGACAGGCTGAGTTCGTCGTCTTCGTCACGGCCGGTCTCGGCCCAGCGCGCCAGCAGGCGCTGAAGGTTCGGCAGCTTCAGCCCGGACAGCTCTGCCCACGGCGCGGCACGCGGGGCAGCAAAGGGAATCAGCAAGGGCATTGCCCGCATTATCCCGGCTGCCCGGCCCAGGGCGGGCCGTCCGGTAGCATCCGCCGCCTATGAACATGCCCTATGAGTGGCACATCGGCTGGCGCTACACGCGCGCTGGCCGCGCCGGCCGGCGCAACGGATTCATCAGCTTCATCAGCCTCGTGTCGGTGCTCGGCATCTCGCTGGGCGTGGCGGCGTTGATCATCGTGCTGAGCGTGATGAATGGCTTCCAGCAAGAGGTGCGCGACCGCATGCTCAGCGTGATCGCGCATGTCGAGATCTTCGACGCCGCGCGCGGTGCGCTGCCCGACTGGCAGGCCACCGCCAGCGCCGCGCGGGCGAACCCGGAGGTCCGGGGCGCGGCACCGTTCATCGCCGCCCAGGCCCTGATCGGCCGGGGCGACGAGCTGCGCGGCGCCGTGGTGCGCGGCATCGATCCCGCCGCCGAGGCCAGCGTCACCGAGCTGGCGCGCACCCAGCAGGCGCTGCTGGCGCCCCTGAAGGCGGGCGAATGGAACATCGTGCTGGGCGTCGAACTGGCACGGCTGCTGGGTGCGCGCATCGGCGACAAGGTGGCCATCGTGGCCCCCGGCGGGCAGGTCACGCCGGCCGGCGTCACGCCGCGCATCAAGCAGTTCAACCTGGTCGGTGTGTTCGAGGCCGGCCATTACGAATACGACAGCGCGCTGGCCCTGATCCACATCGACGACGCCGCCCGCTTCTTCCAGGTGGAAGGGCCCACGGGCGTGCAGCTGCGGCTGAACGACGTGCAGGCGGCGCGCCGCGTCGGCGGTGAACTGCAGCAGAGCATGGGCCTGGCGGTGGACGTGCGCGACTGGACGCGCACCAATCGCAACTGGTTCGACGCGGTGCAGATCGAGAAGCGGCTGATGTTCATCATCCTCACGCTCATCGTCGCGGTGGCGGCCTTCAACCTGGTCAGCACGCTCGTGATGACGGTGACCGACAAGCGGGCCGACATCGCCATCCTGCGCACGCTGGGCGCCAGCCCGCGGTCGATCATGGGCATCTTCATCGTGCAGGGGGCCACGGCCGGCATCATCGGCACTTTCGTCGGCGTCGCGCTCGGCTTGTTGGTGGCCTTCAACGTCGACGTCATCGTGCCGGCCATCGAACGAATGCTGGGCGTGGCCTTCCTGCCCGGCAGCATCTACGTCATCAGCCGCATGCCCAGCGAGCCGCTGGCCAGCGACATCGTGCCGATCGCGGTGATCTCGCTCGTGCTCAGCCTGCTGGCCACGCTCTACCCGAGCTGGCGCGCCAGCCGCACCAACCCGGCAGAGGCGCTGCGCTATGAGTGATGTCGTGCTGCAGGCCCAGCACCTGGTCAAGCGCTTCACCGAGGGCGAGCTCGACGTGCAGGTGCTGCGCGATGTCAGCCTGAGCGTGCAACGAGGCCAGACCTTGGCCGTGGTGGGCGCCAGCGGCTCGGGCAAGAGCACGCTGCTGCACCTGCTGGGCGGGCTGGAAGCACCGACCTCGGGCCGCGTCACTTTGATGGGCCGTGACATGACGGAGATGAACGCCGCCGAACAGGGGCGTTGGCGCAATCAGCACCTGGGCTTCGTCTACCAGTTCCACCACCTGCTGCCCGAGTTCAGCGCGCTGGACAACGTGGCCATGCCGCTGCGCATTGCCCGCCAGAGCGTGGCCGCAGCACGCGACCAGGCCGCCACGCTGCTCGGCCAGGTGGGCCTGGGCCAGCGCACGGCGCACCATCCGGCACAGCTGTCGGGCGGCGAGCGCCAGCGCGTGGCGATCGCGCGGGCCCTGGTCACGCAGCCGGCCTGCGTGCTGGCCGACGAGCCCACCGGCAACCTCGACCGCGGCACTGCCGACGCGGTGTTCGAGCTGATGCTGGGCCTGGCGCGCGACCGCGGCACGGCCTTCGTCGTCGTCACCCACGACCATGCACTGGCCGCGCGTTGCGGCTCCACCCTGCAACTGCATCGCTGACCGCGAGCTGCCCGCACCGTGCCCATCAGCCACCTGCTCAACGCCGACCTCCACAGCCACAGCAATGTCAGCGACGGCACGCTCACGCCCGAAGAGCTGGCGGCGCGCGCCGAGGCCCGCGGCGTGGAGCTCTGGGCGCTGACCGACCACGACGAGGTGCGCGGCCAGCAGCGCGCCCGCGACGCGGCGCTGGCGCTGGGCCTGGACTACCTGACCGGCACCGAAATCTCGGTCAGCTTCGCCGGCGAGACCGTGCACATCGTCGGCCTGGGCTTCGACGCCGACGACGCTGCCCTGGGGGCCGGCCTGGCCGCCACGCGCGGCGGCCGCCTGGCACGCGCCCAGGCCATGGCCGACAGCCTGGCCCGCGCCGGCGTCGGCGGGGCCTTCGAAGGCGCCCTGCGCTATGTCGGCAACCCGGACCTGATCTCGCGAACGCACTTCGCGCGCTTTCTCGTCGAGACCGGCGTCTGCAACGACACCTACGAAGTCTTCCGCCGTTTCCTGACCGAGGGCAAGCCCGGCTACGTGCCCCACCAGTGGGCCCGACTGGGCGACGCGGTGCGCTGGATCACCCAGGCCGGCGGCATCGCCGTCATCGCTCACCCGGCGCGCTACCGATTCGGGCCCAGCGCCGAATACGCTTTGTTCAGCGAATTCGCCACCCACGGCGGCCAGGGTGTCGAGGTGATGACGGGCAGCCACAGCGAAGCCGAGCGCCTGCGCTACGCCGAAACCGCCGAAGAGTTCGGCCTGCTGGCCAGCCGCGGAAGCGATTTCCACTCGCCCACCGAAAGCCGCACCGACCTGGGCGCCCTGCCCGACCTGCCCGGCCGGCTTCGGCCGGTGTGGGAGGCGCTGGAACACCGTATCCAGCGGCCATGAGCGCTGCGCCCGGGCAGCCGGCGCAGCGCCCCGGGCTGGGCATCCTGCTGATCATCTCTGCGGCGCTGTGCTTCGCAACCATGGACAACCTGGTTCGCAAGCTCGGCCCGCTGTTGCCGGTGCTGTTGATCCTGAGCGCGCGTTATGCCTTCCAGGCCGTGACGATGGCGGTCTGGCTGGCTTTCAGCCGGCGACACGGCCTGCGCAGCGCCCACCCCCGCTTCCAGTTGCTGCGCGGCAGCCTGCTGCTGGCCACCAGCGCCATGAGCTTCTGGGGCGTGCAGTTCATGCCGGTGCCGGAATTCACGGCGGTCAACATGTTGACGCCGGTGCTGGTGACGCTGCTGGCGGCGTGGCTGCTGAGGGAGAGTGTCTCGCCGCTGCGCTGGGCGCTGGTGGCGGGCGGCTTTTTCGGCGCGCTGGTGGTGATGCGGCCAGGCAGCGGGCTGTTCGGCTGGGCCGTGCTGTTCCCGCTGCTGGGCGCCTGCACCTACGCGGCCTTCCAGGTGCTGACCAGCCGGCTCGCGGCGCTGGAAAATCCCTTCACCACGCACTTCTGGACCGGCGCCGTGGGCACGGCCATCCTGCTGCCGCTGGTGGCGCTCAGCGGCATCGACGTGGCCGGCGCGCTGGCCGCGGCCGCTCCGTCGACCTGGGCGCTGCTGCTGGTCGTCGGCCTGATGGGCACCACCGGGCATCTGCTGCTGATCCTGGCCCTGGGCGTGGCGCCGGCGGCCACGCTGATGCCTTTCGTCTATGTGCAGATCGCCGCTGCAGCCCTGCTGGGTTGGCTGCTGTTCGGCCAGCTGCCCGACTTCTGGGCCTGGGTGGGCATGGGCATCGTCAGCATCTGCGGCGCCGCCAGCATCTGGTTGAACCTGCGCGGACCGTCTGCGCGCGCCCGCCGTGCCGAAGCACCCGTCGCCGCTGACACCTTGGCCGACTGATCGGAAGCGCAACGCCCGGACAAACCCGAAGTCGGCTATAGTCGTGGGCTTGGCTGCTCACGCATGCCATTCGTTCATCCCCTTCGACCTTCGTTGCTTGCCGCACTCTGCGCCGAGTTGCATTTTTCGGGTCGGCGGCGATGCCGTCGCCAGATCCGGATACCGAACCAAGCCAGCGCACTTTTTGCCTTTTGCGCCGGGCTTCACCCGTATTGATGCGACTTCACCAGACGGTGCTTCCCGTGAACAACATGCACGGGCGGCACTGCGGTTGGGCTCTTGCGCCTTGCAAGGCCCGGCTGTGCCATTGAAAGCTACACGATGAGTTTCGACACCCTGAACCTGCACGAGACCCTGATCCGTGCCGTCACCGACGCCGGCTACACCCAGGCCACCGACGTCCAGCAACAAGCCATCCCTGCCGCCATGGAAGGCCGCGACTTGATGGTCAGCAGCAACACCGGCAGCGGCAAGACCGCCAGCTTCGTGTTGCCCGCCCTGATGAAGGTGCTGGCCGCCCGCGAAGCATGGGCCGAGGCCAACAAGCTGGCCGACAAGAATCTGGGCCCGCGCCCGAACCGCCCGGCCAACCCCGGCCCGCGCGTGCTGGTGCTGACACCCACGCGTGAACTGGCGCTGCAGGTGGCCAAGGCCGCCGCCGACTACGGCCGCCACATCAGCAACCTGCGCGTGGCCACTATCGTCGGTGGTGTGCCCTACGGCGCCCAGCTCAAGGCCCTGCGCGGCCCGCTGGACATCCTGATCGCCACCCCCGGCCGCCTGATCGACCACATGGAAAGCGGCCGCGCCAACCTCGGCAGCGTGGACGTGCTGGTGCTCGACGAAGCCGACCGCATGCTGGACATGGGCTTCATCGACCCCATCCACCACATCGCCGCCGCCACGCCGCCCACGCGCCAGACGGTGATGTACAGCGCCACGTTCGGCGGCCACGTCGGTCGCCTGGCGCAAGAGCTGCTGAACAACCCGCAGCGCATCGAGATCAGTTCGCAGACGGCGGCCCATGCCGACATCGAACAGCGCCTGCACTGGGCCGACGACTTCGAGCACAAGAACGCCCTGCTCGACAGCATCCTCACGTCCAAGGACATGGAGCAGGCCGTGGTGTTCACCAGCACCCAACGCGACGCCGACTGGCTGGCCGACCGCCTGGCCGACATGGGCCACCATGTCGCCAGCCTGCACGGCGGCCATCCGCAAGGCCGGCGCACCCGCGTGCTGCAGGGCCTGCGCAACAAGCAGCTGAAGATCCTGGTCGCCACCGACGTGGCAGCACGCGGCATCGACGTGCCCAGCATCAGCCACGTCATCAACTTCGGCCTGCCGATGAAGGAAGAGGACTATGTCCACCGCATCGGCCGCACGGGTCGTGCCGGCCGTTCTGGCCTGGCCGTGACCCTGGCCGAGCGCCGCGACACGGGCATGGTGCAACGCATCCAGCGCTTCACCACGCAGAAGATCCCCGCCACCACGATCGAAGGCCTGGAACCCAAGCGGCCCGAGCCGAAGCCGGCCCCGCGCCCGTTCGTCAAGCACGGCGGCGGTGGCAACTTCGGTGGCAACCGCGGCGATGGCGGAAGCTTTGCCGGCCCGGGCGGCCGCCCTGCAGGCCAGCGGCCTTTCAGCCGTCCGGGCGCACCGGCGGGCAAGACCTTCCGGCCGGCCGGCAAGACCTTCGCCAAAGCCGGACCGCGCTGATCGCGTTGGCCAGTCCCGTCAACGCGGGCTTGGCCAGCTTTCGCAGGGTGTGAGCACAGGGTGGTTCAAGTCACCGTTCACCCCGTTCAGGAAAGGGCGCCAGCCCTGCCCCAGCGCCTGTGGAAATTGTGACCGCGGGATGGTGAACACGGCCATCCTGCCGTCCGACGCGCCGCAAGCAGCCGGTGTCGCGTATTCGAGCGTCCAGGCGCACTGGCCGCCGCTCACCGCAAGCCCCTTGTCGGCCAGCTCCTGGCGCAAGGCGGCCAGCCGCACGGCGAAGTCGTTGGGCCTGCACTGCTGGGTCCCGGCCCAGTTCCAGACGGAAACCGAAGTCTCTTCTGCGTTGGTGCAGCTTGTCGGGTTGGTGACGCAGGCGTAATTCACCAAGCGTCCGTACTGCACCAGCTGCTGCTGCGTGAATGCGCCGAGCGCATAGACCTGCTCGTCCGACGCCACGCCCAGATGCACATCCTGCTTCGGGTAATAGCGCACCTGATAACTACGGTTCAGGTATTGCACCGTCTGTGTCTGCGGCCCTGCGGGGAACAGCTCTGGAAAGCTCTGCTCGGCCCATGCGAACCAGTCGTCGGCCGTGAATGCGACGGGCCTGGACGATGCCGTCAGGGCCCGTGCCTGGCCTTCGGCAGCCGCGAACGCCGCAGCGGCGTTCCCGGCTTCGGCCATGGCCGCGGCAAACGCACGTGCGCCTCCACTGGCTTCTGGCTGGCCGCCACCCCCGCATGCGGCAACAGCCAGTGCCAGCACACCGACGAAGCAGACCCCATGGCGGGTGACCGGGCGCATGCGCCGCCTCAGGCAGCCAGCAGTTCCACTTCGAAGATCAGCGTGGCGTTCGGCGGAATCACACCGCCAGCGCCGCGTGCCCCGTAACCCAGATCGGCCGGAATGGTGAGCACACGCGTGCCCCCGACCTGCATGCCCTGGACACCTTCGTCCCAACCGCGGATGACCTCGCCGCCGCCCAGCTTGAAGGCGAAAGGCTGCCCACGGTCCTTGCTGGAGTCGAACTTCTTGCCGCGACCGTTGCCGGCCGTCGGGTCGTGCAGCCAACCGGTGTAGTGCACCTGCACGCGCCGTCCGGCGGTGGCGGTGTCGCCACTGCCGACGAGGGTGTCTTCGTAGCTCAGGCCGGAGGGAGTGGTGGTCATCGCGGGTTCCTGTGGAATGGTCGAGGGGCCGCACATCATGCCAGCCCCGAAGGCGATCAGGCGAGCGGTCGGCGCACCATCTCCAGCACCTTGCCGGCGTCCAGGCTG
Organism: Burkholderiales bacterium; assembly: GCA_031411875.1. Lineage (GTDB taxonomy): Bacteria > Pseudomonadota > Gammaproteobacteria > Burkholderiales > Burkholderiaceae_C > Rubrivivax. The sequence goes on along the minus strand of JANOBX010000134.1, from coordinate 53,494 downwards.
CGGGCCTGCGCCTGGATCTGCGGCAGCGCCTGCTGCTGCATCTGGCGGGCGTTGCCCAACAGGTCCTGGTAGGTCTGCTGCAACAGCGCCGTACTCATCTGCCGGCCACCGCCGTAGTAGCGCACCGCCAGCTGGCCCAGCGCGTAGGTGGTGGCAAAGCTCATGGCCATGCCGGTGCCGACGCTGCCCACGCTGCGGCCCAGCCCGCCCAGCGCCTTGCCCAGCAGCCCGCCCACGAGCTTGCGGCCGAACTGCTCCAGGTACTGGCCGGTCAGGCCGACACCGGCCGTGGCGATGAACTCCTTGACCATGCCTGCGTCCATGTTCACGCCATGCGCCTGTGCGATGCCGTGCACCAGCTTCACCTGCAACGGGATGATGGCCATGCTGGCCCAACTCTGAGGCAGCAGTTCGAGCGCACCACACAGCACGGCGCGGTTGAAGATGCTCTTGTCGAGGGCGGTGCGGTCGACGGTGACGGTGGCGACCACGGCCGGGGCTGCCGCCATCGGCGCATCGGTCTCGCGCGCCAGGCCGTCGGCCTGGGCTTCGAAGGCCGTGTCGAGCGTGCCGCCGATCTCGGCCTTCAGACTGGCGAGAAACTGCTTTTCGGCCGGCGACTGCACGCCGTCGGCGTCGCATACGCAGACGGCCAGTTCGTAGGCCAGCTGGCGTTGCTCGGGCGACTTCAGCTGGGCCACGGCCTCGGGCAGGCCCAGGCGCTTGAGCAGGATGTCCTGCATCAGGGAGGCCACGTTCAGGCCCTGCGCCTGTCCGCCCAGGTTGACAGCGATGCGCTTGACCTCCTCGCGTTCGGCCTCGGACTTGTTGCCATCGGCAAAGGCGGCCAGCAAGGCCACGGCGAGCAGGGCGCGTTGTTCTTCGGCGGTCATGACGACTCCTTGGGATGGGTGGGGAATGGGTGTGGATTGTCGCCAGCCTGGGCCCTGGGCCCACGAAGTCCCCACTCGTGCGTGGCCTGTGCCAGCAACGCGTGGAGGCCGGCGTCGGGCGCGGCCTGCAGGCCGAGCACGCGCAGGGCGGCGCGCAGCGCTTCCGAGGGGTCGTGAAGATCGAGCGCTGGCGCACCATTTTGCTTGCTCAGCTTGTGCCCATCGGCCGCCAGCACGAGCGGCGTGTGCAGGTAGCGCGGCACCGGCAGTCCCAGCGCCTGCTGCAGGACGAGCTGGCGCGCGGTGTTGTCCGCCAGGTCTTCGCCGCGCACGATGTCCGTCACGCCCTGCGCGTCGTCGTCCACCACCACGGCCAGCTGGTAGGCCCACAGGCCGTCGGCACGGCGCAGCACGAAGTCGCCCACCTCGGCCGCCACGTCCTGATGCTGCGGCCCCAGACGTCTGTCGTCCCAGCGCACCACGCCCGACGGCACCCGCAGCCGCCAGGCGCGCGCGGGGCGCTGACCCAGCCCGGAGCGGCAGGTGCCGGGGTAGACGCGCTCGGCGTCGCGCGCGGGCAGCCGGCCCGCTGCGGCCAGAGCGCCTTCGATCTCGCGCCGCGTGCAGCCGCAGGGATACGCCTGTCCGGCATCGACGAGCTGCTGCAAGGCCCGGGCGTACGCCGCCTCGCGCTGCGACTGCCACCACGGCGGCGCGTCGGGCCGCAGACCGCAAGCCGCCAGCTGCGACAGGATGACATCGCCCATCCCGGGCAGGCAGCGCGCGCGGTCGGCGTCTTCGATGCGCACCAGCCACCGCCCGCCGGCAGCCCGCACGTCGAGCCAGCTGGCCAGGGCGGCGACCAGCGAACCCGCATGCAACGGGCCGGTGGGCGAAGGCGCAAATCGACCGACCACCGGCAAGCGGGGCGGGCCCATGGCGGCAGACATCGGCGCCAGCCAGGCTCGGCTCAGTCCAGCGGCCCGGCGTGGCGCTCGAGCAGCGCACGCCGCGTGGTCGGGCTTTCCAGCTGCTGCAGCCACCACTGCAAGGCCCGGCCCAGGCCCATCGCCGACGGGTCGCCCCGCTCGGCGCGCCAGGCGTAGTGCAGGCGGGCGCCGAAAGGCCCGCGCGCGGTGGGCCGCGTCACCAGATGCCCGGCCTGCAGGTGCGGCCGCGCCAGCGGTTCGGGCACATAGCCGCAGCCCAGGTTGCGCAGCAAGGCTTCGAGCTTGGCGCGCATGCTGGGCACGGTCAGCACGTCCTGGCCGGGCAGCAGGTTCACGGTCATCGGCGTGGTGCGCTGGGCGGTGTCGGCCACCGCCACGGCGCGGTGGTGCACGAGTTGCGCGTCGACGAGCGGGCCCTCGTGGCTGGCCAGCGGGTGGTGCGGCGCCATGCAGTAGATGAAGGGCACTTCTCCCAGGGGCCGCAGTTCGATGCCGCCCGGGTTCGGGTGTTCGTCGCTGACACCGATCGACAGGTCGGCCTGCCCGGAAACCAGCGCTTCCCAGGTGCCGGCGAGCACGTCGGTGCGCAGGCGCAGCCGGGTCGCAGGGCCGCCTTCGCTGGCCGGGCTGGCCGGACCGAGCGCGACGCCGTCGCGAACCTCGCAAAAGGCCTGCACCAGCTCGAAGATCGTGGGCATCGACAGGATGTCCTCGACGCTGATGGACAGCTGCGTTTCCCAGCCGCTGGCCACCCGGCGCACCCGGTTGGCGACGGCGTCGATTTCCTGCAGCAGCCGCCGGCCCTCGAACAGCAGTTCGCGGCCGGCCGCCGTGAGCTGCGCCTGGCGCGAACTGCGGTCGAACAGCAGCACGTCGAGCGCGTCCTCGAGCTGGCGCACGCTGTAGGTCAGGGCCGAAGGCACCTTGCCCAGCTCACGGGCGGCGGCGGCGAAGCTGCCGGTCCGGGCGATGGTGTCCATCATCGTCAGGGCGTCGGGGGTCAGGGCTTGGCGTCGGTCGGGCATGTCTTCATCTTATTTGAACGGGTTCATCAAGGCCTTCCCACCTTTGCCCACGCCGTGCTGCCTACACTGAAATCACAGCATCCGGTACCCCACCCCCTCCAAGAGAACGCACCATGATCACCCTGCGCAAGTCCAGCGAACGCGGCCATGCAGACCATGGCTGGCTGAAGAGCTTCCACAGCTTCTCCTTTGCCGACTACTACGACCCCGCGCACATGGGTGTGGGCAACCTGCGCGTCATCAACGAAGACCGCATTGCCGCGGGCACCGGCTTTGGCACCCACGGCCACCGCGACATGGAAATCGTCAGCTACGTGCTCGACGGCGCACTGGCGCACAAGGACAGCATGGGCAACGGCTCGGGCGACAGCAGCAAGGCCGCTGGCGTCATCCGGCCCGGCGACGTGCAGCGCATGAGTGCCGGCACCGGCGTTCAGCACAGCGAGTTCAACCACGCCCAGGACCGGCCCACCCACTTCCTGCAGATCTGGCTGCTGCCGCGCGAACGCGGCATCGCCCCGGGCTACGAGCAAAAGCATTTCGACAGCGCGTCCAAGCGCGGCAAGCTCGCCCTGGTGGCGTCGCCAGACGGCGCCGCAGGCTCGGTCACGGTGCACGCCGATGCGTCGATCCGTGCCGGCCTGTTCGACGGCGACGAACGCGCGGCGCTGGCACTCGACCCCGGCCGCAACACCTACGTGCAGTTGGTGCGTGGCAAGCTGCGGGTCAACGACCTGCAGCTTCAGCCCGGCGATGCGGCGCATCTCTCAGGCGAAGCGCTGCTGACCATCGAAGGCGGCGAAGATGCCGAGGTGCTGGTCTTCGACCTAAGCAGCTGAGCCACACCCCGCAGCCCGATTGCACAACCCAACCAAGAGGAAACCCTCCATGAGCAAGATCGTCATCGTCTTTCACAGCGGCTACGGCCACACGGCCAAGATCGCCGAGGCCGTCGCCGAAGGCAGTGGCGGCACCGTGCTGGCCATCGACGCCGAAGGCAACCTGCCCGACGGCGGCTGGGAGCAGCTGCTGGCCGCCAGCACCATCGTCTTCGGCAGCCCGACCTACATGGGCAGCGTCAGCTGGCAGTTCAAGAAATTCGCCGACGCCTCCAGCAAGGCCTGGTTCGGCCAGGCCTGGAAGGACAAGCTCGCGGCAGGCTTCACCAATTCGGCCAGCATGAACGGCGACAAGCTGTCGACCCTGCACTACCTGTTCACGCTGAGCCAGCAGCACGGCATGCTCTGGGCCGGCACCGGCATGATGCCCAGCAACAGCAAGGCGGCCACGCGCAACGACATCAACTACGTCGCGTCGTCTGCCGGCCTGATGACGGCCACGCCTTCGGACGCTTCCGTCGACGAGATGGTGCCGGGCGACATCGCCACGGCCAAGGCCTTCGGCGAGCGCATCAGGCAGGTCTCGGCACGCCTCGGCTGAAGCCGGAACGGGCCTGGCGGCCTCAGCGCGGCGGTGGTTCCTCGCGCATCAGCTGCCAGGCGGCCAGCAGGCCGAAGCCCACGTTCATGAGCGCGATGAAGCCCAGCAGCAGCAGACCCACCGTGTTCAGCGGCAGGGCGCGCATTGCCCAGGTGCACACCGATGAGAGCACATTGAAGCCCAGCATCATCCAGAAAAGCCCGCGCCGGGGCTGCCAGAGTCGAGTCCATTGCATAGGGGCCGGAGCTTAGCGACAGGGTCGCATGGCCGTAAAGCCCGGGGGGCTTCCCGCCCGCCGGCCCGGAGCACGCCACGAACCCTCTGCTGCGTTTCGAGGCCAACCGCCGCAAGGTGCAGTTCCTGGCCAGGCACCCACCGGCTCGGCCTTGAAACCGGCGCCGGCCGGAACGGGTTTCATGCCCAAGGGCGCCGACTTCGTCGCAAGGCGCTGACTCGGCCGGCCGCAGCCCTTAGGCTGCACGCATGACACCGACCGCTCCCCTGCCGCCCGAGCTGACGGGTCGCCACCATGGCTGGTTCACGCGTTATCGGCGCTTTCCGGTCTTCAGCGCGCCCTGGGCCGCCGGCCGTGTGAGAAGCTTCCTGCTGACGGCCTTGGCCGTGTTGGCGCTGGTTGCGCTGCCGATGGCCCTGGACCCCCCGGAGCAACTGCCCTTCGGCGGCATGTTGCACGTGGCCATGCAGTTGATCGTGCCGATCGTGGCCGGGCCGTGGCTGGGCCACTGGGTGCGACGGCAGGGCTGGCCTCGGGAACGCGAGGGCGCGGCCCTGGTGGCCGTGCTGGCCGGGCTGGTCGTGGCCATGCTGGCTTTCCACGAACATGCCGCCGAGCCGGTCAAGCAATGGGTGGCCGAACAGACCGGACAGCTCGATGAAAAAGGAAGGCGCAAGAAGGTGGTGCTTGCCATCGGCGTGATGATCAAGTCGCCCGAAGAAGCCGCCTCGGCGCCTCCACCCGGCCCCGGCCCCGACGGCGGCCTGAGCCCCACCACGCGCCTGGCCAATGGCGTGTCGAGCGCGGTGCTGACCTTCTGGCTGGCCGGCGGCGTGGCGCTGTGGGGCTGGCGGCGCGAACACCGCGACCTGGAGACGCTGGCACGCGAACGCGAGCTGGCCCGGGCCCAGGCCCAGCGCCGCGAGGCCGAACTGAAGCTCTCGGTGCTGGCCGCGCAGGTCGAGCCGCACTTCCTGTTCAACACCCTGGCCGGGGTGCGCAGCGCCATCGCCACCGACCCCGCCCACGCCAGCGCGATGATCGATCAGCTCGTCGACTACCTGCGCGCGGCCATTCCGCGGCTGCGCAGCGACGGCAGTGCCCAGGCCACGGTGGGCGGGCAGTTCGAGATCGTGCGCGCCTATCTGGGACTGATGAGCGCCCGCATGCCGCGCCTGCACACTCAGGTGCAGGTGCCCGCCGAACTGCTGCAGGCCCGCTGCCCGCCGCTGATGCTGATCTCGCTGGCAGAGAACGCCGTCAAGCACGGCGTCGAGCTCAAGCTCGGCCCGGCCCGGGTCGACGTGCTGGCCGAACGCACCGCCGACGGCCGTCTGGCACTCAGCGTGGTCGATGACGGCGTCGGCTTCAACGACAGCCTGGCGGGCAACGGCCTGGGCCTGGCCAACATCCGCGAACGGCTCGTGCAGCTGTACGGCGACCGGGCCAGCCTGACGCTGAAGACCCGCCCCCAGGGTGGTGTCGCCGCCACCCTGACCCTGCCGCTGGAGATGATGTGATGCGCCCGCCGACCGCCCTGATCGCCGACGACGAAGACCTGCCCCGCGCCGAGCTGCGCCGCATGCTGGCCGCGGCCTGGCCGGAGCTGCGCATCGTGGCCGAGTGTGAACACGGACCCGCCGCGGTCGAGGCCCTGGACGAATTCGCGCCCGACATCGCCTTCCTCGACATCCGCATGCCTGGGCTGAGCGGGCTGGACGTGGCGCGCGCGGCCAGCGGACGTTGCCATGCGGTGTTCACCACGGCCTACGACAGCCATGCGGTGGAAGCCTTCAACGCCGGCGCGGTGGACTATCTGCTCAAGCCGGTACGCTCTGACCGCCTGCTGCAGACCGTGCAGCGCCTGCAGGCACGGCTGCAGGCCCAGGCGGCGGCCCCCGACCTCGGCGACGTGGTGGAAAAGCTCTCGGCGCAGCTGCAGCAGCGCCAGGCCCTGGGCAGCGGCGGTCCGACGCCACCCCGGCTGCGCTGGCTGAGCGCGAGCGTCGGCGACATCATCAAGATGTTCAGCATCGACGAAGTGCTCTTTTTCCAGAGCGACGAAAAGTACACCCGCGTGGTCACGGCGGGCGACGAGGCGCATGTGCGCAAGCCCCTGAAGGAGATCGCCGAAGGCCTGGACCCCGAAGTCTTCTGGCAGATCCACCGCGGCGTGATCGTGCGTGCCGATGCCATCGGCCGGGCGCAGCGCGACGACGCCGGCCGCATCACGCTGCAGCTCAAGCAGCATGCCGAACGGCTGCAGGTGAGCCAGGCCTACACCTGGCGATTCAAGCCGATGTAGGGCAGCAACGGGTCGCCCGCCGCGGCCGGCTGATCCATACTTTGGGTATGGACATGTTGCCGGAGACGCGGGCCCTGCTGGACACCGTGCCCACGCCATTGCTGTGCGTCTCGGACCTCGACCGGACCGTCTGGGCCAACGCCGCGGCGCAGGCCCTGGCGCCCCGGGCCAGCCCCGCCGACTGGTCGGGCTGGCTGGCGGATTGCTGGCCGCAACTCGCCACCGAACCACCCGCGCACGATGTGCCGCTGCCCGGTGTGGACGGGCCCGCCACCCACGTGCGCCTGCGGACCGGCCGGCGGCCCGAGGGTGGCTGGATGGTCGCCCTCGAAGCCGTCGACACCCTGCGTGCGGCCCAGCAGGAGGTGCTGCACCTGCAGGAACTGCTCGACCTGGCCCGCGACTTCGGCCGCCTGGGCCTGTGGGAACGCGACGCGCAGACGCTGGAAGGCACCTGGGACCGCCAGGTGCAGTCGTTCCGAGGTGTCGCCACCGACGGCAGTGCACCACGCTTCGACGACAGCCTGCTGCAGGTGGCGCTCGCCGACCGTGCGTCGCTCGACCGGGTGTTCCGCGAATCGCTGCGCCAGCCCGGGGTCTACAGCCACCGCTTCAGCCTGCGCACGGGCAACGGCACCTTGCGGCGCGTGCACTCCCACTGGCGCGTCAAGGCCGATTCCTCCGGTCGGCCCACGCGCGCGGTGGGCCTGATCCTCGACGACACCGAGACCCTGGCGCTGGCCGGGGCCTCGGGCGAGATCGAATCGCAGCTGGCGCTGGCCGTGGACCTGGGGCGCATCGCCCTGTGGCGGCATGACCTGCGCACCCAGCGCATGAGCTACAACGCCCAGTGCTGGACGGTGCTCGGCCTGATGCCGCGCGCCGAGGGCCTGTCGATCGACGACGTGCGCGCCCTCGTCCACCCCGAAGACCTGCCTGCACTGCTGGCCTCGGCCCGGTTGGCCATGGACAGCAACAAGCCCGTCGACGTCGAGACACGCTACAGGCGCGCGGACGGCAGTTGGCGCCTGGTGATGACGCGGCGCGTGCTGCAGCGCGCCGCCAGCGGCGAACCGTTGGCCTTCGTCGGCGTGTCGATGGACGTGACCGAACGGCGCCAGTCCGAGCAGGCGCTGCGCAATGCCGCGGAACGCGTGGCCCTGGTCACGCGCTCGGCAGGCCTGGGCACCTGGGAGGTGGACCTGCGCAACGACACGGCCTTCTGGGACGAGCAGATGTGGGTGCTGCGCGGGCTGCCCCCGCAGCCGCGGGCGATGACACCGCCAGAGCGGCTGGCCCTGGTCCACCCCGAGGATCGCGATCGCGTGCTGAAGCTGCACGAGGACGCCATGGCGCTGCAGCAGCCAGCCGAGTACGAGTTCCGCATCGTCTGGCCGGACGGGCAGGTGCGCTGGCTCGCCACCCGGTCGCAGACGCTGCTCGACGACCAGGGGCAGCCCTCGCGACGCATCGGCGTGAACTGGGATGTCACCGCAGCGCGCACCGCCGCCGCCATGCGCCAGGAGCGCGAACTGGCGCAGCGCGAAAGCGCCGCCAAGAGCCAGTTCATGGCCCGCATGAGCCACGAGCTGAGAACGCCGCTGAACGCGGTGCTCGGGTTCACCGAACTGCTCCTGGCCGAGGAAGCACCAGCCGAATCTGCCGGCGACGCCACGGGCCAGGCGCGCCGCCGGCGGCTGCAGCATGTGCGGTCTGCCGGGCAGCACCTGCTGTCGCTCATCAACGACGTGCTTGACCTCGCGGGGCTGCAGAGCGGCGAGCTGCACATCGCGCTGGAATCGGTGTCGCTGCCTGCCGTGCTGCAGCAGACCCTGCCGATGCTGCAGCCACTGCTGGACTCGCGCCAGGTCCAGCTCAGCACCGGCATCGCCGAAGTACCCCCGCTGCGGGTGCTGGCAGACAGCCTGCGGCTGCGTCAGGTGCTGCTGAACCTGCTGAGCAACGCCATCAAGTACAACCGCGCCGGCGGTCGGGTCGATGTCCAGGCCTGGCAGGCCGACGGCATGGTCCACGTGCGCGTCAGCGACACCGGCCGGGGCTTGAGCAGCGCGCAGATGGAGCACCTCTTCGAACCCTTCAACCGCCTGGGCGCGGAACGCTCGGGCGTCGAAGGCTCGGGCATCGGCCTGACCATCGCGAAGACCCTGACCGAGCGCATGGGCGGTGAGCTGCGCGCGAGGAGCCAGGTCGACCAGGGCAGCAGCTTCGAACTTCGCCTGCAGGCCGCCCCGTTTCCAGCGCCCGCCGCGCCCGCGGCCCAGCCCGACCGGAAGGCTGCCATCGCGCCGCCTTCGGCCCGACCCGGCAGCCGGCCCCACCAGGTGCTGTACATCGAAGACAACCCGGTCAACGCGCTGATCATTTCAGAGCTGCTGGCGCGGCGCGAGGACATCGAGCTCCACGTGGCGGTGGACGGTCACGGGGGCCTCGTGCGGGCACGTGAACTGCAGCCCGACCTGCTGCTGCTGGACATGCAGTTGCCCGACATCAATGGCCTGGAAGTGCTGAGCCGGCTGCGCGCCGACCCGGCCACGGCCGGCATCCGCTGCATGGCCCTGTCGGCCAACGCCATGCCCGACGACATCGAACGCGCGCTTCAGGCCGGCGCCGCGCATTACTGGACCAAGCCGCTGGACTTCGGCGCCTTCCTGGCGGCGCTGGACGCCTTGTTCGGCCCTGCCCCGGTCTGAGGCCGGCCGCCGTTCAGGCCGGCTCGGCCGCGAGCAGGCCGCGCTTTTTCAGCAGCGGCTGGACCGTCGGCCCGCGCCCCCGAAAAGCCGCATAGGCCGCACCCGGCGCCACGCTGTTGCCGCTGGCGTAAATGTGGCGCAGCAAGCGGCCGGCCACCTCGCGGTCGAAGGGGCCACCGGCTTCGGTGAAGGCATCGAAGCCGTCGGCGTCCAGCACCTCGGCCCACAGATAGACGTAGTAGCCCGCAGCGTAGCCGCTGCTCGCGAACAGGTGCTGGAAGTGCACCAGGCGATGGTTCAGCCCGACGGCCGGCGGCAGGCCGGCCTGGCGCAGCAGATCGGCTTCGAAGGCGCACAGGTCGGCCGGGGGCTCGGTGTCGGTGAGCGAGTGCACCGCCATGTCGGCCATCGCGCTGGCGGTGTAGCGCACCGTCTCGTAGCCCTGGTTGAACTGCTGGGCGCGCTGCAGCCGGCCCACCAGCTCGGCGGGAATCGGCTCGCCGGTCTGCCAGTGGCGGGCGTGGCGCTGCAGCACCTCGGGCTGGGTGATCCAGTGCTCGAAGATCTGCGAAGGCAGTTCGACGAAGTCGCGCAGCACCTGGGTGCCCGACAACCGCCGGTAGGTGACGTCGCTGAGCAGGCCGTGCAGCCCGTGGCCGAATTCATGGAACAGCGTGCGCGCGTCGTCCATCGACAGCAGCGTCGGCTGGCCGCTGCTGTCGGCGCCCTTGGCGAAGTTGTTGTTGTTCAGGATGACCGGCAGTGCGGCCGCGGCGCCAGCGCCCACGTTCCGGCTCTGCCAGCGCAGCGAACTCATCCAGGCGCCGCTGCGCTTGCCCGGCCGGGCAAAGTTGTCCTGCAGGAAGATGCCGCTGACCTGGCCGGCGGCATTGCGCACCTCGTAGGCCTTGACGTCGGGGTGGTAGACCGGCAGGTCTGCGCGCAGCGTGAAGCTCAGACCGAAGAGCCGGCTCGCGCAGTCGAACGCAGCCTGCACCATGTTCTCGAGCTTGAAGAAGGGCTTGACCTCGGCGTCGTCGATGGCGTAGCGCTCGCGCCGCACCTTCTCGGCATAGAAGCGCCAGTCCCAGGCCTGCAGCTCGGCCTGCACACCTTCGGCCTGCATCAGCGCCAGCAGCGCCTGCTGTTCGCGCTCGACGGCGGCCAACGCCCGCGGCCAGACCTCGCCCAGCAGGCCCTGCACCGCGGCGCGCGTGCCGGCCATGGTGTCGGTGAGCGCATGGTCGGCGAAGCAGGCGTGGCCGTGCAGCCGCGCCTGCTCGTTGCGCAGGCGCAGGATGTCGCGCGCGACCTCGCGGTTGTCGTGTTCGCCCGGGTGTTCACCGCGGCCGGTCCAGGCGCGCCAGGCGGTCTCGCGCAGGTCGCGGCGCTGGCTGAAGGTGAGGAAGGGCACGACGAGCGAACGCGACAGCGTCACCACGTGCCCGCCCAAGCCGCGTTCGGCGGCGGCCTGGCGCGCAGCCGCACGCACGAAGTCGGGCAGGCCGGCCAGTGCTTCTTCGTCAGGCAGGGGAAGGCTCCAGCTGCTTTCGTCGTGCAGCACGTTCTGAGCAAAGCGGGTCGTCAGCGACGCCAGCGCTTCCATCACCTGGGCGTAGCGGGCCTGGGCGGCCGGCGCCAGGCGCGCACCGGCGCGCACGAAGTCCAGGTGCACCCGCTCGACCAGGCGCCGGGCCTCGGCCGGCAGGCCGGCTTCCTCGCGCCGAGCGTGGACCGCGTCGACCCGGGCGAACAAGGCGGCGTCCATGTAGACCGCGCTGCTGTGCGCTGCCATGGGTGCGGCCATCGCGCGCTGCACCGCCTGCAGGGCCGGGCTGGTGGCGCTGCTGGTGAGGTTGTAGAAAACAGCTGCCACGCGGTCGAGCAGGCCGCCACTGCGGTCGAACGCAGCAATCGTGTTGTCGAAATCGGCAGGCGCCGCCTGGCCGGCGATGCCGGCAAGTTCGGCGCGATGCTGGCGCATGGCCTCGCGCAAGGCCGGCTCGAAATGCTCGGGCTGCAGGCTGGCAAAAGGCGGCAGGCCGAACGGGGCCTGCCAGTCCTGCAGCAAGGGGTTGGAGTCGAAAGAGGTGGCCATGCTGCAGCTTCCTTTGTGCCGGCGCGGCTCTACTTGCCGGCCTTGATGGCGATTTCGTCTTCTTCGCGATAGCGGCGGTTGGAGCAGGTGCTGACCCAGTCCTTGCGCTCGGCTTCCAGGCCCTGACCGTCGTCGTTGACGGTGTTGTTGCGCGTGTTCCACTCGCTGACGCGGGTGTCCAGGACCTTGGCGCGCTCGTTGTAGGCCGTCACGCGCACCTGCAGTCTGGCGACGACGGCTTCCTTCTCGGCTTCGAGCGCCTTGCGGTCGGTGTCCAGCGCGGCACGCTCGTCGTTGATCGACTTGCGCTCGCGGTCGGCGGAAGAACCGGTCTTGCCGGCTTCGTTGAAGGTCTTGATGCGCTCGTTCGAGGTCTCGACCCGCGTGCCGAAGGCCTTGAACTTGGCGTTCAGCGAATCGGTGGCCTCCTTCTGCGCCGCCTCCATGGCCACGCGCTCTTCGCGCATGGCCTGCTGCTCGGTGGCCAGGGCGGCCTTCTCGGCCTCGAGCGGGGCGCGCTTGGCTTCCAGTTCGGCCAGCCGGGTACGAATGCCGACTTCGTCGTTCAGGCAGGCGCGCAGTTCGTCGCGCGTCATGATGCCGCGGCGGACACCGCTGGCTGCACCCGCAGGCGCAGCGGCGCCGCCCATGCTGAGCGTCTTGCCGCCGGTCTCGGCAGCGGCATTCTGGGTCGCTTTCGGGGCCGGTTTCGGCGCCGGCTTGGCTGGAGCGGTCGATGGCGCCTGCGCCTGGGCCATGGCCGCGGGCGCCTGGCTGCCGAACAGGAAAGCGACCGCCAGTGCGGCTGCGGTGTGGAGCTTCATGCGTGTCCTCGAAGGCATTAAAGGCAAGGGGTGGCGGGCCACCCCGGCAGGGCGACAATGATGCCACCGCGCACATGGCGCACCCTGACCCCGCCCGACCCCGCCCCATGGCCATCAAGTCCACCATCTTCAAGGCCGCGCTGCAGATTGCCGACATGGACCGCGCCCTCTACGCCGACCATGCACTGACGCTGGCCCGCCACCCTTCGGAAACCGACGAACGCCTGATGGCCCGGGTGCTGGCCTTCGCCCTGAACGTGCCCGCCGACGACCACGACGGCGCGCTGGTCTTCGCCCGCGGCCTGTCGGACGGCGACGAGCCCGACCTGTGGCGCCACAGCCTGGCCGGCGTGTTGCGGCACTGGGTGGAAGTGGGCCAGCCGGCCGACGACCGCCGGCTCACCAAAGCCTGCGGCCGCGCCGAGACCGTCACGCTGTACTGCTACGCCCAGTCCGCCCCCATCTGGTGGGCAGCCATCGCGCCCAAGCTGTCACGCCTGCGCAACCTGCAGGTCTGGCAGATTCCCGCCGACGAGAGCACGGCCCTGGCCCGCCTGGCCGACCGCTCGATGCAACTGCAGGTGACGGTGCAGGAAGGCCAGATCTGGGTCGGGAACCAGACCGACAGCGTCGAGATCCATCTCAAATCCTTGCAAGCGCCCACCGCATGAGCCCCACCCCACCCACCCGCCGCCATCTGCTGCAGGCCGGCGCCGCCCTGGTCGCCGGCACGTCACCCCTTCTCTCCTCGCGCCACGCCATGTCACAGAACGTTCCTGCCACCGCCACCCCAGCCGCCACCGACCCCTATCTCTGGCTCGAGGACGTGCAGGGCGAACGTGCGCTGGCCTGGGTGCGCGAGCGCAACGCCGAAAGCGAAGCGGCCCTGGAGGCCCGCCCGGGCTTCGAGCAGATGCGCGCCGACATCCGCGCCGTGCTCGACTCGAAGGAACAGATCCCCTACGTGCAGCGCCGCGGCGACTTCTTCTACAACCTGTGGAAGGACGCCGCCAACCCGCGCGGCCTGTGGCGCCGCACCAGCCTGGCCGAATACCGCAAATCGCAGCCGGCCTGGGAAACCGTGCTCGACATCGACGCCCTGGGCAAGGCAGAGAAGGAAAACTGGGTCTGGGCCGGTTCGACCTGGCTCGGGCCCGACGAGCAAGGGGTGTACCGACGCTGCCTGCTGTCGCTGTCGCGCGGCGGCGCCGACGCCAGCGTCGTGCGCGAGTTCGACGCCGTGCTCAAGCGCTTCGTCGACAACGGCTTCACCCTGCCCGAAGCCAAGAGCAGCGTCGAGTGGATCGACATCGACCACCTCTACGTGGCCACCGACTTCGGCCCGGGCTCGATGACCGAGTCGGGCTACCCCCGCATCGTCAAGCGCTGGCAGCGCGGCATGCCGCTGGCGTCGGCACGCACCGTGTTCGAGGCCGAGGTGAAGGACGTGTACGCCTATGCCTCGGTCGACAAGACCCCGGGCTACGAACGCACCCTGTTCGTGCGTGCGCTCGACTTCTACAACAACCGCATGCAGCTGCTGCAGGGCAGCCGGCTGGTGCCCATCGACAAGCCCAGCGACGCCCAGCTCAGCTTCTGGCGCGACCGCGTGCTGGTGGAACTGCGCAGCGACTGGAAGCTGGGCGAAACCACCTGGCCTCGCGGCGCGCTGCTGGTGGGCGACGCCAACGCCTACCTGAAGGGCGAACGCAAGTTCAGCGCCCTGTTCACGCCCACGGCCACGCGCTCGCTGTCGGGTTTCGGCACCACGCGCAGCACGCTGCTGCTGACGATTTCCGACAACGTGGCGAGCCGGCTAGAGGAATGGACACCCAAGGCCGGCCGCTGGACGAAGCGCGAGGTCAACGCGCCCTTCCCCGGCACCTTGAGCGCCGGCGCCCTGCACGACCCGCTGCTTCGCACCGACCCCCTGGCCGAGGCCTATTTCCTGAACGTGGCCGACTTCCTGCAGCCCGATTCGCTGCAGTTGGGCAAGACCGGCAGCGACGAACGTGAACGGCTGAAGTCGCGCCCCAGCTTCTACGACGCCAGCGGCATGCGCGTCGAGCAAAGCTTCGCCACCAGCCAGGACGGCACGAAGATTCCGTACTTCGTGATCTGGCCCAAGGATGCAAAGGCCGACGGCAGCAACCCCACCCTGCTCTACGGCTACGGCGGCTTCGAGGTGCCGCTGAACCCCTGGTACTCCGGCGTGCAGGGCCGGGCCTGGACGACCCAGGGCGGCGTGTTCGTGCTGGCCAACATCCGCGGCGGTGGCGAATTCGGCCCGGGCTGGCACCAGGCCGCCATCAAGGCCCTGAAGCAGAAGAGCTACGACGACTTCGCCGCCGTGGCCGAAGACATCATCGCGCGCAAAGTCACCAGCCCGCGCCACCTCGGCATCCAGGGTGGCAGCAACGGCGGGCTGCTGGTGGGTGCGGTGATGCTGCAGCGGCCTGAACTGTTCAACGCCGTGGTCTGCCAGGTGCCGCTGCTCGACATGCAGCGCTATCACAAGCTGCTGGCCGGCGCTTCGTGGATGGCCGAATACGGCGATCCCGACAAGCCCGAGGAATGGCGCTACATCAGCGCCTACAGCCCCTACCAGAACGTGAAGAGCGCCAAGGACGGCAAGACCTATCCCAAGGTGCTCTTCGTCACCAGCACCCGCGACGACCGCGTGCACCCGGGCCATGCGCGCAAGATGGCCGCGCGCATGCTCGAGCTGGGGCACCCGCTGCTGTACTGGGAAAACATCGAAGGCGGCCACGGCGGCGCCGCCGACAACGGCCAGCGCGCGCAGATGACGGCACTGGAATACGCCTTCCTGTGGAAGCAGCTGGGCAAGGCCTGACCGGCACCAGCGCGGCATGCTCAGCTGGATCGACGACCTGAGCCCGCTGCCGCCGGCGCACACGGCGCTCGGGCCCGACACCGACGCGCCGGGCCTGGTGGCGGCGGGCGGACGGGTCACGCATGCGCGTCTGGAAGAGGCCTACCGCATGGGCATCTTTCCCTGGTACGGCCCCGGCCAGCCGCCGCTGTGGTGGAGCCCCGACCCGCGCATGGTGCTGCCGGTGGCCGACTTCAAGCTGTCGCGTTCCTTGAAGAAGACGCTGCGCCGCTTCATCCAGGACCCGCGCTGCGAAATCCGCTTCGACAGCGACTTTCCAGCCGTCATCCAGGCCTGCGCGAGCACCCCGCGCGAGGGCCAGGACGGCACGTGGATCGTGCCCGAGCTGATGCAGGCCTACATCGACTGGCACCGCAAGGGCCGGGTGCACAGCGCCGAAACATGGGTCGACGGGCAGCTGGTGGGCGGGCTCTACTTCGTGAACATCGGCCGCATGTGCTTCGGCGAAAGCATGTTCGCGCACCGCACCGATGCCAGCAAGATCGCCATGGCCGCCTTCGTCGCCGCCTGCCGTGCGCGCGGCGTGGCCCTCATCGACTGCCAGCAGAACACCCGCCACCTGGCGTCGCTGGGCGCCAGCGAGACGGCACGCACGCAGTTCCTGGCCCAGGTGGCGCACGCCACACGGGCCGTGCCGCCGGCCGATTGGACCTATGATGAAAACGCGTGGCAACTGCTCGCCCACGACCTGCTCCACCCAGCCCCGGCGTGACCCACCCCAAAGAACTTCCCCTGTCGTCGCTGCAGTTCTATGCCACGGCGCCCTACCCCTGCAGCTACCTGCCCGACCGGCAGGCGCGCTCGCAGGTGGCCACGCCCAGCCATCTGATCCACGCCGACGCCTATTCAGGCCTGGTCGCTGCCGGCTTTCGCCGCAGCGGCATGTTCACCTACCGGCCCTATTGCGACGGCTGTCGCGCCTGCGTGCCGCTGCGCGTGCCGGTGGCCGGCTTCCAGCCCACGCGCAGCCAGCGCCGCTCGGTGCGCGACCACGGCCATCTCGTCACGCGTGTGCTGCGCCTGTGCTTCGTGCCCGAGCACTACCAGCTCTACCTGCGCTACCAGAGCGGCCGCCACAGCGGCGGCGGCATGGACAACGACAGCGTCGACCAGTACACCCAGTTCCTGCTGCAAAGCCGCGTCAATTCACGCCTGGTCGAATTCCGCGAGCCCAGCGTGACCGACGACGAGCCCGGCGCGCTGAAGATGGTGTCGATCGTGGACGTGCTCAACGACGGCATCTCGGCGGTCTACACCTACTACGAACCCGAACCCGCCTGCAGCTACGGCACCTACAGCGTGATGTGGCAGGTGGAACAGACGCGGCAGCTGAAGCTGCCGAACCTGTACCTGGGCTACTGGATCGCCAACAGCCCGAAGATGGCCTACAAGGCCCAGTTCGGCCCGCACGAACTGCTGGTGGACGGTGCCTGGCGGCCTCAGGCCGAAGCCGTCCAGCGGCTGGCTTCGCCGCCACCGCCCTGGCCGGCGTCGCCATCGGCCGAGAGAGGCTGATCCGGACCGGGGTCGGCACGCACACGCCCTTCGCCCTGCAGCTTCAGCAGGTGGGCCAGAAGAGATCGCCTGGCCACGCCGTGCAGGCCGGCAGGCACGTCGTCGTAGACCCGGGCCACCAGCGCTCCCAGTGCCAAGGGGCCGTGGGACTGCACCGCGTGCAGCACCTTGGCTTCGCGCTGAAGGCGGTGGGCGATGAGCCGGCGCAACACCTCGTGCGGGCGCTCGACGAGAAAGCCGTGGCCCGGCGCCAGCCAGTCCAGGTCTTCGGCCAGCAGCTCGTTCAGCGACCGCAGGTAGACCGCCATGTCGCCGTCGGGCGGGTTGATGACGACCGTGCTGCCCTGCATCACCTGGTCGCCGGTGAACAGCAGCTTCTCGTGCTCGAGCAGGAAACACAGGTGGTTCGACGCATGCCCGGGCGTGTGCAGCACACGCAGGCACACGCCTGGCGCGGCCTCGATGCGCTCGCCGTGGGCGGGCTGGTGCGTCGGCACGAAGCTGGCGTCCTGCCACTCGGCATGGGCCGCCAGGCGGCCCCAGACCGGCGCACCGGTGGCCGCGGCCAGCGTCATCGCGCCGGGTGAGTGGTCGCGGTGGGTGTGCGTCACCAGGATGCGGCCGATGCGCCCGCCGGCCTGCGCCGCCGCGTCCATCAGGGCCTGCAGGTGGCCGCTGTCGACCGGGCCGGGGTCGATCACGGTCCAGTGCTCGCCTGCGCCCACCAGGTAGCTGTTGGTGCCCGGCCCGGTCATCACCCCGGGGTTCGGCGCGGTGACGCGCCAGACGTTCGCCGACAAGCGCACGGCGCGGCCAGGCAGGAGTTCGCAGGACACGTCGCCCCGGCCTTCCGGATCGAGCCGGGCGATCTCGGCATAGGCCATTTCCGTGGGCAGCACGATGCGTGCGCCGGCCCGGCTGCTGCCGCGGCGCGGCATCGTCAGCGCCACCTGCGGCCGGTCGTGGAAGGCCTGCAATGCGGCGGCCGCGCTGGGAAACCTGGACAGCTCCTGCAGCATCGAGCGCATGGCCGGCAGCAGCTTCAGCCCGCCTCCTGGCCCGGCGTTCGCAGCGAAGGGGAGCACGTCGCGGGCACCGCCCAGCGCGGCCTGAGGCGTCGTCCAGAGCAGGGACTGGGCTTCGCTGCCGTCGGCCACCGCCTGCTGCCCGGCCGGGGCGGGCGCGGCGAAGAAGCGGGTGTCCCAGCGCTTGGGCAGGCCCGGCGGCGTCAGCCAGTGCGCCGTGTAGGCCAGGTCGCGCAAATCCAGCTTCAGGTCGAAGGCAGCGCAGAGCTCGGCGATGCCGGCCAAGCCCGCATGCAGGCGCTGCCGCCAGGGCTGCAGCGCGGCGTGCAGGGCACTGCCGGGGGCCAGGTCGAGGGCGCTGCCGTCGGCGGCGCAGGCGCGCAGCAGGCCCACTTCCTCGAAGCTTTCGCGCAATGCCGCCACCGCGTAGTCGAGCGCGCCTTCGGCCAGGTTGAAGCGGCGGCCCAGCGTCGCGTCGTCCAGCCCCAGGCACCAGGGGTGGGCGGCGCGGTCGCGCGCGTCGAGCACGCCGCCGGGGAACACCGCTGCGCCGCTGCGCAGGTCGCCGGCGCCGCTTTCGGCGCGCACCAGCATCAACACTTCGAGACCGGTGCTGCCGTCGGCGGGCTCACGCAGGAACAGGATGGAAGCCGCGGGCCGAACGCCGACAGGCACCTGCCAGGGCGCGTTCAACGCGCCACCCCGGCCGCCATGAGTTCTTCGATCTCGGCATCGCTCATGCCGGCCTCCTTCAGGATTTCAAGGGTGTTCGCACCGGGCTGCGGCGCCGGCCGTGGCGGCTGCGGCCGGCTGCGGCTGAAGCGCGGCGCAGCCGCGGGCTGGGCCACGCCCTCGTGGTGGGTGTAGGCGCCACGGGCCAGGGCATGGGGGTGCTGGGGAGCTTCCTCCAGACTCAGCACGGGTGCCACGCAGCTGTCGCTGCCCGCGAGCACCCGGCACCAGTCGTCGCGTGTCCGGGTGCGGAAGATGGCGGCCAGCGCGGCCCGCATCGCCGGCCAGCGGCTGCGGTCGTGCTGGGCCGTGACGAAAGCCGGGTCGAGGCCGATGTGCCGGCCCAGTTCGGCGAAGAACTTGGTCTCCAGCGCCGCCACGGCAAGGTGGCCGCCGTCGGCGGTTTCGTAGCAGGCGTAGAACGGCGCACCGCCATCCAGCAGATTGGCCGAGCGCTGGCGCCGCCACTGTCCGCCGGCACGAAGCCCCTGGAACAGGCCGGCCATCACCGCCACGCCATCGACCATGGCCGCGTCGACCACCTGGCCGCGGCCCGAGTGCTGGCGCTCGAACAGCGCCGCCATCACGCCGAAGGCCAGGAACATTGCGCCGCCACCATAGTCGCCCACCAGGTTGAGCGGCGGCACGGGCACGCCCTTGGCCGGACCGATGGCGTCAAGCACGCCGGTCAGGGCGACGTAGTTCAGGTCATGGCCTGCGACGCCGGCCAGCGGACCCTGCTGGCCATAGCCGGTCATGCGGCCGACGACGAGGCGCGGGCAGCGCGCCAGCAACAGGCAGGGTGCCAGATCCAGATCTTCGAGCACGCCGGGGCGAAACCCTTCGAGCAACACGTCGACCGAAGCCAGCAGCCGCAGCAGCGCGTCGCGCCCGGGCGCGGCCTTCAGGTCCAGGGCCAGCGAGCGCCGGCCGCGTGCATGCACGTCGAAAGGCGGTGCCATGCCCAGCCCGAGACCGCTGTCGCTCAGGCGATCGACGCGCAGCACATCGGCGCCATGGTCGGCCAGCATCATTCCGGCCATCGGCACCGGGCCGATGGCACCGAGCTCGACCACGCGCAGGCCCTGCAACGCGCCCCCCGCGGGGCCCGCGTCGTGTGCAGCGTCGCCGCCGGCCCCCAGGGCTTCACCATCCCGGTCGTTCATGGCACGAGCATAGCCCGGCCATGCCCGACGGCTGGCGTGGCCCGAAGGCTCAGACCCGGCAGATGACGTTGCTTCCGGCGGGGATGTCCCTGGCCTCCACGTAGCCCATGGCCCCGGGTGTGCGCGCCACCAGATCGAGCAGCTCGGCCACGCCATCGACCTCGCGCGGCGGGGCGCCCTTGCCCACGTGCCGGCGCACCGTCCAGTAGGCGCGGTAGCGTTCCTCGTCGGTCTGCAGGTAGGCCGCCAGAAAGCGCTGGCGCGAGGGGTGGCCGCTGCGCAGATTCAGCACGGTGGCCAGCTGGCCACCGGCTTCGATGGCACGGCCGGTGTAGAGGCGCTGCACCAAGGCGGCGTCGATGCGCGGCAGGCCGGCATGGCCCACGACCACGATGCCGCTGTCGGCCTGCGCGTGAAGCGTGCCGGCAGACAGCGCTGCGCCGCAGGCCAGGAGGAATGAACGTCGTTGCATGTCATCCCTCCTTTCAGAACGCGAGGTTGTAGTTGACGGTCGTGGTGCTGAACCCGGTGTCGCGCAGGCCGTGTCGCCCTGGCAGCGTGTCCAGCAGGCGCGACACCTCGCCCACGCCGGTGTGCGCCCATTCGAACTTCAGCTTGCCGCCCCAGGGAACCGCCCAGGCCAGGCCGAGCGCCCAGGTGTGCTGATCGGCGGCATAGATGGATTCGGCGAAGACTCGCTGCGACGCGTTGATCTGCGCAGCGCCCGGGATGAATCCCGGCAACTGCACCGCGACGAGCCTGCGGTACATGTCCATCTGCGGGTCGTGCGTGCGCAGCCGGCCGTAGCTCACATACGGGGTGAACGCGCCGACCTCGCGCGCCAGCGACACATAGCCGCCGGTGGTGTTGGCGCCGACATTGGTGCGAAGCTGCCGGTTGCGCGCCACTTCGGCAGTGGCGCGCCAGCCGCCGCCGAACTGGTGGTCGATACCGAGCGTGGTGATGATGTTGTGCAGCCGGTCGACGGTCTCGACGGGTGGCCCGGGCAGGGCCTCGTCGACGCGGAAGTAGCCGAGTCCGGGTGCGATCTGCACGAAGGGCACGCTCACCGGCAGCGGCGTGCCGTCCAGCGGCTTCGTGCGTGCGTCGTTGACGCTCAGGCGCAGGGTCGTGTCGGCGTTGCGCAGACTCAGGACGCCACCGGCGACCTGGACATCCACCTCGCGGAAGTTGGCCCCCGCCGGCAATCGCGGCGGCGCGCCGTCGCGGTTCCAGAGCCGTGCGGTGGTGCGGATGCGGCCGCCGTAGCCCTCCAGACTGAGCTCGCTACCGCCCAGCAGGGCCAGGGGCATGGTGTAGGCCGCCGAGACACCGTCGAATTCGTTCGAGGGCGCCACCGAGTACATCTCGACCGGCAGACGCGCCAGGTCGTAGGCCATGCCCACGTCCAGCGACTCCGAGTGCAGGTACAGCGGCACGCGCATGCGCCCTGCGCGCAGCAGCCAGTCGTTCGCCGGCCGCCAGCCCACGAAGGCCCAGGCCGTGGTCAAGGCGGTGCCGCTGTCGCTGTCGTCGGCCGGGGCCAGCTTCAGCTGCAGCGTGGCCGACCAGGCGGGTGTGAAGCGCACATCCAGCTGGCCGGCCAGGCGGCTGTCGGTCTTCAGGCTGCCCTGCTCGTCGCTGAAGCGCAGGTAGCGGCCACCGTCCAGGCCCGTGCTGCGGGTCCAGCCCAGCGTGGCATAGCCGGACAACGAATAGTCCACGGCGGCCGCGGCCGGCAGGGCCTGGCCGATCAGGGCGACCAGCGCCCAGCTCAGAAGGCAACGCATCATGTTCTCTCCTGGAAGGCCGGAGCGGCGGGAACGTCGTCGCTCCACTCGCGGGCGATGCGCTGCAGCTCGGCGTGCGTGGCCACCAGGCCGGCCACGATCTGCGGGTCGAAATGGCCCCCGCTGTGGGTTTCGATGTAGGCGCGTGCGGCTTCGTGGCTCATGGCTTCCTTGTAGGGGCGGCGGCTGATCAGGGCGTCGTAGACGTCGGCCACGGCCATCAGGCGGGCGGACAGAGGGATGGCGTTGCCGGCCAAGGCATCGGGGTAGCCCGCGCCGTCCCTGCGTTCGTGATGGTGGCGGGCGATTTCCATTCCGTAGTGCAGAAATAGGCTGCCTTGTCGCCCCATCCGCTCGGCGGCGCGGCGCAGCATCTCCCAGCCTTTCATCGAATGGGTGCGCATCACCACCATCTCTTCGGGTGTCAGGCGCCCGGGCTTGAGCAGGATGTTGTCGGGAATGGCGACCTTGCCGATGTCGTGCAGCGGCGCCGACTTGGCGATGTGGTCGATGTCTTCGGCGCTCAGCCTCACCCCGCTGCCGGGCTGCTGCGTCAGCCATTGCGCCAGCGTGCGCACATACTCCTGCGTGCGGCGCACGTGGTAGCCGGTTTCCTCGTCGCGGAATTCGGCGAACGACACCATCACGTGCAGCGTGGCGTCGCGCAGCTGGTCGACCTCGGCCAGGCGGGCCTGCAGCTCGGTCTGCAGCCAGTGGTTGTGCTGGTCGAGTGCGTCGCGCCAGCTCTTGGCCTGCAGCTGGGTGGCGACGCGCGCCAGCACGGTGGTGGCATTGAAGGGCTTGTGGATGAAGTCGGCGGCTCCGCACTCGAAGCCACGGCTCTCGTCCTGGGCCTGGTTCAGCGCGCTCAGGAACAACACCGGGACGTGGCGCGTGGCGGCGTCGGCCTTGAGCCGGCGGCAGACCTCGTAGCCGTCCAGGTCGGGCATCATGATGTCGAGCACGATCAGGTCGGGCGCGTGGCGGCGGGCCAGTTCCAGTGCCTTGGCGCCAGAAGGTGCCAGCTGCACCCTGTAGCTGGGTGCCAGCAGGCTGGACAGCAGCATCAGGTTGGCCGGGGTGTCGTCCACCACCAGGATGGTGGCGCGGCCAGGGCCCTCGCGAGGAACCGGCAGATGGGCGGCTTCGCTCATGTTCATGGCAGATTGGGGTCGAGGGTGCTGGCCGGCCATTCGGTCGGGCTGTCGCCGCTGGCCAGGCGCCGGCAGGTCGTCAAGGCGGCATCGAAATCGAAGCGGCCCATGGCGCGCGACAGGCTGCGCCAGACCACCGGGTCGAGCCGGCCGCGCAGCCCGGCTTCGTGCTGCTGCCACCAGTCGAGCGCGCGGCTGTCGCTGTCTTCGAGCAGGTCGGCCAGTTCGGCCAGGTCCGGGCCGTGGTCGCTGCCCGGCGGGGCGGCGGCAGCCGCGGCATGGGCCGGCCGGGGCGGCATGGCGCTGGGCGCATCCGCAATCCGTTCACGCACCGCCGACAAGGCGACCAGCAAGCCCGACAGCTGCCGCTCCAGCGTCGGCAGCAGCGACCGCGCCGATGCCGCGTCACGGTCCTGCGCAGCCAGTTCCACCGCCTGCGCCGACTGACGCAGCGGGTCGTGGGCCAACGTGCCGGCCAGCCCCTGCAAGGTGTGCGCGGCGCGCGCCAGCCGGTCCCAGTCGTCGCGTTCGATCCAGGCGCTCCAGTTGCCTACGCCGTCCGCATATTCCTCGGCCATGCCCCGCAGCAAGCGGCGGGCGAGGGCGGCGTTGCCACCGCAGTGGGCCAGCAGGCGGCTGCGGTCCAGCCCGTCGATGGCGGGCAGCTCGGTGGCGCCGGGTGCAGGCGCCCGCACGACCACCGGGTCGGCGGCGCCGGGCCGGGCCCAGCGTGCCACCACGTCGAACAGCGACTGCGGGTCGAAGGGTTTGGTGATGTAGCCCTGCATGCCCTGGCCGAGACAGCGCTCACGTTCGCCGGGCATGGCGTTGGCGGTCATCGCCAGGATGGGCAGCCTGTCGAAACGCGGGTCGCTGCGCAGCCGCTGCACGGCTTCGTTGCCGTCCATCACCGGCATCTGCAGATCCATCAGCACCAGGTCGTAGGCCTGCGGGCCATCGGCCTGCAAGCGCTCACAGGCCAGCAACCCGTGCCGGGCCCAGGTGACCTGGATGCCCTGGCCCAGCAGCAGGTCGCGCGCGACTTCGTGGTTGAGGGCGTTGTCCTCGACGAGCAGCACGCGCAGGCCTTGCAGCGCCCGGCGCGGCAGCATGGGGGGCGGCACGGGCGCATGCCGCTGCGGTTCCTGCGAGCGCATGGCGCGCCGCAGGTCCTGGGGCATCAGCGGCTTGTCGACCAGCAGGGCGCCACTGGCCGCCGCGGCCTGGGCCAGCTCGGGTGCGCCGTAGGCCGTCATCACCATCACGCCTTGCTCAGGCCAGCGTTCCCGCACACGGGCCAGCAGTTGTCCGCCGGTGACGTCGGGCAGCACCCAGTCCATCAGCACCAGGTCGTAGGGCCGGCCGGCGGCCGCCGCGGCATCCAGCGCCGTCCAGGCCTGCTGCCCGTCGGCCGCACCGCTGATGCGCCCGACCCCGGCGCCCATGCCCATGCTCTGCAGCAAGGCCATCACGGTGGCCAGGGTCTCGGGGCGGTCCTCGACGACGAGCACGCGCAGCGCCCCCAGCTGCGGATCGGAGTCGGCCTGTGCGTCATCGTCCACCGGCAGCGGCACCCGCACCGTGAAGCACGAACCGGCACCCGGCGTGCTGTCGACGTCGATGCGCCCACCCATCAGCCCGACCAGCCTCTGGCAGATGGCCAGCCCCAGGCCGGAGCCGCCGTAGCGACGCGTGATCGAGGCATCTGCCTGGCTGAATTCGCGGAACAGATGCTGGCGTTCGTCCGCGCTCATGCCGATGCCGCTGTCGCGCACCGTGAGCACCAGCGTCACCTCGTCGGTGGGCGGCGCCAGGTCCGTGCCCGGCGTCTCCAGGCCGAGCCCCAGCACCACCTGCCCGGCTTCGGTGAACTTCACGGCGTTGCCCAGCAGGTTCACGAGAACCTGCTGCAGCCGCAGCGCGTCGCCGCGCAGCAGCGCCCGGTGGCCGAGCAGGCTGGCGTCGTCGAAGCGGCACAGCAGCTCCAGGCCCTTTTCCTGGGCGCGTTGGCGCACCAGGCTGAGCGAACGTGCGGCCAGGTCTTCGACGCGGAAGGAGGCGGCCTCCAGCGTCATGCCACCGGCTTCGATCTTGCTGAAATCGAGGATGTCGTTGATGAGCTGCAGCAGATGCTGCGACGCGGTCAGCGACTTGTCGAGGTAGTTGCGCTGCACCGGCTGGAGCTCGGTGGCCAGGGCCAGCTGGGTCATGCCCATGATGGCGTTCATGGGCGTGCGGATCTCGTGGCTCATGTTGGCCAGGAACGAGGTCTTGGCGCGCGCGGCCTCCTCGGCCTGGTCGCGGGCCTGGGCCACCTCGGCCTGGGCCGCGTCGCGACGGCTGAGGTCCGCGGTGATGGCCTGCGCCATCTGCTCGAGCGTCTGCGAGAGCGCCGCCAGTTCGGCCACCTGACCGGGCGGGTTCGTGCTGCGCATGTCGTACCGGCCGGCGGCATAGTGGCCAGCCACGTCGACCAGTTCGGCCAGCGGCTGCAGCACGCGGCGGCGCATGCCCAGCACGGCCAGCCCCACCAGCGGCACCACCAGCAGGTTGGCCAGCAGGGTGGCTGCCACGGCCGCGCTCAGGCCGTCGCGGGCCTGCTGCTTGTCCTGCGCCGTGCGGGTCTCGACCGACTCGCCGAGTTGCCCCACGGCCTGCACCAGGTCGGCACGCAGGGTCTCGTACTCTGCGGAGTGGACGAGTTCGATGGCGAAGGCGCGGTCGGGCACGCCGTCGTCGACGATCTGCCCGGTCTGGCGGTCGTACAGGCCTTGAGTGGCGGCAAAGGCCACGCTCTCGATGGCCTGGAGCGCCTGCGAGGCCTTCATCACGGCCTGTGCGGCGGCCAGCTCGGGCGCCGTGAAGTCCTGCTGGCGCAGCCGGTCGAGCGTCGAACGCGCCGGCAGCTGCGATTCCGTGGGCAGCATCCTGCCCCCGATGCGAGCACGCCAGAAAGCGGCCCGGCCCTTGGCCACGGGCGGCGGCTTCTCGCCCTGCCAGACGGCGAGGATCTCGTAGTAGATGTCCAGATAGCGCGTGCGCGCCGTGGTGGTGTAGCTCTGCACCAGCGACGCCAGCAGCTCGGTGCCCTGGACGATCTCGTCGACTTCGGCGTGCGCCGCCTCGGACCGCGCGGCCGCGTGCTCGATGCTTTCCTGTGCACCCCGGATCACCCACAGGCCGATCGAGTTCAGCACGATGAGCAGGGCGACCACGCCGAGGAAGCTGCCCGACAGCCGTTTCAGCTTGACGCTGGCCCGCGGCGCGGCGGGGGCAGTCTCGGGCGGGCGAATCGGTGGCATGGATGGGAAAGCGGGCAGCAGCAGGCGACCAGGCGTGACTCGCCTGCCCTGGCTATTTCGGCCTGCGGGGGCCGTGCTGAACAGCGGCGACCGAACCATTGCCGTGCAAAGCTGCACGGCACGGGCGGGCCCCTGCTGCCGGTCCCGCGTCCAGCGGCCTCAGGCCGGCGCGCCCACCTGCCTGGCCGGCGCCGCGCGCGCGAACGCGTCGAGCTCGTTACAGCGCGCGACGATGGCGTCGACGGTGGGTACGCCGTCGACCGCGATCTTGAAGACCTTCATCACCGCGGCGATGCTGGCCAGCGTGATGTCGGCCAGCGTGACCTGGTCGCCATGGCAGAAGGCGCCGGTGGCCGGGTCACCGGCCAGGCGCTGCTCCACCGCACGCAGCCCGGTGCCGAACCACTGCTGCTGCCAGGCGCGCCAGGCGGCGTCGTCGAAGCCGCCGCTGGTGGCGAGATAGCGGCGCACCCGGGGCGTGATCAGCGGGTGGGTGTCGGCCGCCAGCATGAGTGCGATCGACCGCACCCGGGCCCGGCCATGGGCATCGGCCGGCAGCAGCGGCGGCTGGGGGTGTTGTTCGTCGAGGAACTCCAGGATCGCCAGCGACTGCGTCAGCGGCGCCTGGCCCGGCATGGACAGCGCTGGGATGGCCGCCAGCGGGTTGATGGCGAGGAAATCGGCGCCGCGCTGCTCGCCGGCGTCCAGGTCGACGATGTGCTCGTGCGCGTGCAGACCCTTCAGGTTCAGCGCGACGCGCACGCGGTAGGTGGCCGAGGTTCGCCAGAAGGCGTAGAGCTCGTAGGCAGGCGGGTTGGACATGGTGTGGGCTCGCGGGGGATGGGCAGGGCCGCAGGCTACACCGCAGGTCGGCCTGCTGTAGCCTCGCGACCCCATGAACCCGCCCGACCACCCCACCACGCCAGGCCACGGCACCGCGCGGCGGCTGTGTCTGCTGGGCGGCGAATCGGCCGGCAAGACCACGCTGGCTCAGGCACTGGCCGCCGAGCTGGGCACCGTCTGGGTGGCCGAATACGGCCGAGAGCGCTGGCTGGACATCGGCGGCACCTTCTCGCTCGACGAGTTGCTGCACGTGGGCCGTCAGCAGGTGGCGCGCGAAGACGCCGCGCTGGGCCAGGCCCGCGGCTGGCTGGTGTGCGACACCTCGCCGCTGACGACCCTGGTCTATGCCCTGCTGGACCATGGCAGCGCGCCCGAGGCCTTGTTCGAACTGGCCCGCCGCCGCTACGACCTGACGCTGCTGTGCGCGCCCGACTTCGACTTCGTGCAGGACGGCGCCCGGCGCGACGCCGGCTTCCGCAGCGAGCAGCATGCGCTGACCGTGGACCTGCTGCAGCGCTTCGGCCTGCCCCATGTGCTGGTGAGTGGCGACCTGGAGCAACGCCTGGCGCAACTGCGGCCCCTGCTCGCCGCGGGCCGCCAATGACCCCCGACGCCACCCGGACACGCCGGCTCGCCACAATCCGCGGCTTCGCCGTCAACCACCCCCCGAGGCCTTTGCCATGTTCCAGCAGTTCGAAATCCTGATCGAAGGTCTGAATCCCGAAGCCGGCGGCCCGCTCGCCGAAGGTGAGCTCTCTCGCGTGCGCGCCGCGCTCCAGGCCGAAGAACAGTTGGGCAGCTTCCTGCGGGGCCGGGTGGTGGGTGCCGGCGGCGGCTTGTGGGTCTTGACCGAACAGCGCCTGCTGATGCTGCAGGACGGGCGGCGCAAGGGCGTCAATGCGCTGCCGCTGTCTGCGGTGCAGCGCCTGACGCTGGAGGCCGGGCGTTACGGCAGCACGGTGGCGATCTACACGGCCGACCAGCGGTTGTCGCTGTTCGCAGCCCACGGCGGACTGGCCCGCGCCTTCGCGGCAGCCCTGGGGCGCAGCCTGCCCGCGGGCATGGCACCGGCGGCCGACGCCACCGTGGTGGCGGCGGAAGACGCGGCCGACGTGGCGACCTGGGTGTCCTGGTCGCGCCTGCACCTGCAGCCGGCCCGCCACCAGGGCATGGCCGAGAACCTGGTGCTGCTGCGCGAAGCCGCCTCGCTGCACGAGCGCGGCATGCTCAACGATGCCGAGTACGGTGCGCTCAAGGGCCGTCTGCTGGACGCGGCGTGAGAAGGCGACATGCCCTGCTGGCCACGGCAACGCTGTTGACCACGATGGGCGCCCAGGCGATCGAAGAACCGGCCTACACCGTCGTCAGGCCGCTGGGCGAGGCGGTGGAAGTGCGCGACTACAGCGCCTACGTGGTCGCCGAGGTCACGGTGCCGGGGCCGGCCGACGATGCCGGCGGCCAGGCCTTCCCCATCCTGGCCGGGTACATCTTCGGCAAGAACAAGGGCGAGCGGAAGATGGCCATGACCGCGCCGGTGACGCAGGCGCCGGCCGAACCGCAACGCATGGCGATGACCGCACCGGTGACGCAGAGCGCCGCGCCGGCCGGGGCTGCAGGGTTCGTCGTGCAGTTCGTGCTGCCCTCGTCGGTGAGCCTGGCCGCAGCGCCCGAACCGCTGGACCCGCGCATCCGCCTGCGCGAGGTGCCGGCCGTGCGTCTGGCCGCCATTCGATACAGCGGCCTGTGGACGCAGGCCAACCAGGACGAGCACACCGCCAAGCTGCAGGCCGCACTGCAAGCGGCCGGCCTGGCCTGGACCGGCGAGCCGGTGCTGTCGCGCTACAACGGGCCGATGACGCCCTGGTTCATGCGCCGCAACGAGGTCTGGCTGGCCCTGAAGTGAATCGGCTGTAATGCGGGGATGAAAACCTGCATCGTCGGCGCCGGCGCCATCGGCGGCTTCATCGGAACCCGGCTGGCACTGGCCGGTCATGCCCAGGTCAGTGCCCTGGCGCGGGGCGCCACGCTGGCCGCGCTGCGCCAGCATGGCTGGCGGCTGCAGATGGCCGACGGCTTGCTGCAGGTCCCTGCCCACGCCGCTGAAGACCCCGCGGCGCTGGGCGTGCAGGACCTCATCGTGCTGGCCGTGAAGGCCCCCGCACTGGCCGCACTGGCGCCACGGATAGCGCCCCTGATCGGCGCGCACACGCTGCTGCTGCCGGCCATGAACGGCGTGCCCTGGTGGTTCTGCGAACGCAGCCCCGGCTTGAACGAAGCACCCCTGGCCAGCGTCGACCCCAGCGGCAGCATCGCACGCGCGCTGCCCACGGCCCAGGTGCTGGGCTGCGTGGTGCACGCCAGTGCCGCCACCCCTGTAGCGGGGCTGGTGCAGCACCGCATGGGCCGCGGGCTGATCGTCGGCGAATGTTTCGGCGGCGAGAGCGAACGCGCCCGCGCCGTGGTGGCGCTGCTGGCCGAGGCCGGCTTCGAGGCCACGCTGTCGACCGACATCCGCCGCGACATCTGGTTCAAGCTCTGGGGCAACATGACCATGAACCCGGTCTCGGCCATCACCGGTGCCACCGCCGACCGCGTGCTCGCCGACCCGCTGGTGCGCGCCTTCAATTCCGCGGCGAGGGCCGAGGCCGCGGCCATCGGCGCGCTGATCGGCTGCCCGATCGCGCAGACGGCCGAGGAACGCCATGCCATCACCGCCCGGCTCGGCGCCTTCAAGACCTCGATGCTGCAGGACGTGGAGGCCGGCCGCCCGATCGAACTGGACGCGCTGGTGACCGTGGTGCGCGAGATCGGCCAGCGCCTGGGCCGGCCCACGCCGACCATCGACGCGCTGCTGGGCCTGGCGCGGCTTTTCGCACAGACGCGCGGGCTGTATCCCGAACCACCCGCCCGGTAGAAGCCGTTGGGCGGCCTACAGCGGGGCTGGCATCGTCTCGCCACCGCCGCGCGCCGGCAGCACGATGTCGAAGACCGAACCGCCGCCTTCCCGGTTGCGCGCACCGATGTGGCCACCGTGGGCCTGCATGATGGTGCGGCAGATCGCCAGGCCCAGGCCGGTGCCGCCGGAACCGTCCTTCGTCAGCGAGCTCTGCACGAAGGCTTCGAAGATGCGTTCGAGTTCGGCCTCCGGCACGCCCGGCCCGCCGTCGGCCACGCTCAGGCACCACTCGCCGGCGTCGGTGACCTCGGCGCGGATTTCCACGCTGCCGCCTTCGGGCGAAAAGCGGATGGCGTTGGCCAGCACGTTGCGCACCACCTGCTGGAACCGCTGCGGGTCGATGCGGGCGCTCACCGGGTGTTCGGGCAGGGCCTCGTCCAGCGTGATCAGGCGCCGTGCCGCCAGGGGCTGCAGCTCGCGCAGCACCTCGCGCACCGGTTGGCGCAGGTCGGCGCGTTCGAGATGGATGGTGCCGACGCTGCTCTCGATGCGCGCCACGTCGAGCAGGTCGTTCACCAGCGCCAGCATGCGCTGGCCCGAGGCATGGATGTCGTCGAACATCGCGGCAAGTCTCGCCTGTTCGCCGGCGCGGCGCTGGCCCAGTTCCGAGAATCCGATGATCGACTGCAGCGGCGTGCGCAGTTCATGGCTGATGTTGGCGATGAACTCCGACTTCGCGCGCGAGGCTTCCTCGGCCGCGTCGCGGGCCTCGCGCGTGGCGCGCTCGGCCATGCGGTATTCGGTGACGTCGATCACCACCGCCAGGATGCCGGCCGATTCGGTGCTCGTGGCAGACGCGTCGGAAGCGGGCGGCAGCGGCCGCTTCTCGATCACCACGTCGCGCAGCGTGCCGTCGGCATGCGGCACCCGGGCGTCGTAGCGGAAGGCCTCGCCGGTGGCGTAGACCCTTTCGTCGGCGGCCTCGTGCGCAGCCCGGTCGGCCACGCTCAGGTGCGCGCCCACCTGACGCCCCAGGACCTCGCCCCGCGGACGGCCGGTGAAGCTTTCCCAGGCGCGGTTGACGATGCGGTAGCGGCGCTCGCGGCTCATCACCGACATCGGCAGCGGGCTGCTTTCCAGCAGCATCTCGGTGAACGCCAGCTGCGACTTCAGGCGCCGCCGTGCCGCCGTGCGTTCGGTGACGTCCACGGCGCTGCCGACGAAACCGCCGCGTTCTTCGGCCAGGGGCATGACCGTGCATTCGAACAGCCGTTCCTCGCCCGTGGTGTCGGACAGCACGAGCAGGGTGCGGCGCACCTGCTGCCCGGGCTCGAGCAGGTAGCGCGCGGCGTGGCGCCGGCCGGGCGGCAGGCAGTGGGCCAGTGACCGGCCCTGCCAGGTGTCGGCAGGCACGCCGGTCAGCCGTGCCCAGGCCGGGTTGACGAAGCTGATCACGCCCTGCGCATCGCAGCGGAAGACGAGCTCCTGCAGCGCCTGAAGCGTGACGGCCATCTCGTGTTCACGCTGCGCCACCGCCGCCTGCGCCTGGTCGCGCGCCAGCACGGTGAGCGCGGCCAGCGAGGTCATCACGCCGATGAACACCAGCACGCCGAGCCCGAGCCCGATCGCGCCGCGGTGGTCTGCCCACCATTGCGCCTGCTCGGCCGCGGCGTCGAACTCGACGGCCACCACCAGCGGCCAGCGACGCGACGCCCGGAAAGCGGCAATCTGCTCGCCCGGCCGCAGGCCGGCCCCGACCCAGCTGCCGTTTTCCTGGGCCGGCAAGAAGCCGCTGAAGGGCGGCAACTCGGCCAGGGCGGCACCCGGTGCGCGGTCGACACCGGCCGTCGCCGCCAGCAGTGTGCCGTTCCACGCCAGCAGGCCCGAGGCCATGCGCTCGTCGTCCAGCGTCACCTGCTGGAAGTTGGCCAGCGCGTCGGCATTGATCTGGGCCAGCACCAGCACGCGCCGGCCACTGGGCATGGCCACCGTGCTCAACAGCGGCAGGAAGCCGACGTCGACCCCGCTGCTGGGCACCCCGCCCAGACGCAGATCGGCCAGGCGGCGCACCGCGACGAACGGACCGAGGACCTTTTCGCCGGGCGCCGGCATGGCACCGAGGCGCGCGATGTCGATGACGAGACTGCGATCGGTGGCGTCGCCGCTGGCCAGGACCTGGCCTTGCGGGTCGACGATGGCAATGCCGCGCAGGAAGGGCAGGTTCACCAGACTCTGCGCCAGTGCTGCGCGCAGCTCGGGGTCGTCGGTCTGCACGCCGCGCGCCAGCGGTTCGGCAATGGTCGCCAGTGCCAGCGCGGCGGCATCGATGCTGCGGGTGGCCTGATCGGCGAACACCCGCGCCATCAGCACGGTGTGCTCCTGCGTCCGGTCGGCGTGGGCATGGCGCTGAAGCAGCACCAGCGCCACCAGCGCCACCCCGACCACCAGCGCCGCCAGCAGGCCCGCCAACACCACCGTGCCCCGGGACACCAGCCGCAGTTGCAGCAGGGGGTTCACTTCAGTCGCACGATCGGCGCGAGGCCGTGTTTCTTCGCGGCCGCCTCCAGGCGGCCGTCGCGCTGGATGCGGGCCACGAAGCCGTCGACCTCGGCCAGCCAGGCGGCGTCGCCGGGTTTCACGGCATAGGCGTAGGGCAGCACGTGGAAGGGTTGCGGCGGGTTGATGAGCATCGCCCACTCGGCGTTGTCCAGCAGGCGCCGACTGTAGGGGTAGTCGGTCATGAAGACGTCGACACGGCCGGCTTCGAGCTCGCGCTCGCGCGTGGCCGGCGGGGCGACGCGGACCAGCCGCGCCTGCTTCAGTGCGGCTTTCATCACAGGTTCCATGAAGGTGCCGGCCTGCACGCCCACGGCCACGCCGGGCTGGTCGATGTCGGCCCAGCGCTGCACCACCCGGTTGCCCTTGGTGGTGACGGCATAGATGTCGCTTTGCAGGTAGGGGCGCGAGAAGCGCAGCTTCTCCATGCGCTGCGGCAGCATGCCGATGGCGAACATGGCGACGTCGCAGCGGTCGCCTTCCAGGTCGGCCACGAGCGCGCTGAACGAGGAATCGACGTAGTCGACCCGCACCTTCTGGTCGCGCGCGAACTCGGAAGACAGATCGATGTCGATGCCCTCCAGCTGCTGGGTGCGCGGGCTGCGCAGGCTGACGCCGTAGTAGTCGGGCCAGATGCACACGCGCACCAGGCCGGCGGCACGCACCCGCTCGAGCACGGTGCCGGCCTGCACGGCGGCAGCAGGCCACAGCGACGCGGCCATGACCACGGCCAGCGTGGCTGCCAAGAGCCTCGCGGTCATCGTCGGCTCTCCGACACGATGGCTTCGCCGAGCTCGCCCAGGCCCCTCGATTCGGGGTCGGAGAGATCGTCCACGCCCAGGCCCAGCTGGTTGACGCGGTCGCGCACGGCGATCATCGAAGCGGCATGGCGCAGGAAGACGTCGACCACCTGCGGGTCGAAGGCACGGCCACGCTCGGCCGCCAACATCTGCAGGGCCATGGGGTCGGGGAAGGCGGGGCGGTAGCAGCGGTCCATGGTCAGCGCGTCGAAGAAGTCGACGACCGCGACGATGCGGCCCGACAGCGGGATGGCCTGCCCGGCAAGGCCGGCCGGGTAGCCGGTGCCGTCGCAACGCTCGTGGTGCGTCAGCGCCAGCTCGGCGGCCAGCTGGAACAGCGGAATGCGCGACCGGCCCAGGATGTCGGCACCGATGCGCGGATGCTCGTTCATCACCTGGCGCTCCTCCGCGGTGAGCTGCCCCGGCTTCTTCAAGACGCCGTCGGGCACGCCGATCTTGCCGATGTCGTGCATGGGCGCGGCCTGCCGCAGCTGCAGAGCCCAGCGCGCGGGCTGGCCCATGCGCAGGGCCAGCGCCCAGGCCAGGAAGCCCATGCGCACGATGTGCACGCCGGTGTCGTCGTCGCGCAGCTCGGCGGCGCGCGCCAGGCGCAGCAAGGCGTCGTGGTGGGCCGCCGCCACCTCGCGCAGGGCCTCGTTGCGCTCGCGGTACATCCGGCCGAAGTCGACGACCAGGCGTTCCATCTGGGCGCTGGCCTCCTCGCTGAAGCATTGGCCGTCGATGACGCCTTCGCTGAGCATGTCCATGGGGCGGGCGTCCTTCACTGAGGCGAGCCGACGAGGGTCTGCGTGAGGTCGAGCAACTGCATCGGGCTGAAGGGCTTGACCAGATAGGCCGAGGCGCCGGCGTCCATGCCCGCCTGGCGGTCGCTGGCGTGGCCGCAGGCCGAGAGCATCACAACCGGCACGTGCTGGAGCGCCGGGTCGGCGCGCAGGCTGCGGCACAGGTCCAGACCGTTCAGGCGCCCGGGCATCATCACGTCCAGCATCACCAGGTCGGGCTGCCAGTCGCGGGCAGCGGCCAGGCCGGCTTCGGCGTCGCCGGCCTCGTGGATTTCAACCGGCTCGAACTCCAGCGTCATGCGGATGAGGCGGCGGATGTCGGCGTGGTCTTCGACGAGCAGGATTTTGTGCATGGCAAATGGGCTGACGGAAGAAGCCGCTGGCTTCATGCCTGAAATGATAAGGCAAAGGTGATATTTTTGATAAGCACCCGGCCAGCGAACCCGGCAAAATCGCACGCATGGAATTCAAGCACCCTGCCGCAAGCTCGGACAGCACCGACGACTGCTCGACCGTCGACGTGGCCCAGCGGCTCGGCATGGCCGTGCGCTCGGTACAGCTGATGGTGGACCGCGGTGAGCTGCGCGCCTGGAAGACGCCCGGGGGCCACCGGCGCATCAGCCGCGCTTCGGTCGACGAGTGGCTGACCCGACGGCATCCTGGCCGGGCCGCCGCGGCCGCCACGCCGAAGCAGCCTCGCGTGCTGTTGATCGAGGACTCGCGCCACTTCCAGACCCTGGTGACGATGTTGCTGAAGAGCCGCTTCCCCGAGCTCGAACTGCACATCGCCGACGACGGCATCTCCGGCCTGGCCATGGCCGGCAAGCTGGAACCCGAGGTGCTGCTCGTGGACATCCTGCTGCCCGGCATCGACGGCGCGATGCTCATCAACGGGCTGCGTTCGCATCCCAGCTTCGCGAACAGCCGGCTGATCGTCGTGACCTCGCTGCAGGGCGATGCGCTGGCACCCTACGCCGGCGCCATCGGCGGCCTGCCCCTGGTGCACAAGTCGCGCATGGCGGTGGAACTTCCCGGCCTGCTGGCCACCGTGCTGGCAGGCACAGGGCGGCCGTGAACTCCACCCGTCCCTCGCCCGCCATGGGGCGGCCGGGCCCGAGCCTGCCCCGCGTGGTGCTGGTGGACGACGACGCTTCGATCAGGCGCCTGGTGGCCAATGCGCTCGAGGACCTGAGCATCGAGCTCGTCTGCTGCGCCAGCGCCGACGAGGCCTGCACCGCGCTGCGCGAGCGCCCGGCCGTGCTCGTCATCACCGACCTGATGATGCCCGGCGTGACCGGCTATCAGCTGCTGGCGACGCTGGTGGCCGACCCGGCGCTGCGCGGTGGCGCCAGGCTGGCGGTGTTCAGCGCCGGTCTCACGGCCGTCACCCGCGCCCGGCTGGCCGACCTGGATGTCTGGCGCGAGCTCGACAAGCCGGTGTCGATGCGCGCCCTGGAAGCCTGCGTGGTGGACGCGCTGGCGGCGGCCGAGACCGCATCACCCGGCCTGACACCGGGCGAAGCGCGTTCCCTGGCCGACCGCTTCGGCGCCGACCTGAAGCTCTTCAGCGACTTCCGCGCCCAAGCCCACCTGCACTTCGCCGACGACATCAGCGCCGGCCGGCAGGCCCTGGCGGCGGGTGACCTGGCCGCGCTGCACCGTCTGGCCCACAGCCTGCAGGGCGTGATGACGCTGCTGGGCGACGAGCCCGGCGAAGAACTGGCCAGGCGCGTGCAGGCCGCGGCCGCGGCCGGCGACGCAGCGGGCAGCGCGGCCGCCTGGCCGGCACTGGCCGGCTGGCTGCAAACCCGTGCCACCGCGGCAGCCGCAGCCGCGGCCGCCGCCGGACCGATTCAAAGCCCGAGGTAGCCGGCCAGTTCCGGCGCAGCCGCCACGTCGTCGGCGCGGCCCTGCAGCACCGTCTGCCCTTTCTGCAGCACGATGGCCTGGTCGGCGCGCGCGAGCACGCGGCGCCAGTCGCGGTCGACAATCAGGGTGGCAATGCCACTGGCCTTGATCTCGCCGATGACGCGCCAGATTTCGGCCACGATCAGCGGTGCCAGCCCTTCGGTGGCTTCGTCCAGGATGATGAGTTCCGGATGGGTCATCAGCGCACGCCCGATCGACAGCATCTGCTGCTCGCCACCCGACAGCTGGTTGCCCTGGTTGGCCACGCGTTCGGCCAGGCGCGGGAAGGTCTGCATGACACGCTCGTAGGTCCAGTCGCGCCGGCCGTCGCGGCCCGGGCGGGCCGCCATGAGCAGGTTCTCGCGCACGCTCAGGTTCGGGAAGATGCCGCGGCCTTCGGGCACGTAGGCCACGCCACGCCGCGCCACGTCGAAGGGCCGGGCGCGCGAGATGTCGTGTCCGAACAGGTGGATCACGCCTTCGCGCTGCGTCACGTGGCCGAGCAGGCTGCGGATCAGCGTGCTCTTGCCCATGCCGTTGCGGCCCAGCAGCCCCAGGGTTTCGCCGCGGCGGATGCGCAGGTCCACGCCGTGCAGCACATGGCTGCTGCCGTACCAGGCGTGCAGGCCCTGGGCTTCGAGGATCGTTTCCTGCGTCGCGTTCATGCGTGCTCTTCGCCCAGGTAGGCGCTGCGCACGCCGGGGTCGTGGCGCACCTGGTCGGGTGAGCCGGTGGCGATGACGGCACCGTTGACCATCACGGTGATGAGGTCGGCGATGCGGAACACCGCGTCCATGTCGTGTTCGACGAGCAAGATGGCGTGGCCGGTCTTCAGTTCGGCCATCAGGCCGAGCATGCGGTCGGTTTCCTCGGCGCCCATGCCGGCGAGCGGCTCGTCGAGCAGCAGCACCTGGGGCTGGGTGGCCAGGCACATGGCGATCTCGAGCTGCCGCTTCTGGCCGTGGCTGAGCAAGCCGGCCTGGCGCTCCAGCACGTCGGACAGGCCGGCCTGGCGCGCCGCGTCGGTGGCCAGCGCCTGGGTGTCGGCGAAGCCACTGGCGTCGCGCCACCAGTGCCAGGGCCGCTGCTGCAGGGCCTGGGCGGCGAGGCGGCAGTTCTCGAGCACGCTGAAGCTCGGGTAGACGGTGGTGCGCTGGTAACTGCGGCCCAGCCCGGCGCGGGCGCGGCGCGGTTGCGGCCAGGCCGTGATGTCCTGACCCAGCAGCTCGACCGTGCCCGACGAGGGCGGGAACTCGCCCGAGAGCATGTTGATCAGCGTGCTCTTGCCCGCACCGTTGGTGCCGATGACGGCATGCACCTGGCCGCGCTGCAGCTCGATGGACACCCGGTCCACCGCCACCAGCCCGCCCCAGCGGCGCGTGAGCTCACGGCCGCGCAGCAACACTTCGCCACTCATCCTCGTGCTCCGGTCGTCCCGGCGGTCGCGGACGCCTGGCGGCTGGCCTTGCCCGTGAGCCGGTCGCGCCACAGCGACGGCAGTCCCACCAGACCGCGCGGCAGCAGGGCC
Source organism: Burkholderiales bacterium (assembly GCA_031411875.1). Lineage (GTDB taxonomy): Bacteria > Pseudomonadota > Gammaproteobacteria > Burkholderiales > Burkholderiaceae_C > Rubrivivax. The sequence continues at coordinate 16,081 of JANOBX010000134.1, read as the reverse complement.
ACGCTGGCGATGATGGTCAGGCCCAGGCCCAGGTGCCAGTGCTTGGAGAAAGCGCCGAACATCGCTTCGCTCTTGAAGAACTCCTGCAGCAGCACGTAGGCGAAGGCGCCGATCAGGGCACCGCGCAGGTGACCCAGGCCGCCCAGGATGATCATCACCAGCACCGCACCCGACATGTGCCAGGACAACAGTTCCGGGTTGACGTAGCCGTTCTTCGAGGCAAACAGGAAGCCGGCCAGCCCGGCGATGCCGCCCGACAAGGTGAAGGCGGCCAGCTTGTACGGATACGTGGAAAAACCGGTGGCACGCATGCGCTGCTCGTTCACGCGGATGCCGGCCAGGGCACGCCCGAACGGTGAACGCAGCAGCAGCGCCAGGCCGAAGAACACGCCCGCCAGGCTGGCCAGCGTGAAGCCGTAGAGCACCAGCGGCTTGTCCAGGTCCAGCCACGTGCCGAGCGATGGGCGCGCGTTCAGGTAGATGCCGTCGGTGCCACCTCCCAGCGGCGTGTCGTGCACCACGTAGTAAGCCATCTGCGAAAAGGCCAGCGTCACCATGATGAAGTACACGCCCTTGGTGCGCAGCGACAGCGCGCCCACCACCAGCGCGAACAGCGCTGCGGTGGCCACGCACGCCGGCAGCAGCCAGGCGATGCTCGCGGGGTCGAACTCCGGCGAGAGCAGCACCGCGCCGTAGGCACCGATGCCGAAGAAGGCGGCCTGCCCGAAGCACACCAGCCCGGTCGTGCCCACCAGCAGTTCCAGGCTGAGCGCCAGGATGGCGTAGATCATGATCTTCGTGACCAGATCGATGCCGTAGGCGCCCGAGGTCAGGGGCCACAGTGCCAGCGCGGCGAAGCTGGCGAGGACGAAGAATTTCCTGGAGTCCATGTCATGAAGCCTTGAACAGGCCGTCGGGCTTCCACAGCAGGATCAGCGCCATCAGCACATAGACCAGCACGCCAGCGGCCGAAGGCAGCAGCACCTTGCCGAAGGTGTCGACGAAGCCGATGAGCAGGGCCGCCAGCAGCGCACCGCGGATCGAGCCGATGCCCCCGATCACCACCACCACGAAGCAGATGATCAGCACCTGGTTGCCCATGCCCGGGTAGACGCTGCTCACCGGTGCGGCCACCATGCCCGCGAAGACCGCAATCGCCACGCCGGCGGCAAACACCACGCGGTAGAGGAACTTGATGTCGATGCCCAGGCTCTGCACCATCTCGCGGTTGGTGCTGCCGGCGCGGATCATCATGCCCAGCCTTGTCTTCGTGAACACGAACCACATGCCCAGGGCCAGCAGCAGGCACACGCCGCTGACGAAGAGGCGATACACCGGATACGTCATCACCTCGCCCAGCGGCAGCGAGCCGGCGAGCATGGGCGGGGCCTCCACGCCGTGCACGTCGTCGCCCACCAGCATGCTGCGGAGTTCCTCGAACACCAGGATCAGGCCGTAGGTCATCAGCACCTGCTGCAGGTGTTCGCGGTCGTAGAGGAAGCTGAAGAACACCCACTCCAGCACGTATCCGAGCGCCACCGCCAGCACCGTGCCCACCAGCAGCGTGGCGAAGAAGCCACCGCCGAAGGTGGCGGCCACCGGCTCGGCCAGCGCGAACGCCATGTAGGCGCCGATCATGTAGAAGCTGCCGTGGGCGAGGTTGATGACGCCCATGATCCCGAAGATCAGCGTCAAGCCGCTGGCCACCAGGAACAGCAGCAGCCCGTACTGCAGCGAGTTCAGGCACTGGATGAGGAAGGTGGCGAGATCCATGCGGCGGCCCGGGCTTCAGTCGTGGGTCAGGCGCTCACATGCGGCAGCCGCGGCCGGGGTCGGTGAGGCCCTTGGACGCCACGCCGACGATCTTGTTTTCCTTGCCGCTGACCTGGCGCAGGTAGATGTCCTGCACCGGGTTGTGCGACTTGCTCAGGCTGAAGGCGCCGCGCGGGCTGTCGATCCTGGCCTTCTGCAGTGCGGCGGCGAACTCGGCCTTCTTCGACAGGTCGCCCTTCACGGCTTCCAGACCCGCGGCCAGCATCTGCGCGGCATCAAAGCCCTGCACCGCGTAGACGTCGGGCTGCAGCTTGTAGGCCTTGGCATAGGCCAGCCGGAAGGCGTTGTCGCGCGGCGTGTTCAGGCTGTCGGCGTAGTGCAGCGTGGTCAGCAGGCCTTCGGCGTCGGCGCCTTGCGCCAGCAGGGTGCCGTCGGTCAGGAAGCCGGCGCCGTACAGCGGAATGCTCTTGCGCAGGCCCGCCGCAGCGTAGTCCTTGACGAACTTCACCGCGCCGCCGCCGGCGAAGAAGGTGTAGACGGCGTCGGGCTTGGTGGCCGCGATCTCGGTCAACAGCGCCTGGAACTCGACGTTCGGGAAAGGCAGGCCCAGTTCCTTGACGACGGTGCCGCCGCCCTTCTCGAAGGCTTCCTTGAAGCCCTTCACGCTTTCGTCGCCGGCCGCGTACTTCCAGGTGATGGTGACGACCTTCTTGTAGCCCTTCTTGGCCATCACGTCGCCCATCGCATAACCCGGCTGCCAGTTGCTGAAGCTGCTGCGGAAGATGTTGGGGGCACACATCGGCCCGGTGACGGCGTCGGCACCGGCGTTCGGCACGATCAGGAGGGTGCCGGTTTCCTTGGCCACCCGCGCCATGGCCATGGCCACGCCCGAGTGCACGGTGCCCACCAGCACGTCGACGTTGTCGCGCTTGACGAGCTTGTTGACGTTGTCGGTGGCCTTGGCCGGGTCGCTTTCGTCGTCGACACGCACGAACTCGATCTCGCGCCCGGCCAGCTTGCCGCCGCGCTCGGCCACGTGAAGGCGGAAGCCGTTCTCGATGGCCGTGCCCAGCGCAGCGAAGGTGCCGGTGGCCGGCAGCATCAGGCCGACCTTGACCTTGCCGGTGTTCTGCGCATGCGCAGCCGGTGCGGCGGCCATCAGCACGGCGCCGCTCAGGGCGCCGAGTGCGACGAAGGGATGGAACGTGCGACGGGTGTTCATGCGCTGTCTCCGTGGGGGTGGTGGATGAAGGCCCTCGCCGCGTCGATGACGGCCTGGGGCTGGTCTCTGTGGGGTGAATGGCCGCAGGCCGGCAATTCCAGCAGGCGGGTCTGGGGCAGGCGGCGGGCGATGCCGCGGATCTGTTCGAGGGTGCCGTACTCGTCGTCCAGCCCCTGCACGGCCAGCAGCGGGCAGCCGATGGTGCCGATGTCCTGTTCGATGGACCACGCCCGGAAGTCGGGATGCAGCCAGATCCGGTTCCAGCCCCAGAACGCCGAATCGGGGTCGTCGTGGTACTTGGCCAGGCGCTCGCGCAACGCGGTCGTCTCGTACGCGATGCGGGCCTGTTCGATGCTGGCCAGCGACAGCTCTTCGACCAGGATGTGCGGCGCCATGACGACGGCTCCGGCGACCGGAAAGCGCGCCGCATGCAGCAGGGCGATCGAACCGCCGTCGCTGTGGCCGAGGAGCCACGGCGGCGTGGTGATGCGCAGAGCGCCCAGCAGGGCCGGCAGCACTTCATGCGCCTGGCGGTGCATGAAGTCGGGCGCCCAGGCTTCGTCTGGCGCGCGCAGGGTGCTGCGGCCGTAGCCCGGGCGCGAATACACCAGACCGCGCGCACCCACGGCAGCGCACAGGCGCTCGGGAAAGTCGCGCCACATCGACAGCGAACCCAGGCCCTCGTGCAGGAAGACGACGAGCGGCGCACGCGGGTCGTCAGCACCCACCCAGGCGTGTTCGATGCGCACCGGGCGCCCCGCCCAGGCGATGTCGATGAAGGCCGCCATCAGGACCTGGACTTTTCCAGATTCCGGAGCTTGAAGCGCTGGATCTTGCCCGTGGCGGTTTTGGGAAGCTCGTCCACGAACTCGATCCGGCGTGGGTACTTGTAAGGCGCCAGCTTGTCCTTCACGAAGGCCTTCAGCTCGGCCTCAGTGGCCTGGCCCCCGGACTTCAGCACGACGAAGGCCTTGGTCTTGGTCAGCCCTTCCGCGTCGGGCACGCCGATGACGGCGGCCTCCAGCACCGAGGGGTGCTGCACCAGGGTGGCCTCCACCTCGAACGGGCTGACATAGATGCCGCTGACCTTGAGCATGTCGTCGCTGCGGCCGGCGTAGGTGTAGGTGCCGTCGGCGTTGCGGATGTACTTGTCGCCGCTCTTGGTCCAGCCGCCCTGGAAGGTCTCGTGCGTCTTTTCGCGGTTGCCCCAGTACATCATCGCGGCACTCGGGCCATGGATGTACAGGTCGGCCGGCTCGCCGTCCGGCACGGCGCCTGGCCCTTCACCCCGCAGTTCGATGCGGTAGCCCGGCACCGGCCAGCCGGTGGTGCCGTAGCGCACGCGGCCGGGCAGGTTGGACAGGAAGATGTGCAGCATCTCGGTGCTGCCGATGCCGTCGACGATGTCGACGCCGAAGTGTGCTTTCCAGCGCTCGCCGATGTCGGCGGGCAGGGCTTCGCCGGCGGAAGACACCAGTCGCATCGCGACCTGTGCGCGCGGTGGCAGCGCCGGGTGGGCCAGCATGCCGGCAAAGCCGGTGGGCGCGCCAAAGAAGACCGTGGGCGTAGCGCCCCCCACCTCGCCCCGCAGACGCTTGAAGGTGGCCTCGGGCGTGGGCCGTTCGGCCATCAGCAGCACCGTGGCGCCCACGGCCAGCGGGAAGCTGAGGCCATTGCCCAGCCCGTAGGCGAAGAACAGCTTGGCGGCCGAGAAACAGACGTCGGCATCGGTGAGACCGAGCACGCGCTTGCCGTACAGCTCGCAGGTCCAGTAGGGGTTGGCGTGGGAATGCACGGTGCCCTTGGGCCGCCCGGTGGAGCCCGACGAGTACAGCCAGAAGGCCGGGTCGTCGGCGCCCGTGGCCGCCGCCTTCGGCAGGGCGGCATGGGCGTCGACGAAGGCCTGGAAGTCGAGTTCGCCGAAGTCCAGCGGCGCCACCGGGCGCGACACGACGACGCGCTGGACTTCGTGGTCGCTCTTCGTCAGCGCCGCCTTCAGCGCCGGCAGCACGGCGCCGGACACCAGCACCGCCTGCGCACGCGAATGCTCCAGCACGTAGGCATAGTCGTCGGCGGTGAGCAGCGTGTTCACGGCCACGGGCACCGCGCCTGCGTAGATGGCGCCCAGGAAGGCCACGGGCCAGTCGGCGCTGTCCTGCATCAGCAGCAGCACACGTTCTTCTCGCTTGATGCCCAGGCTGCGCAGGCCTGCGGCCAGCTGGCGCACGCGAAGGGCCAACTCGCCGTAGCTCAGCGAGCCCAGGTCGTCGATGACGGCCGCCTTGGCCGGCCGGTGTTGGTTGACGGCCAACAGGTGCTGCGCGAAGTTGAACTGCGCGGGCGGCGCGGCCACGTCGTCCGCAGTCTCGTCCAGTGGGGTGCTGCTCATGCTCGTCTCCTGGCTGTCGGTTGGCGTGGGCACTGCTGCGGCGGGTGCGGGATCAGCCCCGCGCCCAGGACGCCAGCACGCCGGGCGCGGCCTGCACTGCAGCGCGGCGATGGTAGAAATTCAGGGCGCGCAGGCCGCCCAGTTCTTCGCCCCCGCCGGCCCGGCCCGGGCCGCCATGCAGGGACTGCGGCATCACGTTGCCGTGGCCGCTGTGAACGGCTGCGGCGGCGGGGTTCACCACGTGGACGCGGCCGTGGCAGTCGGCCAGTTCGAGCGCGGCATGGGCCAGCGCGGCGTCGTCGCTGCCGTAGACCGATGCCACCAGCGAGCCTTCGCCCTGGCGCAGCATCTGCAGCGCATGCGCCATGTGGCGGTAGGGCACCAGCGTGGCCACCGGGCCGAAGACCTCGCTGCCGTGCACCAGGCCTGCAGCGTCGGCACCGGCGGCGTCGCGCGTGCCGAGCAGGCTGGGGCCGAGACAGCAGGCCACGGCCGGGTCGGCGTCGACCAGGGTGTGCGTGGCGCCGTCGTGCAGCACCTCGGCCTGCGTCTGCAGCGCCCGCAGGCCTTGCTGCACCGAGGCGAGCTGCGCGCGGCTGACGAGCGCGCCCATGCGCACCTCTTCCACCCGCGGGTTGCCCACGGTCACCTTCGCCAGCCGGGCCGACACGGCCTCGGCCGTGGCCGCATACAAGGCCTCGGGGATGAAGACACGCCGGATGGCGGTGCACTTCTGGCCCGACTTCACCGTCATCTCGCGCACCACTTCCTTCACGAGCAGATCGAAGGCGGCGCCGCCCGGGGCCTCGCCTTCGAGCAGCAGCGCGCTGTTGATGCTGTCGGCCTCGATGTTCACACGCACCGAGCGTTCGGCGACCGCGGCATGCCGGCGCAGCAGCGCGGCGGTGTCGGCGCTGCCGGTGAAGGACAGCAGGTCGAAGGGCTGCAGCGCGTCGAGCAGGCCGGCCGAGCTGCCGCACACCACCGACAGCGCGCCCGCGGGCAGGAGGCCGGCGTCGACCACGTCCTGGACCATGCGTTGCGTCAACCAGGCCGTGGCCGTGGCCGGCTTCACCACCACCGGCACGCCCGACAGCAAGGCCGGCGCGGCCTTTTCCCACAGGCCCCAGGCTGGAAAATTGAAGGCGTTGATGAAGAGGGCCAGCCCGCGCACCGGCAGCTGCAGGTGCTGGCTCTGGAAGGCACCGTCCTTGGCCAGCGATGCCGGGTCACCGTCGAGCAGGAAACGCTGCTCGCCCAGTGAAGCGCCCAGCCTGGCGTAGTAGCCCAGCGTGTAGAGGGCGCCGTCGATGTCCACCGCGGAGTCGCTCTTCACCGTGCCGCTGTTGGCCGTGGCGATGTCGTCATAGGCGGCACGCTGCGCCTGCAGCAGCTTGACGATAGTGCCCAGCATCTCGGCGCGCTGGCGGTAGGTCAACGCACGCAGGGCCGCGCCGCCCTGTTCGCGGGCGAAAGCGAAGCCGGCGGGGAGGTCCAGGCCGGTGGCGTCCACGCGCACCAGTTCATGGCCCAGCACCGGGTCGAGCAGCGCGGTGCCGGCGCCGGTGCCGGACAGCCAGCGACCGCCCAGGTGGTTCAGCAGGAGTTCGCTCAAGGGTGGCCTTTGCGGGGTGCGACGCGGATGCCGCGTCAGGTGAACTGGATCTGCCCTTGGGGCAGCAGGTACAGCACGAGCGCGCGGCCGCCTTCGACGGTGGGCCGGTGTGCGCTGCCCGGCGGGCAGACCAGCCAGCCGGCCGGACGGCCGTCGAAGCGGGCGCCATCGTCCAGCGGCATCACCAGGTCGATTTCGCCGTTCGGGTGCAGGTGGTGCGGGCCGGCCACGTCGCACATGTCGACCACGTCGACCGAGAAGCCATTCAGGTCGTCGGCCGGCTTGAAGATGCGGCCGTAGCGCAGGCCGCCGCCTTCGCGGTTGCACAGCCAACCCGCGGCCACGCCGGCTTCGCAGCCGGCCTTCAGGGCGGCGTAGCTGGCGCTGACGCTGCCGTGGACGGCGTTCAGCCAGGCATCGAGGTCGGCGTCCAGCGGCCGGCCCTGCAGTTGCTGCGTGAGCGCGACGATCTGGCTGCGGAAGGTTTCCGGGGTGGTGGCTGACATGGTGCGGACGAGGTTCTGATGCAGGTCAAACCGGCTTCGCTTTGCGGCTGGGCCGCTTGTGGCCCGCGATGCAATGCAGTATTGTGCGTGTCAGGACTTTAAGATCGCGTCAGATCCATGTCAAGCACTATATTGCCAGCTATCGGGTTAGTCCCAGGCGCGCCCGACTCGGCCGAGGACAGCAATCTCCACAAGCACCCCTTCCTGGTGGCGCTGGGCGAACGTGTGAGGGCGCTGCGGGCGCGCCGCGGCATGACGCGAAAGGCCCTGTCCCTGGCCACCGACGTCTCGGAACGCCACCTGGCCAACCTGGAATACGGCGTCGGCAATGCGTCCATCCTCATCCTGTTGCAGGTGGCGGCCGCGCTGCAGTGTTCCCTGGCCGAACTGCTGGGCGACGTGACGACGCGGTCGCCTGAATGGCTGCTGCTGCGCGAGTTGCTGGAACGCCGGGACGAGGACACCCTGCGCCGCGTGCGCGCCGCGGTGGGCGAACTGCTGGGCACCGGCGGCGACCACGGCAGCGGCACCCGCGCCCGCAGCTCGCGCGTGGCCCTGGTGGGGCTGCGCGGTGCGGGCAAGTCCACCCTGGGCGCGTTGCTCGCCGAAGACTTGGGTTTTCCCTTCGTCGAGCTGTCGCGCGAGATCGAGAAGTTCGCCGGCTGCAGCGTCAGCGAGATCCAGGCGCTGTACGGCCAGAACGCCTATCGCCGCTACGAACGCCGCGCGCTGGAAGAAACCATCCAGATCTACGAGGACGCCGTCATCGCCACCCCGGGCGGCATCGTCAGCGACCCAGCCACCTTCAACCAGCTGCTGGCCCACTGCACCACCGTGTGGCTGCAGGCCGAACCCGAAGACCACATGGCACGTGTGGCGGCGCAGGGCGACATGCGGCCCATGCGTGCGAGCAAGGAAGCGATGGAGGACCTCAAAAGCATCCTGGCCGGGCGCGCCGCCTTCTATTCGAAGGCCGAGCTGCGGGTCGACACCAGTGCGCAGCCGCTGACGGAAACCTTCAGCCTTCTGCAAGGCACCGTGCGCCAGGCACTGGGCCTGGACAAACACGCATAAAAATGCATTTCTGTGTTGACGCAGCGAAATACACGCAGTATTCTGCTTATCACGGCGGCCAGAGGCAGCCCATTTCAGGAGACTCCCGTGACCCACACCCCACCAGCCGCCGCCCGCGTCGACTACCAGACCCACCCTTCACGCTACCGCCACTGGAAGCTGAAGTTCGAGGGCCCCGTGGCCACCCTGCTGGCCGACTTCGATGAAAACGGCGGCCTGCGCGAGGGCTACAAGCTCAAGCTCAACAGCTACGACCTGGGCGTGGACATCGAGCTGAACGACGCCATCCAGCGCATCCGCTTCGAACACCCTGAAGTGCGCACCGTGGTCGTCACCAGCGCCAAGGACCGCGTGTTCTGTTCTGGCGCCAACATCTTCATGCTGGGGGTTTCCAGCCACGCCTGGAAGGTGAACTTCTGCAAGTTCACCAACGAAACGCGCAACGGCCTGGAAGACAGCAGCCGGCACAGCGGGCTGAAGTTCCTGGCGGCCGTGAACGGCGCCTGTGCCGGCGGCGGCTATGAACTCGCCCTGGCCTGCGACGAGATCATCCTGGTCGACGACCGCAGCAGCGCGGTCAGCCTGCCCGAGGTGCCGCTGCTGGGCGTGCTGCCCGGCACCGGCGGCCTGACCCGCGTCACCGACAAGCGCCGTGTGCGCCACGACCTGGCCGACATCTTCTGCACCAGCGTGGAAGGCGTGCGCGGCCAGAAGGCCAAGGACTGGCGCCTGGTGGACGAGGTCGCCAAGACCGCCGTGTTCTCAGCGAAGGTGCAGGAACGAGCGCTGGAACTGGCCGCACTCAGCGACCGCCCTGCCGGTGCCGCAGGCGTGATGCTCAAGCCGCTGGCCCGCACCATCGAGGCCGATGCGCTGCGCTACGGCCATGTGACGGTGCAGATCGACCGCGCCCAGCGCAGCGCCACCTGGACGGTGAAGGCTCCGTCCGGTGAGCAGCCGGCCAGCATCCCGGCCATCGAGGCCGCAGGCGATGCCTGGTACCCGCTGCAGATGGCGCGCGAACTGGAAGACGCCATCCTCGAGATGCGCACCAACGAAGCCGAGATCGGCACCTGGCTGATGAAGACCGAAGGCGACGCGGCTGCGGTGCTGGCCATGGACGCCACGCTGCAGGCCCACGGCCAGCACTGGCTGGTGCGCGAGACCACGGGGCTGCTGCGCCGAACCTTCGCGCGCCTGGACGTCACCTCGCGCAGCCTGTTCGCCCTGGTCGAGCCCGGCTCGTGCTTCGCCGGCAGCTTCCTGGAACTGGCGCTGGCCTGCGACCGCAGCTATCAGCTGATGCTGCCCGACGACGCGGCGCGCACGCCGAAGCTGACGCTGGGCGACGCGAACTTCGGCCTCTTCCCGATGATCACCGGCCAGAGCCGCCTCGAACGCCGCTTCTACGGCGAGGCCGCGCCGCTGGCCGCCGCCCGCGCTGCCCTCGGCCAGCCCCTGGACGCCGACGCCGCATTGGCGCTGGGCCTCGTCACCGCCAACCCCGACGACATCGACTGGGCCGACGAGATCCGCATCGCCATCGAGGAACGCCGCGCGATGAGCCCCGACGCGCTCACCGGCATGGAAGCCAACCTGCGTTTCAACGGCCCCGAAAACATGCTCACCCGCGTTTTCGGCCGCCTCACGGCCTGGCAGAACTGGATCTTCCAGCGCCCCAACGCCGTGGGCGACAAGGGCGCCTTGAAGGTTTACGGCAAGGGCGAAAAAGCCCAGTTCGACTGGTATCGCGTTTAAGCACGACACATCCCCGGAGCAGACGAATGAGCAGCATCAACTACAGCGAAAAGATCCCCAACAACGTCAACCTGTCGGAAGACCGCACGCTGCAGCGCGCGCTGGAGCAGTGGCAGCCCAACTTCATCAGCTGGTGGGACGACATGGGCCCCGAAGGCAGCACCGACATGGACGTCTACCTGCGCACCGCCATCAGCGTCGACCCGCAGGGCTGGGCCAGCTTCGGCCACGTGAAGATGCGCGACTACCGCTGGGGCATCTTCATGAACCCGGGCGACGCCAACCGCACCATCCACTTCGGCGACCACAAGGGCGAGAAGGCCTGGGACAGCGTGCCCGGCGAACACCGCGCCAACCTGCGCCGCATCATCGTCACGCAAGGCGATACCGAACCGGCTTCGGTGGAACAGCAGCGCCACCTCGGCCTCACCGCGCCCAGCATGTACGACCTGCGCAACCTGTTCCAGATCAACGTCGAGGAAGGCCGGCACCTGTGGGCGATGGTCTACTTGCTTCACAAGCATTTCGGCCGTGACGGCCGCGAAGAAGCCGAAGCCCTGCTCGAGCGCCGCAGCGGCGACGCCAACAACCCGCGCATCCTGGGTGCCTTCAACGAAGCCACGCCCGACTGGCTGAGCTTCTTCATGTTCACCTACTTCACCGATCGCGACGGCAAGTACCAGTTGTGCGCGCTGGCCGAAAGCGCCTTCGACCCGCTGGCCCGCACCACCAAGTTCATGCTGACCGAAGAAGCGCACCACATGTTCGTGGGCGAATCGGGCATCAGCCGCGTCATCCAGCGCACCGCGCAGAAGATGAACGAGCTGAAGACCGACGACGTGAGCGTGCTGCGCAACGCCGGCGTGATCGACCTGCCCACCATCCAGCGCTACATCAACTTCCACTTCAGCGTCACCATCGACCTCTTCGGTGCCGACGAAAGCAGCAATGCCGCCACCTTCTATTCCAGCGGTCTGAAAGGCCGCTATGAAGAAGGCAAGCGCGTCGACGACCATGTGTTGAAAGGCCAGACCTACAAGGTGCTGGAAGCCAAGGCTGGCCAGCTCGTGGAAAAGGAAGTGCCGATGCTCAACGCGCTGAACGAAGTGCTGCGCGACGACTACATCAAGGACAGCATCGCCGGCGTGAACCGCTGGAACAAGGTGCTGGAAAAGGCCGGCATCCCCGTGACGTTGAGCGTGCCGCACAAGGCCTTCCACCGCAACATCGGCGCGCTCTCGGGGGTGAAAGTCTCGCCCGACGGCCGTGTGATCAGCGACGCCGAATGGAAGGCCAACACCGACCGCTGGCTGCCCAGTGGCGGCGACCGCGCCTTCGTCGCCAGCCTGATGGGCCGGGTCGTCGAGCCCGGCAAGTTCGCGAACTGGATCGCACCGCCGGTGATGGGCATCAACCGTCAGCCGGTGGATTACGACTACGTTCGCTTCAACTGAATCGTGGACATGTCCGAACTGGCCGACCCGGCGCTGCTGAAGCAGCACGTCATCGACCCCGAGATCTGCATCCGCTGCAACACCTGCGAAGCCACCTGCCCGGTGGGCGCGGTGACGCACGACGACCGGAACTACGTCGTCGATGCGGACAAGTGCAACTTCTGCATGGCCTGCGTGCCGCCCTGCCCCACCGGCAGCATCGACAACTGGCGGCTGGTGGCGCGCATCAAGGCCTACAGCGTGCAGGAGCAGCTGGGCTGGGACGAGCTGCCCGCGGAACTGAGTGCCGAAGCCCTGGCCGCCGATGGCGTGGCGATGGAGTCCATCAGCGCGCCGGCGCCGCAGGCCCAGGCTGCGGCCGACAGCCTGTTCAACAGTGCCGCCTACGGTGCGACCCTGCCGCCCTGGTCGGCGGCGCACCCGTACACCAATCTCTACGGCCCCAAGGCGACCGAGAAGTCCATCACCGCCACGGTGGCCGGCAACGTGCGCGTCACCGACGTCGGCCACGACTACGACACCCACCACATCGTGCTGGATTTCGGCGCCATGCCCTTCCCGCTGTTGGAAGGCCAGAGCATCGCCATCGTGCCGCCAGGCGTGGATGCGAACGGCCGCGCCCACCACCCGCGCCAGTACAGCATCGCCAGCCCGCGCAACGGCGAACGCCCCGGCTACAACAACGCCAGCCTGACCGTGAAGCGGGTGCTGGAAGACCACCAGGGCCAGCCCGTGCGCGGCGTGGCCAGCAACTACCTGTGCGACCTGAAGGTGGGCGACACGGTGCAGGTCATCGGCCCCTTCGGCAGTAACTTCCTGATGCCCAATCACCCGAAGAGCCACATCGTGATGATCTGCACCGGCACCGGCAGCGCGCCGATGCGAGCGATGACGGAATGGCGGCGGCGGCAGCGCGCCAGCGGCAAGTTCGAGGGCGGCAAGCTGATGCTGTTCTTCGGCGCGCGCACCCAACAGGAGCTTCCCTATTTCGGCCCGCTGCAGAGCCTGCCCAAGGACTTCATCGACAGCCATTTCGCCTTCAGCCGCACGCCCGGTGCGCCCAAGCGCTACGTGCAGGACCTGATGCGCGAACGCGCCGCCGACCTGGCGCCTTTGCTCACCGACCCGAATGCCTACTTCTACGTGTGCGGCCTGAAAGCCATGGAAGAAGGCGTGGTGCTGGCGCTGCGCGACATCGCGCAAGGTGCTGGCCTGGCCTGGGACACGATCGGCGCCGCGCTGAAGCGCGAAGGCCGTCTGCACCTGGAAACCTATTGATGACCACGCTGCGCATCGGCATGCGCCGCGCCGGCGTGGCCCAGGTGACGATGGCCCGGCCGGAGGTGTTCAACGCCTTCGACGAAACCATGATCGGCGAACTGGACGCTGCATTCGCGCAGCTCATCGCCGACGACACCGTGCGCGTCATCGTGCTGGCCGGTGAAGGCAAGCACTTCAGCGCCGGCGCCGACCTGCAGTGGATGCAGCGCGCCAGCACCGCCACGCTCGAATGGAACCTGCAGGACGCACGCCGTTTCGCAGCCATGCTCGCGCGCATCGAATCCTGTCCCAAGCCCACGGTGGCGCAGGTGCAGGGCGCGGCGCTCGGCGGCGGCGTGGGCCTGGTCTGTGCCTGCGACGTCGCGGTGGCCGCAGAAGGCGCGAGCTTCTCGGTCAGCGAAGCAAAGTTCGGCATCCTTCCCGCCGTCATCGGCCCCTACGTCACCAATGCCGTCGGCAAGCGCCAGGCGCGGCGCCTGGCGCTCACGACCGAACGCATCGGCGCCCAGGAAGCCCTGGCCATCGGCCTGGTCCACAAGCTGGTGCCGCCAGAACAGCTGGACAAGGCTGTCGACCCGATGCTCGATGCGCTGCTGGCCGGCGGCCCGAACGCACAGCGCGAAATCAAGGCGCTCATGGCGCAGCTGCAGGTGGGCCCGATCACGCCGGCCGTGATCGAACTGACCGCCAGCACCATTGCCCGGGTGCGCGGCACCGACGAGGCCCGCGAAGGCTTCGCCGCCTTCCTGGCCAAGCGACCGGCATCCTGGATCCCCCGGGCCTGAACCCGGCCGGGCACGGCCCGACATCGAGCTCCCCACACCATGAACGAACACTCTCTCGCCCACACCCCGGTGTTCGTCGTCGGCGCCGGCATCATGGGTGCCGGCATCGCCCAGGTGGCGGCGCAGGCCGGCCACCCGGTGCGCCTGTTCGACCTGCGCGCCGGTGCCGCCGCAGCCGCGAAGGGCAAGCTCGCCGACACGCTGGCCAGCCTGGTGGCCAAGGGCAAGCTGGCCGCAGACGCCGCCGAGCAGACGCTGGCCCGCATCACGCCGGCCGACACCGTGGCGCAGTCCGAAGGCTGCGGTCTGGTGGTCGAAGCCATCGTCGAACAGCTGGACGCCAAGCGCGCGTTGTTCGCCGAGCTGGAAGGCATCGTCGGCCCCGGTTGCGTGCTGGCCACCAACACCAGTTCGATCTCTGTCACCGCCATCGCGGCCGGCCTGAAACATCCGGGCCGGGTCGTCGGCATGCACTTCTTCAACCCCGTGCCGCTGATGAAGCTGGTGGAGGTGGTCAGCGGCCTGCAGACCGATGCCGACGTGGCCGCCGCCATCTTCGAATTGAGCCAGGCCTGGGGCAAGGTGCCGGTGCACGCGAAGAGCACGCCCGGCTTCATCGTCAATCGCATCGCCCGGCCCTACTACGCCGAAGCCCTGGCTCTGCTTCAGGAACAGGCGGCCACGCCCGCGGTGCTGGACGCCTGCCTGCGCGGCGCCGGCTTCCGCATGGGGCCGTGTGAACTGATGGACCTGATCGGCCACGACACCAACTTCGCCGTGACGAAGTCGGTGTATGAAGCCAATTTCCAGGACAAGCGCTACGTGCCCAGCGGCGTGCAGGCCGAGATGGTGGCCGGCGGCCTGCTGGGCCGCAAGAGCGGCCGCGGCTTCTTCCGCTATACCGACGGCAAGCCTGGCAACGCCACCCTGCCCGTGGCCGTGACCGAAGCCCCAGCCACGGCGCGCGAGGTGTCGGTGCACGGCACCGGCCCCATCGCCGACTTCCTGGAACAGGCCGCCACCGCCGCGCTGGCCGCGCAGGGCTGGGGCCCGGCCCGCCTTCACGACAGCGGCTGGACCGGGCTGCAGATCGACGGCGCCCGTCTGATGCTGAGCGACGGTCGCACCGCCACCGAACTGGCGGCCGCCACGGGGTGCCGCGACATCGCCCTCTTCGACCGCCCCGTGGCCCTGACCGCCGACAAGCCCCCTGCCCCCGGCACGGCACTGGCCTATGCCGTGGCGGCGGACTGCAGCGAAGCCTTCGCCACCCAGGCCGCCGCCTGGCTGGCCGCCCTGGGCTTCGCCCCGCTGCCGGTGGCCGACGCGCCCGGCCTGGTGGTGGCACGCACCGTGGCCATGCTCGTCAACGAAGCGGCCGACGCCGTGCAGCAAGGCGTGTGCAACGAAGCCGGCGCCGACGCCGCAATGACCCTGGGCGTCAACCACCCTGCCGGCCCCTTCGACTTCCTGCGCCGCTGGAGCGCCCGCGAAGTGACGGCCCTGCTCGACACGCTGGACGCCCACTATCGCGGCGAGCGCTATCGTGTCAGCCCGCTGCTGCGCCGGCGCGCCTTCTGAACACACATCAGAACGCGTATCAAAACCCGCATTAGAACGCGCCGCCGAACCTGGACCCGCCATGCACCACGCCTACATCTGCGACGCCATCCGCACCCCCTTCGGCCGCTACGGCGGCGCACTGTCGTCCATCCGCACCGACGACCTGGCCGCCATCCCGCTGCAGGCGCTGATGGCGCGCAACCCCAAGGTCGACTGGCTGGCCGTGGCCGACGTGCTCTACGGCTGCGCCAATCAGGCCGGCGAGGACAACCGCAACGTCGCACGCATGGCCGCGCTGCTGGCCGGCCTGCCGATGGGCGTGCCCGGCGCCACCCTCAACCGACTGTGCGGCAGCGGGCTGGCCGCCGTGGGCAGCGCGGCGCGCGCCATCAAGGCCGGCGAGGCCGAACTGATGATCGCCGGTGGCGTGGAAAGCATGAGCCGGGCACCCTTCGTGATGCCCAAGGCCGAGTCGGCTTTTGGCCGCGCTAACGCGGTCTACGACACCACCATCGGCTGGCGCTTCGTCAACAAGCTGATGAAGCAGCAGTACGGCGTCGACTCGATGCCCGAGACGGCCGAGAACGTGGCCACCGATTTCAAGATCGAGCGCGCTGCGCAAGATCGCATGGCGCTGGCCAGCCAGTTGAAGGCGGTGGCG